>CAMKAJ010000001.1 GCA_946410455.1 uncultured Bacteroidales bacterium
TTCTTGCAGGCAAAATGCATAACTGCGTGATTTACTGCGATTTAGCCGCCAGCGGAACTCACGTCGTCCCATTCTGCTGCGGGGGTAGGAACGGAAACTGGACTTTTTGCTCCCGCCGTCCCATTCTGTTGCGGGGGTAGGAACGAAAACCGGCTTTTTTGCGCCCACCGTCCCATGTTGCTGAGAGGGTAGGAACGAAATCCGGCTTTTCTGCACCAGCCGTCCCATGTTGTTGCGGGGGTAAGAACGGTATCCGGCGTTTCTGCTCCCGCCGTCCCATTCTGCTGCGGGGGTAGGAACGGAAACCGCCGCGAAACGAAGGGGCGGAGACGGTCGGAGGGGCTTGAAGCGAAGGGATAATTCCTCCCGAGACGAAGTCGCCCATCCGGCCGCTCCGTTCCGCAGTCGCGGCGGCGGTGCTGCTCCCGCCGTCCCATGTTGCTGAGAGGGTAGGAACGAAATCCGGCTTTTCTGCTCCCGCCGTCCCCAGTTGTTGTGGGGGTAGGAACGGTATCTGGAAAGGATCAGATTAAGGTCGCGGCTGGCGGCCTTTGTATCAGGCCGCCGGGCGCCAAGGCGGAATTCCGACAGCTAACAAAAGGCGGCAACTTCTGTCCTCGGCAGAGTCCCCGGCAGCAGGCCGCCGGCGAGGAGAGCCCGCCATGCGGGTGTTGCTCGCCGCAGCCGGCGTGCCCGCAGCCGCCGCGCCTGCCTCCCGCGCGGCGGCGGTGCCGCGCCCACCGTCCCATGTTGCTGAGAGGGTAGGAACGAAATCCGGCTTTTCTGCTCCCACCATCCCATTCTGCTGCGGGGGCAGGAACGGAAACCGGCTTTTCTGCTCCCGCCGTCCCATGTTGCTGAGGGGGTAGGAACGGAATCCGCCCCTTCGTTTCGCGGCGGCGGTGCTGCACTGGAATATCCTCCGGGATCACCAGACCCCTCCAGTGATCCCGAAACGGCAAAATACCGGGCAAACGGGATCACCAGACCCCTCCAGTGATCCCAAATCCTGCCGAAAACCATCAACCGGGATCACCAGAGGTGGTATTTGATCCAGCGAATCACCAACCATAGCGGAAGTTTCCTCCCGTCCGAGCTGCGGGGAGTTTAGTGCAGTTACTCTCCTCGCTCGCCCGAGGAAAACTTCCGCTGATGTCTGCTATACCTACTAACTGCTCTGCCAAATACCGAGGCTCCAGAAAGTCGCGATGCCAGAGATGAATTTTGTGGAGGGATGGATGCATATTATCCGGGAAAGTTGTACATCTGCTGGTAAGCCGGAAGGGATGAACGAACGCTTCGACCGGGTGGTTGAAGCGGCGCGGTTGAAAACAGTTCCGGACAGCGAAAAGATGGACTACTTCAAATCTATGATTTCAGACAAAGAGAGGATGGCGTACGGCGAGGATCGCTTTGCCGAGGGCCGGGCTGAAGGCCTTGCTGAAGGCGCGAGGAAAAAGCAAATCGAGATTGCATGAAAAATGGTAAAAGAATATGGCCAGTCGCCCGAGATAGCTGCTGCAATTACCGGACTGCAGACGTCCGACTTTATGGAATCCTAAACGTGTACTGGTAGTTGAAGGCGCCGCAAGAGTGTCTGTAGATGGATTAAGAGGGGGTGTTAGTTCTTTCAGCTGACATTGCTCCGGAGGTGCCGGTTTGTTTCCTGTTAAATAATTGCTAACTTTGGGGTTATGAAAAGAGTAGTTTTATTTTTTGCCGCCCTGGCGATAGTTGTTGGGGCCGCAGCCCAGACCACCAGTAAATCTAAGACCACAACATCTTCTTCCGGTAAGTCGCAGACAACCCAGGTGCAGACCAAAACCTCTTCTCAGAGCAAGTCGCAAGCAACTCAGGCGCAAACTAAAACAACACAGTCTAAATCATCGACTCAGACTAAACAATCGACGACCCAGTCTCAGAGCAAGTCGCAAGGCAGCCCAAAGGGGAGTCAGGCCAATTCGCAGAGCGGCTCCCAGAATAAGTCGACTACAAACGCCAAACAGAGCGGTTCCCAATCTAAGTCGACCTCCAATAACAAACAGGCCGCAAATAGCAAGCAGGGAAGTACCCAGAACAAGCAAGCCCCTCAAAAGAAAGACTCAAAAAAGGACGAGGAGAAGGACGATAACAAGAGGGATATCAATCACTTCAACATAGGTCTCTCCGCTGCACCGGGTCTTCATCTTTTTGTGAATAACTACGGAAGAACTTCTGTCGCTGTGCAGATGAAGGCAGGAGCGAATTTAACTATTCCTGTCATTTTGCCAGACCTCTACATTCAGCCCGGAGCTCGGCTGGCTTTGCGTACCGGCGGCACTCATTATACCGGACAACTCAGCAATCTTTACCTTGAGGTTCCGGTTTTTGCCGGGTTTAATTTCCGTTTGGGTGACATTGCCCTTTTTGCAGAGGCCGGACCGTATGCTGGATTGCGCATAATTCCTTTTGTGCATGGAAGTTGGCACGCTGCCAGCTCTTGTCCAGTGTTTGATATCGGACTTGGTATTAATGCAGGCGTTGAACTCAACAATAAAATCCGCCTTTCCGCAGGTTTCGATCGTGGTTTCATTTCTCCCTGCCACGACGATCACGCTCATAACGGAGGCTTCTGGCTTACTGCAACTTACCTGTTGAGATAGCCGCAGCTTCCTCGCTCCCTCTCGCGCGACGGCCTTTCACCAGACCCCTTCCGTGATCCCAAAACCTTCCCAAAACCATCAACCGGGATCACCAGAGGTGGTATTTGATCCACCTAATCACCAACCATGGTGCAAGTTTTCTCCCGTTCGAGCTGCGGTGAGTATTAGATTCCTGCCACGAAATCCATGACAGCGGTGTGTGGTGTATTTCGTGTCCGGGAAACCGCCGGAATCAGTCAAAACCCTGCCACGAAATCAATGGGAGGTGGTTCTGGTGTATTTCGTTGCACTAATAGCCACCCGTCTCGCGCCCCTGGCCTAAGCCCACGCCTCGCCCCCCCGCCCAACACTGTAAGTTACGGCTCACCGGGCCGTGTCGAAAATGTTGGAAAGAAATTTGGGGCGCATGTCGTAACTGCCGCAGAATATAGGCACTTAACAAAAAATTTCCGTGTCGAAAATAATTGAAAAATTTTCTAAAGACTATTGCGGTTTGCAGAAAATTTACTATCTTTGCAGTCCCAAAAACTGGCTTGAAGCAACTTATAGTATTGATAATCAGTCAGTTAAGGTTTTTAGGAAAAATATTTTTAAAGTAATACTACAATGTTACAACCTAAGAGAACAAAATTTAGAAGGGAACAGAAGAACCGCATGAAGGGTAACTCCCAGCGTGGCAACCAGCTTGCTTTCGGTTCCTTCGGTATCAAGACCCTTGAAAATTGTTGGCTTACTGCGCAGCAAATCGAGGCTGCCCGCCAGGCTATTTCTCGTAGAATGAATCGTGAAGGTCAGATTTGGATTCGCGTCTTCCCTGTGAAGCCGATCACCAAGAAGCCTCTCGATACCCGTATGGGTAAAGGTAAGGGTGATCCCTATGCATTCGTTGCTCCTATCACCCCCGGCCGTATCATCTTCGAGGCAGAAGGCGTTTCTCTCGAGACCGCTAAGGAAGCAATGCGCCTGGGCGCCAACAAGCTCCCCATCGCGACCAAGTTCGTCGTCCGCAGGGATTATGTTGAATAATTTAATGGAGAAAAGAAAATGAAAGCAGCTGAAGCACGCGAAATGTCTGTAGCAGACCTGCGCGACCGCATCCAGATCGAGAAGAACAATCTCGACACCATGAAGATCAATCACGCTATTTCTCCATTGGAGGACACATCCAAGTTTAAGAAGACCCGCAAGGATATAGCTCTCATGATCACTATCCTCGCTGAAAAAGAAAAACAGAACTAAAGCACAAGTCTTATGGAAAGAAATCTTCGTAAGGAAAGAATAGGCGTAGTGGTCAGCAGCAAGATGGACAAGACCATAGTCGTGGCCGTCGAGCGTAAGGAGAAGCATCCCCTTTACGGTAAATTCGTGAAGAAGACCACCAAGTTCGTTGCACAGGACGATAAGAACGAGTGCGGTGAGGGCGATACCGTCCGCATCATGGAAACCCGTCCCCTGAGCAAGACCAAGAACTGGAGATTAGTTGAAATCGTAGAAAAAGCCAAGTAGTTATGATACAGCAGGAAACACGTTTACAGGTGGCCGACAACAGCGGTGCTAAGGAAGTCCTTTGCATCCGTGTACTTGGAGGTACTGGTCACCGTTATGCGACCGTTGGCGACAAGATCGTCGTCACTGTCAAGAGCGCCATCCCCGGTTCGGATGCCAAGAAGGGCACCGTATCGAGGGCAGTTGTCGTGCGCACCAAGAAGGAAATCCGCCGCGCTGACGGTTCCTACATACGCTTCGACGACAATGCTTGCGTTCTTCTGAACAACGCCGGCGAACTTCGTGGAACCCGTATTTTCGGCCCCGTGGCCCGCGAGCTCCGCGAGAATTATATGAAGATCGTTTCACTGGCACCGGAGGTCCTTTAACCTATTATTATTATGAACAGAATCAAGAAAGGCGACACCGTGTATGTCAATGCCGGCAACGATAAAGGTAAAACTGGCAAAGTACTTTCTGTAGATACCGCTAAGCAGCGTGTTATCGTAGAGGGTATCAATATGGTCAGCAAGCACACCAAGCCCAATGCCAAGCAGCCCCAGGGCGGCATCATCAAGCAGGAGGCTCCCGTTCATGTATCCAATCTCAACCTCATCGATCCCAAGAGTGGCAAGCCTACTCGCGTCGGTTTCAAGGTAGAGGATGGCAAGAAAGTCAGAATCGCTAAAAAATCTGGTGAGGAGATCAAGTAATTATGGCAAAGAAAACTAAAGAAGTTGAGGTTCAGGCTCTGCCTGCAGGATATGTTCCTGCCCTCAAGAAGGTTTATAAAGAGGAAATCGTAGATAAACTGAAGAAGCAGTTTAACTATACCACCGTGATGCAGGTTCCCAAGCTCGTGAAGATTACCCTCAACGAGGGTGTCGGCCAGGGTACCCAGGACCGCAAGATCGTAGAGGAGGCCGCCGAAGAGCTGTCTCTCATCACCGGTCAGAAGGCTCTCATCACCACTTCCAGGAAAGACGTTTCCAACTTCAAGCTCCGTAAGGGCATGACCATCGGAACGAAGGTTACTCTTCGCGACGTCAAGATGTACGAGTTCCTGGAGAAGCTCATCCGTGTTGCTCTCCCTCGTATCCGCGACTTCAACGGCATCGCCGAGAAGATGGACGGCCAGGGCAACTACACCCTCGGACTCAAGGAGCAGATCATCTTCCCTGAGATCGACATCGACAAGAACCCCCGTATCCACGGCCTCGAGATTACTTTCGTCACGACGGCCCGCACCGATGAGGAGTGCCACGCTCTTCTCGCCGCGTTCGGTCTGCCTTTCAAGAAACATAACAAATAAGATACTATGGCAAAAGAATCAATGAAAGCCCGCGAAGTAAAGCGCGCGAAACTGGTTGCTAAGTACGCAGAAAAGAGAAAGGCACTCAAGGAGGCCGGTGACTGGGTAGCACTCGACAAGCTCCCCAAGAACGCCTCTCCTGTCCGTCTTCACAACCGCTGCTCCCTCACCGGCCGTCCTAAGGGCTACATGAGGGCGTTCGGCCTGAGCCGTATCCAGTTCCGTGAGATGGCCTCTAACGGCCTGATCCCGGGTGTCAAGAAGGCAAGTTGGTAAAAATTAAAAATTCAACGATATGACAGATCCTATTGCAGATTACCTCACCAGGGTTCGCAATGCCTACGCAGCAGGCAACAAGGTCGTGGAGATTCCTTCTTCCAAGATGAAGGTCGCCATCACCCAGATCCTTTGTGAGAAGGGTTACATCCTCAGCTACAAGGTAGTTGAAGGTACCCCTTTCAATACAATCAAAATAGCCCTCAAGTACCATCCCCAGACCAAGACCGCCGCTATCAAGAAGATTGAGCGTATCAGCCGTCCCGGTCTGCGTCAGTACACCGATGTAGAGAACATGCCCCGCGTCCTCAACGGACTCGGCATCGCCATCCTCTCTACGTCCAAGGGCATCATCACCGACAAGGAAGCCAAGGAGCTTGGCGTCGGCGGTGAAGTCATTTGCTACGTATATTAATTAAACAAAACAGCACATTAAAATGTCACGAATTGGTAAATTGCCTGTAAGCCTTCCGTCCGGAGTCAGCGTCCAGCTGCTCGACGGCAACGTGGTGAAGGTTAAAGGACCTCTTGGTGAGATGAGCCAGAAAGTAGATCCGGACATCAAAGTCACCGTTGAGGACAATCAGATCAAATTCGAGCGCCCCACCGATCAGCCTCGTCACCGCAGCATGCACGGTCTGTACCGCGCACTGGTGCACAACATGGTCGTTGGTGTGTCCGAAGGTTTTTCTACCCAGCAGGAACTGGTGGGTGTCGGTTACCGTGTAGCCGTACAGGGCCAGCTTCTTGTCTTCTCCCTTGGTTACTCACACGAAATCCAGCTCATGCTTCCTGCAGAGGTCAAGGCCGAGATTCCCGAGGTTCGCAAGGGTGAGAATCCTCGTCTGGTACTGAAGAGCTGCGACAAGCAGCTTGTGGGCCAGGTAGCAGCCAAAGTGCGTTCATTCCGCCGTCCGGAGCCGTACAAGGGCAAGGGTATCAAGTTTGTTGGTGAGCAGCTTCGTCGCAAGGCGGGCAAGACTGCTTCCGCTAAATAATAGGAGGACTGAATTATGGCACTCAATAAAATCGCAAGAAGAAGAAGGATTCACTTCCGCATCCGCAAGCACGTCAACGGTACTGCCGAGCGCCCTCGTATGGTCGTTTTCCGCAGCAACAAGCAGATTTACGTGCAGGTCGTGGATGATCTCCAGGGCAAGACGCTCGTCGCAGCAGCTTCCAACGACAAGGACCTCGCCGCACAGTGCAAGGGCAAGTCTGGTATCGAGGCTGCAGCAGTGGTCGGCAAGGCCATCGCAGAGCGCGCTATTGCCAAGGGTATCACCACTATTTCCTTCGACCGTGGTGGATATCTTTTCCACGGCAGAGTTAAAAGTTTGGCAGACGCAGCCCGTGAAGGCGGTCTCATATTCTAATCGTCAAGACTATGGCAAATACTAATGTTAAAAGAGTAAAGACCTCTGACCTTGAGCTTAAGGACAGACTGGTCGCCATCCAGAGGGTTACCAAGGTAACCAAGGGTGGACGCCACTTCCGCTTCGCAGCTATCGTAGTTGTGGGCGACGAGAACGGTGTTGTTGGCTATGGTCTTGGTAAGGCCAACGAAGTCACTGCCGCTATCGCCAAGGGCGTAGAGGATGCAAAGAAGAACCTGGTTAAGATTCCCGTTATCAACACCACTATCCCTCACGAGCAGGAGGCAAAGTTCGGCGGTTCCCGTGTGTTCATGATGCCTGCAGCTCCCGGTACCGGTGTTAAGGCAGGTGGTGCTATGCGCGCCGTGTTCGAGTCTGCGGGTATCCAGAACGTCCTTGCTAAGTCCAAGGGCTCTTCTAACCCTCACAACCTCGTGAAGGCAACCGTTACCGCACTTATCCAGATGCGCGACGCCTATACTGTGGCCGGTCTCCGCGGTATTCCTATGAACAAGGTTTTCAACGGCTAGGAGGACACTATTATGGCAAAGCTCAGAATTACACAAATTATCAGCAGCAACGGTGAGACCAGGCGCCAGAAGGACAACCTCAGGTGCCTCGGTATCCGCCGCATGCATCAGACAGTCGAGGTAGAGCAGAACCCTGTTACCATGGGCCAGCTTGCAAAGATTGCACACCTCGTAAAGTATGAAGTTATTGACTAAGGAGGACCGTGATATGAAACTTGAGAATCTCGCACCTGCAACAGGTGCAACCAAAACAAGCAAGCGACTCGGTCGCGGTCAGGGTTCTGGTAAGGGCGGCACTGCCACCCGTGGTACCAAGGGTGCCCAGGCACGTGCCGGTTATGAGCACAAGATTGGATTCGAGGGTGGCCAGATGCCTATCCAGAGGCGTCTTCCCAAGTTCGGATTCAAGAACCCCACCAGGGTTGAGTACAAGGCAGTCAACGTAGCAGACGTGGAGGCTCTCGCAGCCCGTCTGGGCGTGAAGGAACTCGGTGTCGAGGACTTCAAGGCTGCAGGTCTCGCCGGCAAGAACGACCTCGTGAAGGTTCTCGGCAATGGTGAAATCACCGCCGCCGTCACCGTCACTGCCGACGCTTTCTCCAAATCAGCAGTTACCAAAATCGAGGCTGCCGGTGGTAAGGCAGTCGTAAGCGAATAAGAACGATGAAGAAGTTTATTGAGACAATCAAAAACATCTTCAAGATTGAAGAGCTCCGGAAGAGGATAGTATACACCTGCCTCCTGATCCTGGTTTACAGGCTTGGTTGCTTCGTGGTACTTCCCGGCATCGATCCTACGATGCTCGCACGCTTCCAGCAGAGCACTTCAGAGGGTCTCGTAGGCCTCCTGAACATGTTCTCCGGCGGTGCTTTCGGTAACGCTTCTATCTTCGCGCTGGGTGTGATGCCGTACATCTCGGCATCCATCGTCATTCAGCTCCTGGGTGTCTTCGTGCCATACTTCCGCAAGCTCCAGATGGAGGGCGAAAGCGGACGCAAGAAGATGAACCAGATGACCCGCTGGCTTACCATCGTGATCATCTGCATCCAGGGCCCGGCCTATATGGCTGCTCTCCACAGCCAGATTCCCGGACAGGCTTTCGTGGCCGTCCAGCAGCTCGGTTGGAGCAACTTTATCTTCAACCTCGTCTCCACTCTTATCCTGATGTCAGGTTCCATGTTCGTGATGTGGCTCGGTGAGCGCATTACCGACCGTGGTATCGGCAACGGTATCTCGCTCATCATTATGATAGGTATCGTGGCCCGTCTGCCTTACGCAGTGGTCGCAGAAGTCGGCGCCAAGCTTGGCACCAACAACGGCGGCGCCCTCCTGCTCATCGTGGAGTTCGTTATCTGGTTCTTCGTTATCATTGCGGCTATCGCGCTTGTGCAGGCAGTGCGCAGGGTTCCTGTGCAGTATGCCAAGAGGGTGGTCGGCAACCGTCAGTACGGTGGTGTGCGCCAGTACATCCCCCTCAAGATCAATGCTGCCGGCGTTATGCCTATCATCTTTGCCCAGGCCTTGATGCTCTTCCCTCTGATTTTCTCCCGCTGGGATGCTACCAGAGGACTTGCCGCTACGCTCGGAAACTATACCGGATTCTGGTATAACTTCATTTTCTTCCTCCTCGTTGTAGTCTTTACATACTTCTACACGGCAGTTACCGTGAATCCCCAGCAGATGTCTGAGGATATGAAGCGCAACGGCGGATTCATCCCGGGAGTAAAGCCCGGCAAGAAAACGATGGAGTATCTGGATACGGTGATGTCCAGGGTTACCCTCCCGGGTTCCATTTTCCTCGGCATCATTTCCATTCTCCCTGCTCTCGCTATCATCATGGGTGTCAACAACTCCTTCGGCAGTTTCTTCGGCGGTACCTCGCTGTTGATTCTCGTGGGTGTTGTCCTGGATACGCTCCAGCAGGTGGAAAGTTATTTGCTCATGCGTCACTACGACGGCCTCATGAAGACCGGTCGTCTGAGCGGACGTTCGGGCCTTTAGTTCTTTGACAAAATTCTAAGGTAGATGGTCAAGCCAAAGACTGAAGAAGAAATCGAGTTGTTGCGTGAGAACGCGATAATCGTCTCTAAAACGCTGGCAGAGGTCGGTCGGCATATTGCCCCCGGCGTTACCACAAAGGAACTCAATGCCATCGCAGACGAATTCATCCGTTCTCACGGAGCGATTCCCAGCTTCCTCGGTTATGAAGGCTTCCCCGCAGCTCTTTGCATGTCTGTGAACGACGTGGTGGTTCACGGGTTCCCGTCCAATTACGCCCTCAAGGAGGGAGACGTGGTGTCTGTGGATTGCGGTACGCTCTACAAGGGCTATAACGGAGATTCTGCTTACACTTTCCCGGTAGGGGAGGTGGACGAGCAGACCCGCAGGCTTCTGGATGCTACCAAGGCGTCGCTCTACAAGGGCATTGAGGCAGCTGTGGCGGGTAACAGGACCGGCGATATCGGATACGCGGTACAATCGTACGTAGAACCGCTTGGCTTTTCTGTCGTTCGCGAACTGGAAGGCCACGGGCTCGGACGCGAGATGCACGAGCAGCCCGGAGTGCCCAATTACGGGCGCAGGGGCAAAGGGACGCATCTTGTGGATGGAATGGTAATTTGTATCGAACCTATGATCAATGCGGGCGGGAAAAGTGTGTACCTCGACCGCAACGGTTGGGCGGTACATACTTCCGACCACAAGAAGTCGGCCCACTACGAGCTTACGGTTGTTGTCCGTAAAGGCAAGGCTGAACAGCTGTCCACCTTTGATTTTATCGAGAAAGATCCTATGATCAATTTTTAAAGTGTTATTTTAATGTCGAAACAAGTAGCAATAGAACAAGATGGAAAGGTCATCGAGACCCTTCCGAACGCGATGTTCAAAGTCGAGCTTGAGAATGGTCACGTCCTCCTCTGCAACATTTCAGGGAAGATGCGTATGAACTTCATCCATATACTTCTGGGCGACAGAGTTAAAGTTGAAATATCACCTTACGATTTGACCAAGGGCAGAATATCTTTCAGATACAAATAAAAATTTCGCGATATGAAAGTCAAAACATCCATCAAAAAGCGCAGCGAGGATTGCAAGATAGTCCGCCGCAAAGGCCGTCTGTACGTGATCTGCAAGAAGAACCCCAAGTTCAAGATGCGCCAGGGATAATAATCAGTAACAAATTAAGTAAAGTATAATTATGGCACGTATAGCCGGTGTTGATTTACCTAACAACAAACAAGGAGAAATAGGTCTGACCTATATCTTCGGTATCGGCCGCAGCTCCGCCAGGAAGATCCTCGACAAGTGCGGTATCGATAGAACCATCAAAGTCGGTGACTGGAATGACGACCAGATAGCAAAGATCCGTACCGAGATCAACGAAGAGTACAAGATCGAGGGTGAGCTTCGCTCCAGTGTCCAGATGGACATCAAGCGTCTCATGGATATCGGTTGCTATCGTGGTATCCGCCACCGTGCAGGTCTCCCTGTGCGCGGACAGAGCACCAAGAACAACGCCCGTACTCGCAAGGGCAAGAAGAAGACTGTTGCCAACAAGAAGAAGGCGACCAAGTAAAACAGATGAATTATGGCAAAGAAAACTACAACATCCAAGAGAGTTGTCAAGGTTGAAGCTTATGGCGAGGCCCATATTTCATCAACCTTCAACAACGTCATCGTCTCCCTTACCAATGCACAGGGCCAGGTTATCAGCTGGGGCTCTGCCGGTAAGTGCGGCTTCAGAGGTTCCAAGAAGAACACTCCTTACGCTGCCCAGATGGCTGCCGAAGATGCTGCAAAGACAGCATACGACGCTGGCCTCCGCAGGGTAAAATGCTACGTCAAAGGTCCTGGCTCCGGACGTGAGTCCGCTGTCCGCACCATCAACAACGCGGGTATCACCGTGACCGAGATCATCGACGTCACCCCTATGCCCCACAACGGATGCAGACCGAAAGGCCGTCGTAAAGTTTAATCAATTAAAGCAGAATTACTATGGCAAGATATACAGGTCCCAGCACCAAGATCGCCCGTAAGTTCGGCGAGCCTATTTTCGGCGCAGACAAATATTTTGAGAAGAGAAACTTCCCTCCGGGACAGCACGGTCTGGCCTCCAAGCGCAAGAAGCAGAAGGAGTACGGCACCCAGCTCAAGGAGAAGCAGAAGGTCAAGTACATGTACGGTGTGCTCGAGCGTCAGTTCCGCAACACCTACGACAAGGCAGCCCGCATGAGCGGACAGAAGGGTGAGAACCTCATTCTCCTCCTCGAGTCCCGTCTGGACAATGTGGTTTACCGTCTGGGTATCGCTCCCAGCCGCGCCGCAGCCCGTCAGCTTGTTTCTCATCACCACATCACCCTCAACGGAGAGGTGTGCAACATTCCTTCCGCACAGGTGAAGCCCGGCGACAGCATCGCCGTGCGCGAGCGCTCCAAGAGCCTCGAGGTCATCCAGGCAAGCGTCGCATCCGTGACCAAGTATTCCTGGCTTGAGTTCGACCAGAAGACCCTCGTGGGCAAGTTCCTCAACATGCCTACCCGTGCAGAAGTTCCCGAGAACATCAACGAGCAGCTCATCGTCGATCTCTACTCCAAGTAACAGTTAACACCACAAAAAGAATAATATGGCAATCTTAGCATTCCAAAAACCTGACAAGGTGATCGTGCTCGAAAGCAACGAAACCGTAGGCCGCTTCGAATTCCGCCCTCTTGAGCCGGGATACGGTCAGACCATCGGCAACGCGCTTCGCCGCATCCTTTTGGCATCTTTGGAGGGTTTTGCTATCTCCCAAATCAAGATTGTCGGTGTCGATCAGGAATTCCAGAATATCCCCGGCGTGATCGAGGGTATGCAGGACATCATTCTCAACCTCAAGCAGGTGAGATTCCGCAGGATGGTCGATTCCGTCGATTCCGAGACCGTAAATATCACCATCAGCGGCAAGACCGAGTTCACCGCTGAGGATATCTCCAAAGGATTGTCTTCTTTCAAGGTGTTGAACCTGGAGCAGCATATCTGTACTCTCGAACCGTCCGTCAAGCTCGAAATCAGTCTCACCATCACCAAGGGTCGTGGCTTCGTGCCCGCCGAGGAGAGCAGGGACGAGAATACGCCCATCGGCACCATCCCCGTGGATGCCATCTACACTCCTATCCGCAAGGTTAACTGGAGCGTTGACAACTGGCGTGTTGAGCAGAAGACAGACTACGAGAAGCTTACCATCGAGGTTGTCACCGACGGCTCCATCAGCCCCGACGATGCCCTCCAGGAGGCTGCAGGTATTCTGATTTACCATTTCCGTCTGTTTACGGACGACAAGAAGGTGCCCATCGAGAGCTCCGTCGAGTCTTCCAGCAACGAACTTGACGAGGAGTCCCTCCGCACAAGGCACCTGCTTCTTTCCAAGCTCGCCGACGTAGGTCTGAGCGTTCGCGCTTTCAACTGCCTCAAGGCCGCTGAAATCGAGACTTTCGCAGACCTGGTGTCTTACACCCGTCCCGAGCTCATGAAGTTCCGTAACTTCGGGCGCAAGAGTCTCCACGAAATCGAGCTTCTCGTCGAGAAGATGAAACTCGAGTTCGGAATGGACGTCACCAAGTATAATATCGAACCCAAGAAAAAAATTGAACAGTAGAGATGAGACACAATAAAGCTATCAATCATCTGGGACGCCAGAGCGGTCACCGCAAAGCTATGCTTGCGAATATGGCTTCTTCTTTGATTATGCACAAGCGCATCACCACCACCGTAGCCAAGGCAAAGGCCCTCAGGAGCTATGTGGAGCCGCTTATCACCAAGTCCAAGGAAGACACCACCCACTCCCGTCGCGTCGTGTTCAGCTACCTCAAGGACAAGAATGCAGTCACCGAGCTGTTCCGTAACATCGCTCCCAAGATTGCAGACCGTCCGGGCGGATACACCCGTGTTCTCCACACCGGTTTCCGTCAGGGTGACGCTGCCGAGATGGCTCTGATCGAGCTGGTAGACTTCAACGAGGCCGCACTCGCAAGTGCACCTAAGGCCGCCAAGAAGACCACCCGCCGCAGCCGCGCCAAGAAGGCCGAGGCTCCCGCAGAGCAGGCACCCGCAGCAGAGGCTCCCGCACAGGAGGAGAAGGCTGAATAAAAGCTTTCCAGAGTCTAAGCCCCGATACGTTTTTTTACGGTCGGGGCTTTGTTTATCTGTAACAAATGCTTATTTTAGCAAGCTAATAACAAATAACCAAACTTATGAATCCACTATTCTATGCGGTTCCTTGTGCGTCGGTTCTGGCGCTGCTCTTTGCCTTCATCTTCTACAGGCAGATGAAGAAGCAGGACGAGGGAACCCCTACCATGAAGCAGATTGCCCAGTACGTCCGCGAGGGCGCCATGGCATATCTTAAGCAGCAGTACAAGGTGGTTGTAATCGTGTTCTTGATTATGGCCGTGTTCTTTGCCATCCTGGCTTACGTGCTGCACGTTCAGAATCCCTGGGTACCGTTCGCATTCCTTACTGGCGGTTTCTTTAGCGGACTTGCCGGCTTTATCGGCATGAAGACAGCGACTTTCGCCTCCGGCCGTACTGCCAACGCCGCACGCCGCAGCCTCAATGCAGGCCTTAAAGTGGCCTTCCGCAGCGGCGCCGTGATGGGCCTTACCGTGGTGGGCCTCGGCCTTCTGGACATCGCCCTTTGGTACATCGTACTCAACGCATGCATAGTTGAGGCCACCGAGGCGCAGAAGCTCGTGGTTATCACCACCACCATGCTTACTTTCGGAATGGGTGCATCTACCCAGGCTCTCTTCGCCCGTGTGGGCGGCGGTATCTATACCAAGGCCGCCGACGTAGGCGCAGACATCGTGGGCAAGGTAGAAAGTGACCTGCCCGAGGACGATCCCCGCAACCCTGCAACCATAGCCGACAACGTGGGAGACAACGTGGGTGACGTGGCTGGAATGGGCGCAGACCTCTACGAGAGCTACTGCGGCTCCATCCTCAGCACCATGGCGCTTGGCGCTTCCGCCTTCTACATGGCAGGCCCCGAGATGCAGACCAAGGCCATCCTCGCTCCTATGCTCATCGCAGCCGTGGGTGTGGTGCTGTCTGTCTGCAGCATCTTTACCGTGCGCACCAAAGAGGGCGCCGGCATGGCGCAGCTCCTCAAGAGCATGAGCTTTGGTACCAACCTGGCAGCCATCCTCAGCGGTGTGGCGACCTTCGGCATCCTGGCCCTCGTATTCGGCACTCAGAACAACGACTGGTGGCACTTCTCCTGCTCCGTCGTGGCAGGACTCCTTGCGGGCGTGATAATCGGCAAGGCTACCGAGTACTACACTTCGCACTCTTATAAGCCCACGCAGAAGCTTGCGGAGGCATCCAAGACCGGCCCCGCCACCGTTATCATCAATGGCGTGGGTCTGGGTATGATTTCTACCGCCATCCCCGTGATTGCCATCGTGTGCGCCATTGTTCTTGCGTACCTCTTTGCCATCGGCTTTGATGTGCAGAACATGATGACTGCCGCCTCCTTGTCTAAGGGACTTTACGGTGTGGCAATCGCTGCCGTGGGTATGCTTTCTACGCTCGGCATTACGCTGGCTACCGACGCTTACGGGCCCATCGCCGACAATGCCGGCGGTAACGCACAGATGAGCGAGCTTGAGCCCGAGGTGCGCGAGCGTACCGACGTGCTCGACGCCCTTGGCAACACAACCGCAGCTACCGGAAAGGGATTTGCGATAGGTTCTGCAGCTCTTACTGCACTTGCGCTGCTTGCATCATATATTGAGGAAATCAAGATTGCCCTCGAGAGGACGGGCGCCTATATCGCCGGCGTGGCCGGCCAGGTTAAGGCCGCCGATGCATCTATCCTGGACATTCTGCACGAGTATAACGTTTCCCTGATGAATCCTACCGTGCTTGCAGGTGTATTCGTGGGCTCCATGATGGCCTTCCTCTTCTGCGGTCTTACAATGAATGCAGTGGGCCGCGCCGCCAGCAAGATGGTGGTGGAGGTGCGCCGTCAGTTCCGCGAGATCAAGGGCATCCTTACCGGTGAGGGCACTCCCGACTACAAGCGTTGCGTAGAGATTTCTACCAAGGCCGCTCAGCACGAGATGCTCGGCCCCGCTCTGCTTGCGATTATAGTTCCTGTAGTAGTGGGTTGCGTGCTCGGCGTTGCCGGCGTGCTTGGCCTGCTCATTGGCGGTCTGGGTGCAGGCTTCGTGCTGGCCGTGTTTATGAGCAACTCCGGCGGCGCATGGGACAATGCCAAGAAGTACGTAGAAGAAGGTCACTTCGGCGGCAAGAACTCCGAGTGCCACCATGCCACCGTGGTGGGCGACACCGTAGGCGACCCGTTCAAGGACACCTCCGGCCCTTCACTCAACATCCTCATCAAGCTCATGAGCATGGTGAGTATCGTGATGGCCGGCCTTACCGTTGGGTTCCATTTGCTGTAAACTAGACGCTCTACCGTTGCCGGAGGTACACCGTGATGGACCTCCGGCAGCAAAAAGGGCCTAAAACGTTGCCGGAGGTACAATCAAATGTACCTCCGGCAACGCATATAAAGGAGATTCCTAATTTATTAGCCGTATCGCTCCAAATACACCGAGCGATGCGGCTAACATTATGGCGCCGGCGAGAATAACGCCGAGCATAATGAAGATGACGCTCTTCTTGAAGTCCATGTTGAGAATACTGGCGGCGAGAGTGCCGGTCCAGGCGCCGGTGCCGGGCAGGGGGATGCCTACAAAGAGCAGAAGAGCCCAGTAGAGCCCTCTGCCGGCCTTGGCCTCAAGCTTGCGGCCGCCTTTCTCGCCCTTCTCCAGGCACCAGCGGAAGAATCCGCCGATGATTTTCTTGTCCTTGCCCCACTCAAGTATCTTGCGGGCAAATAGAAATATGAAAGGAACAGGTAACATGTTCCCAAGCACAGCAACAATAATTGAGGGTACCAGCGGCAGCTCGAATCCAACCGCATAGGGCATGGCGCCGCGAATCTCTATCAGCGGCACCATTGCGATAAGGAATACTATAAGATACTTCTTGAACACGGGGCAAAGGTACAATTATTTTCCTTATATTTGCGGGTTATGAAATCTATTCTTGGCATAGGTAACGCTCTTACCGACATTCTGGCCGTCCTTCCGGATGACTCTCTGCTACAGACCTACCATCTGCCCAAGGGCAGTATGCAGCACGTTGACATGGAGACCGGAGACCGCATCTGGGAGGCTCTCAAGGGCTACGGAGTAAAGTATGTACCCGGCGGCAGCGCTGCCAACACGCTCACCTGCACCGCTATCTTCGGCATGCCCTCGGGCTTCATCGGCAAGATTGGCAACGACGACCTCGGCAACCTCTTCAAGAGTACGATGGAGCAGTACGGAGTCAATGCCCAGATGCTATACAGCAAAAAATCCAGCGGCCGCTGCATGGTGTTCATTACCGGAGCTAACGCAGAGCGCACTTTCGCCGACTATATGGGCGCCACACTGGAGCTCGGGCCGGACGACCTCAGCATAGAGCAGTTCAAGGGATACGACTACTTCCATATCGAAGGTTATCTCGTTCAGAATCAGGAGCTTATCTCCAAGGCGGCACGCCTGGCCAAGGAAGCCGGATGCATTATATCTATAGATATGGCATCGTACAACGTGGTTGAGTCCAATAACGCCTTCTTCCATAATCTGGTAGAGAACTACGTGGATATAGTTTTTGCCAACGAGACCGAGGCCCGCGCATTTTCCAAGATGGGCCCCCGCGAGGCGATAGACGAAATTGCAAAGCACTGCGACATCGCAGTGGTAAAAGTGGGCAAAGACGGTTCCATGGTCAAGCAGGGCGACGAGTACCACTTCATTCCCTCATGGCCCGCAGCCACAATAGACGCAACAGGTGCCGGTGACACTTATGCCGCAGGCTTCCTGTACGCACACTCGCTGGGTATGCCGCTCAAGGTCTGCGCCGAGGTGGGCTCCATAATCGCCGCCAAGGTGGTGGAGGTCATCGGCACCAAGATAGACATCCCGCGCTGGCGCGACGCCAAGATAGAAATACGCGAACTTATTGCAAAGAACGGCGGCCAGCTATGAATAAATTCAGAAAACTGAAGCTCCGTCTTAGTATGCGAAAGCACCAGAGCAAAGTGCCTACTGGTCTGCTTCCGCTATCTCAAATCCATACCGTGGTTATCTTTATGGACAGCGCGGACGAGCTCACGGAGCCCCAGAAGCTGACTTTCCGCAGAAAAATCGGCCGCGACTGCAATGTGGACTTCCTTTACGCCACAGACGTAGAACTCAGGAGCGAATCCGATTTGTTCATCTCGCTTTCCAACACATTCGAAATTTTCGAAGAGTACGCCGCTGTTACCAGCAGGGCACGCTTCAAGATAGGCCGTCATCAGCTCCCCAAGGGCACATACGACCTTGTGCTCTCCGACACTACCCCCGAGCCGCTGCCTCTGCTTGAGGCCTTCGACCAGATCCAGAAACTCTTAACTACAATTCAATAGCACACGCAATGTTTGAAATCTTGACAAAAGAGATGCTGACTCCTATCATCTGCAGGATGAAGGTATCGGCTCCTCGTATTGCTGCAGCTGCGCAACCCGGCCAGTTCCTGATTGTGCGCGCAGACGAGAAGGGAGAGCGTATCCCGCTCACCATCAGTGACTTTGACAGAAAAGAAGGTACAGTAACCATCGTTACCCAGAAGATCGGCGCCTCCACGGCAGACATCATCGCCTACGAGGCAGGTGAGAGCTTCGCCGACGTGGTGGGCCCCTTGGGTGTGGCTTCCGAGTTCGTTGAGATGGCTCCCGAGAAGCTTGCCCAGCAACGCTATGTCCTCATTGCCGGAGGTCTGGGCACCGCACCTGTATATCCCCAGGCAAAATGGCTCAAGGAGCACGGCGTACCTGTGGACGTAATCATCGGCGCCAAGACCAAGGACTTGCTCATCTACGTAGACGAGATGCGCGAGGTCTGCGACAACCTGTTTATCTGTACCGACGACGGTTCCTTCGGCTTCAAGGGCATGGGAACCAATATGTTGGAGCATGTTGTGAGTGAGGGACACAGATACACCCAGGCGGTCATCATCGGCCCCATGATCATGATGAAGTTCACCACTCTCACCTGCAAGAAACTCGGCATCCCCGCCATCGTGAGCCTCAACACCCTTATGGTGGACGGCACCGGAATGTGCGGAGCATGCCGCGTGAGCGTGGGCGGCAAGACCCGCTTCGCATGCGTAGAGGGCCCCGAGTTCGACGGTTACGAGGTCGATTTCGACGAGGCCATGCGCCGTCAGGGTCAGTACAAGGCAGAAGAAGCTGCCACTAACGAACATCACGTCTGTAAAATTGGGAGGGGAAAATAATGGCAAACAGAATACCCAGAGTCGCGGTCCGCGAGCAGGATCCCAAGGTCCGCGCAACTAATTTCGAAGAAGTATGCTACGGCTACAACCGTGAAGAGGCGATGCTGGAGGCCAGCCGCTGCCTGCATTGCAAGAATCCCCGCTGCGTGGGCGCATGCCCCGTGAACATCCAGATTCCGGAGTTCATCGCCAAGCTGAACGAGGGTGACGTAGAAGGTGCTGCCGCCGTGATAGCGGCCGACAGCTCCCTGCCCGCCGTCTGCGGACGCGTCTGCCCGCAGGAGACTCAGTGCGAGGGCAGCTGCGTGCTGGGCGTGAAGGGTGAGCCTGTGGCAATAGGCAAGCTCGAGCGCTTTGTGGCCGACGAAACCCTCGGTAAGGCGAGTGCTGCTGTTGCTCCCGCAAATGGAGTTAAGGTGGCGGTTGTCGGTTCCGGCCCTGCAGGTCTTGCCTGCGCAAGCGACCTTGCCAAATGGGGCTACGACGTAACTATCTTTGAGGCCCTTCACAAGGCCGGCGGCGTGCTGGAATACGGTATCCCCGAGTTCCGTCTGCCCAAGGACAAGGTGCTCAAGCACGAGATAGAAGAGGTCAAGCGGCTCGGCGTCAAGATAGAGACCGACGTCATCATCGGCAAGACCGTTACCATCGACACCCTGATGGACCAAGAGGGCTTCAAGGCCGTTTTCATCGGCTCTGGAGCCGGTCTTCCCAAGTTTATGAATATCCCCGGCGAGAACCTCTGCGGCGTATTCTCCGCCAACGAGTTCCTCACCCGCAACAATCTCATGAAGGCATGGCGCGAGGACTACATGACTCCTATCCATGCAGGTAAGAAAGTCTGCGTGGTAGGCGGCGGTAACGTGGCAATGGATGCCGCGCGTACTGCCCTGCGCTTGGGTGCAGAGGTACACATTATCTACCGCCGTACCGAGGCCGAGCTTCCTGCCCGTAAGGAGGAGGTTCATCACGCCATCGAGGAGGGAATCATCTTCGACATGCTCACCAACCCTGTTGAGGTGCTTGGCGACGAGAAGGGCTGGGTGCGCGCCCTCAAGTGCATACGTATGGAGCTTGGCGAGCCCGACGAGAGCGGCCGCCGCAGTCCCGTGCCGGTAGAAGGCAGCGAGTTCGAGATAGAGACCGAGGTTGTGATCATGGCTCTTGGAACATCTCCTAACCCTATGATCTCCAAGGCTACTGCAGGTCTGGAGACCAACCGCAGAGGCTGCCTTGTAGCCGATGAGAAGGGAGCTACCACCCGTCCCGGCGTGTTTGCCGGAGGAGACGCCGTCACCGGTGCCGCCACCGTCATCCTCGCCATGGGTGCCGGCCGTACCGCTGCAAAGGCTATTGACGAGTATTTACGTCAATAGCCTTTCAGGCTACAATTAACATACGAAACGTTGCCGGAGGTACATTTGATTGTACCTCCGGCTGCGTTTTGGGCCCTTTTTGCGCCCGGAGGTCCAGCGGAATGTACCTCCGGCAACGGTAGAGCCGCTAAACTTAATACAAAGAGGGCGCTCCGGCAGTCTGGTGCGAGGAGAAGGGTCAGCAGCAGCGCCCGTACAACGATGCACACGTATTCGCATCTGCCGGTGCCGGCTTGTGGACCACCTACTTAATAAAGGTGTTCATCTTGCGGATGAGTGCCTTTATTGTAGCGCGTACGCCCCTGGGCTCAGTAAGGTCGGCAACTAGCATTACACGGCCGGTGTTGCCGTCGGAAAGCGTAGCGTGGAAGGCCTCATACTGGTTCCTGTTGTTCTGTGAAGGAGTACTATGGATTTCCAGAATATATATTGATTCGCTGTTGTAAGTGGCGTCCTTTATTCTGCGGTCCTTGAAAAGTCTATCGCGGCCGTCGTGACGGACATTGTCTATGGTAATAACATCGTATCCGTTAGCAAGCAGCTGGCGCACGAGTTCTCCGGAACCGGTTCTTGTGTGGTCGTGGATGGTGGTAATTGCCACCGGTACCTCGCGGCTGTACTTTTTGAACCCGGTGCGGGTGGTATAGCGCATAGCGGAGCAAGAAGACAGGAAAACTACGCAGACAATGGCCAGAAGGGCGGTTTTAATTCTCAACATTACGATTCGGTTTTTTACTCCCACAAATATACAAAAAACTGTAAGTTTACGCTTTTGCTCCGAACCACTCCAGGCACTTGCCGCAGAGCTCTGAGACAGAGGCCCAATCGCCGGCGGCCAGTACTTCCTTAGGGAAGAGCTTGGAGCCCATGCCCACGGCAGTCACGCCGCTCTTGGCCCAGGCGCTGAGGTTCTCCTCGGTGGGCTCAACGGCGCCGGTGCACATTATCATGGCCCAGGGCAGGGGACCCAGAACGTTCTTCACGAAAGAAGGGCCGCCTACGTTGCCGGCCGGGAATACCTTCACGAGGTCGCATCCCAGCTCCATCCCGCGTACCATTTCGCTTACGCTGCCGCAGCCGGGGCTGTAGGGCACGCCGCGTTTGTTGGCCAGAGGTGCGATCTCCTCTATCAGGCAAGGGGACACCAGGAAGTCGGCGCCCATTTGAATGTACTGCGCTGCGGTGGGGGCGTCAAGCATGGTTCCTGCGCCAAGCGCCATCTCTGGGCACTCTGCACGCACGAATGCGATGAGCTGCTCGAACACCTTGGCGGCGCCGTCGCCCCGGTTGGTGAACTCGAAGGCGCGAATGCCTCCGTCGTAGCAGGCCTTCACGACCTTCTTGGTGAGTTCTACGTCTTTGTTGTAGAACACAGGCACGATTCCGGTTTTGCGGATGATACTTATGGTATCGATTTTCTTGAACTTTGCCATAATGGTCTGGCGTTTATCTATTTGATTTTCAGTTTCTTATTGATTTTACCTGCATCTTTTTCCGTGCAGGCAAAAACGGTAACGGCTTGATGACCAGGCACTTGCGTGCCAGCCGCTGCCGCAGGATTAGCGGGAAACGCGACCGCTGCCGCCGCCGTTGATTAAACCTTCGACTTCCGCTACGGTAACGCGGTTGTAGTCGCCAATGATAGTGTGCTTGAGGCAAGATGCCGCAGCTGCGAATTCAATCGCCTCCTGGTCGGTGTCGTATGCCAGCAGACCGTAGAGCAGGCCTCCCATGAAGGAGTCGCCGCCGCCCACGCGGTCCACGATATGGGTTATGTCGTATCTGCGGCTCTGCCAGAGAGTCTTGCCGTCGTACAGCACGCCGCCCCAGGTGTTGTGGTTGGCGTTGATACTGCCTCGCAGGGTAACGGCCACCTTCTTGCAGCGGGGGAACCGTGCCATGAGCTGCTGACCCACGCTGATGAATATGTTCTGGTCTATCTCGCCGCCGGTCTTCTCTGCGTCGAAGCCCTCGGGCTTGATGCCGAATTCCTTCTCGGCGTCTTCCTCGTTGCCCAGAATGAGGTCGCATCCCTCCACGAGTGCGGGCATCACCTCGCTCGCGCTCTTGCCGTACTTCCAGAGTTTCTTGCGGTAGTTGAGGTCGCAGCTCACCTTTACGCCCATCTCGTTAGCCACCTTGATGGCCTCCAGGCAAGCGTCTGCGGCGCCCTGGCTCAGCGCAGGAGTGATTCCGGTCCAATGGAACCAGTCGGCGCCCTCGAGCACCTTGTGCCAGTCTATCATTCCCGGCTTGATTTCCGCAATGGCGGAATTCGCGCGGTCGTACACAACTTTGCTGCCGCGGGCAACTGCACCGGTCTCCAGGTAATAAATGCCCACACGGTCGCCTCCGCGTACGATGGAGTCCGTATTGACTCCAAGGCCGCGAAGCTCGGCTATGCACATCTCAGCTATATCGTTCTGAGGGAGACGGCTCACAAAGTGAGCGTTAACTCCGTAATTTGCAAGGGAAACGGCCACGTTGGCCTCGCCGCCTCCGAAGGTGGCGTCGAACTGGCGGGCCTGCGAGAAACGCAGATACCCGGGGGTGGAAAGGCGAAGCATCACCTCGCCGAATGTTACTACTTTTGCCATGTTATGTTGAAGTTTGATGATTCTCGTATCTTGAGTTCCATGGGTACCACTTTTTCGCCGTCTTGTGCGCCGTCGATGAAGGCCTGTGCTGCCTGGCAGCCCATCTCGTAGGGATTGAGGGCGAGGGAGCTCATAGCGGGGGACATCAGGGCGGTGAAGCTCTCGTTGGCTGTGCCTACTATGCCGAAGTGGCTGATACTCTGCTCTTTAAGGGCGTCGATGGCGCCGAGGGCCGAGAAGTCTCCTGCGCTGTAGAGGGCGTCGCAGCCGGCGGCCAGCGCCTTCTTGCAGGCGTCGTAACCAGTCTCCCGCACGATGGTGTCGAGGAATTCTATTTGGGCCGACGGCTCCAGGCCGCTGTCTTTTAATGCCTTGCGGTAGCCCTCCAGCCTCTGGGCGTAAGCCTCGGAATTCATGTAGCCCGCCAGGGTGCCGATGCGGCGGAAGCCTTGTTGGAGCAGGTGGCGGGTTGCCTGATACGCTCCTTCGAAGTTGTTGCTCACGATCTTGGTGCCCGGGAGCTTGCTGAATACCCGGTCGAATTGCACCAGAGGGATGTTCTGGCCAAGGATGCTTGTTATATGGCTTCCGTCTGAGGAACCAATTGCGTGAGACATAAGCACTCCTGCTACGCGGTTGTTGCGCAGGGTCTGGAGTGCTTTTACCTCGTCTTCGTATCGCTCGTGGGTTTGGCAGATAAGTACGTTGTAGCCGGCCTCGTTGAGAACCGCCTCAGCTCCCCCTATCACATTGGAAAAGAATTCCCTGTGTATGCGGGGGACAACTATGCCTACGATGTCGGAACGGCCCCGGCGCAGGTTGGAGGCCACGACGTTGCGCTCATAACCGAACTCAGCCGCTTTTTGCTCCACTGCCTTGCGGGTAGCCTCTTTCACCCTCGGGCTCCCGGAAAGGGCCCTGGAAACGGTGGATGGCGTTACTCCCAGCGCTGCCGCTATTTCTGTAATCGTAGTCATTGATTTTGCAAAGATACAAACGTTTGCACAAATCTGCAATAGTGGAAAACAAATCGTGGCGGCGGCACCGGAAAATGGTTACAGAGCCTGCTCAGAAATCAGCTTTACCCACTCGTTCAGGTCCCGGATTCCGGCTTTGGACCAGCCGCTTCCGAACCAGTAAGTGAATGTGGTGCCGGGAGTGTAGGTGCTGTAGCCGAGAACGTGCCCTATTGCGCTGCCTTTCGGCTCGTCAAACGCTTCGAACCCACTGTGCTCGAATCCGCCCGGCAACACGGCACCGCAGTATATCTCTCCGTTCTGCCCGATGTTGCGGTCTCCCAGGTCGGCAACGGCAATGGTGGTACCGTCGGCAAAAATGCCTTCGGGATTCTCGGCATGTACCACGATGCCCACAACTATTGGACAAGGAGCCTCAAGGCCGTCATAGCTTATGTCAACCCTGTTGAGCCGGCTCCCGCTTTCGAGAGTAATGGTGCGGTGCTCGATGACCTCGCGGCCGTTCACGATAATGGGGGAGTAGGTCAGGCGTACCTCAAAGCGGCTCGGCCCGTTCTCTACAATCTCGGCTTCCTTCCAGCACCATGGATAGACGATGCCAGCAGCGCCAACCAGCGCCGCAGTGCCGCAGCCCAAGGTAGGACCAACTCCGTAAGAATCCATCCCGTCGCCATGGTCCAGATGGAAGGAAATCTTCTCCGGACCAAGGGCCTTCTCGAAGCGGTCGTGCATCACCGGATAAGTGACGCTCTTGGTGAAGACGTCGTATCCGTAGGCAGTTTCGCCCTTAGCTTGCAGGGCCGGACCGAACGCCCTGTAGCCGCTGTACTCGTTCTCCCAGATAAGGTCGTCCAGCCTGTCCGGCCGAATCTCGCCGCAGGTAGTAACGGGCTCCGGAGCCTTTCTAAAATGCAGCAGGCCAATCGCGCATAGGGCAATGCAGCACAGCACTGCGAGGGTGATGATAAACGTTTTTGTGGTTTTCATGATGAATTATTTAGTATTTAATTGATTCACATCGGACTTGCCGTATTCTTTTGGAAGGCAACCTTTATATTTCTTGAAACTAGTAGCAAAATATGACGGCGAAGAGAACCCAACCATGGCGCTGATCTCCGATACAGAATATCGCCCTTCCAATAATAGAGCGCAGGCCCTGTCAAAGCGAATCTTCCGTATATAATCGGAGACTGTACCATTGGTCGTCTTCTGAATACGGTCGTATAGTTTAGACCTGCTCATAAACATCTGGCGGGCAAATTCATCAGAAGAAAAAGCTTCGTTGTCTATGTTTGCCTCTACCACCCGTGCAGCCCTGTTCAGAAACTCACTATCTGCCGATACTTCCCCCGAAATATCAGATCCTACACGGCTGGTTATCAGGCTCCTGATTCTGTCCAGATTCTCTTCGAGAAGATGAATCTCGGCATTACGCGTATTAAGTTTACCTTTCGTGCGAACAAGCATGATAAGCAGCATCACAACAAAGACCAGAAAGAGGACCGACATAAATGCAATCGCAAAGTGGAACACCCGGCTTTGCCACCACCTGGGCAAAATATGTAAACTCAAACTTACGCCGCCCTCGGACATTACTCCCTCATTGTTAGCAGATCGCAATTGAATGGTATATTTCCCGGGAGTCAGATTTGCAAATGATGCCTGCCTGTCCGACGTTTTGTGCCATCTGTCCCCAAAACCGTCTATGCGGTAATAAAACACATTCTCTTTGTAAGACAGCATATTAAGCACAGACCAGTGAACAACCAATGGGCCCTTGTAATATGGCACGCTGGCAGAAATGCAGGCTCCGTAATCATTCCTTTCTACTTCTCCTATATTCCTGCTCCCAAAATCGATATCGGAAAAATAAGGCTTAGGCGAGTAGGGGTTGGAATACATATCTTCCGGAGAAAAACGCACAAGACCTCCGAGTCCTCCAAAATAGAACTGGCCGTCTGCCCCCTCGCATGCAGCACCTTCTACAAATTCATTACCAGTCGGCCTGTTAATAACTGTCACTGCCCGAGTCTCAGGATGGAGACGGCATATTGTCTTGCCGGAGCACAGCCATAACCCACCTTCTCCATTAAGCACTGAGCGAATATTATTATCCGGGAGCCCCTCTTCTTTAGTATAAAGCTTTGGATCTGAGATTCCAGTGTATTCCAACAGTCCGCGAGAAGAAGCCACCCAGATACGACCATAACTATCTTGCTGGATCTGGTTCACGTGAAATCCGGCAGCATTCACGGCAGGCAGTAATTCAGCGTGAGCTTGTACACTACCATCTGGGGAAAGCAGGAAGAGGCCCTCATCTGTCCCTATCCAAATACGACCAGCTCTGTCTTTAAACAGAACGGTTATAAGTCGCCTGCCAAGCTCAGGCGCTATGGTAACTGCTGGATGAGGCAAAAACTTTCCGCTCTGAATATTAAAAAGGAAAAGGCCTTCGAGCGAACCCACAAGCCAATCTCCACCACCTAGCTCCAATAAAGAATAACAACCATTCTTAATGGGAGCACGATTGTTTATCGCAAATCCACGGACAGATAGGTTAATGGGATTAAGACGCATTATTCCGCCCATGTGCATTCCGATATATAGATTACCGTCACTGCCAGGAACCACACACTTAATATTACCGCTGACCAAAGGAATATTTGGTTGGTGGAGGCTTCCGTCTCCTAAAGAATAAAGGAAAAGTCCATCATCGTTTGTCCCAATCCAGATACGCTGCGACGTAGGGTCCTGGCATAGACAGCTTACAAAGCCATACACACCTTCACTGGAAAGAGAAACCTCACGAAGCTTGTCGTCCTGACGATTCCAATAATTAACCCCACCAAACCAAGTCCCTATCCATATTCCGTTTTGATCATCAGAAAAAATTGCTCGAACGCTGTCGTGACTTAAAGAAAAAGCAGAACGCCCGTGTTTGCACACGCGAAAGGCTCCCTCCATGTCATCATATACGGCAAGGCCATCGTACGTGCCTACCCATAAACGACCATAAGTATCGGTATGAAGCACCCTGACATAATCGGAGGGAAGAGCGGCCTCGCCTTTATAATGCCTGATAACATTAAAATGAGCATCTGTTCTATACAAGCCATCTCCATAAACGCCAATCCACCAACCTCCATCCTGAGACGGTGTAATGGCATGAACATCTACGCCAGTAAAGCCATTTACAGGTAAAGCTACACCATCTCTAAAGACATAAAGGCCTGCATCAGTCGCCATTAACAATATACGGTCCAAGGCAAAAGAGCATCGGGTGACATAATCAATCCCCATAGAAATGTGCTCAGTAGATGGCTCTTTTGGGTCGAACAAAACAAGGCCGGCATCGGTAGACAAAGCAAGCTTTCCAGCATAAGCAGTTATATGATTGATATTGCCCTGTGTAAGCTCTGGATAGTTCTGAAAACAATCCTCAACAGGCCTAAAAAGTGCAAGTCCTGATGCCGAGCCTACCCAAAGCCTACCTTCAGAGTCAGCGTAAAGAGCGCCAATGAAGCCACTTTGCAAAGCATCAGGATTTGAATAATCTGCCTTGTATATTTTAAAATCATACCCGTCATACATGTTGAGACCATCTTGAGTGCCGAACCAGATATTCCCGAGCTTATCCTGTGCGATAGAGAGCACGGAGCTCTGAGACAGTCCCTGTTCGATACCAAGATGCCGAAATGCCATAGGAGTATTCGTAGCAAATGCACCAGCCGCAACATGAAGGTAAGCAACAGCGAATAGTACAAACAAAAAGGTTTTATATCGGGCAAACATGATTATTAACTTTTGGACAATATTAAGATAAAATTAGACGATTTCAAAATATATTAGATAAAAACTAAAAATATTCACACAACAGCAAAATAGTAATCCAAAGAATAAACGAACTTTGCAACATGACTAACCGCATTTCAATCTTAACGCTAATAGCGTCCCTTGTTTTATCATGTTCGGGGATGGTTCCGGAGACGGCCGTCGTGCAGCCACAAACAACCACGCCGAAGCTGGCACCTGTCAAAATCCCCAACCCGCCCAAGAAGCATCCGCGACTTTATCTTCAGCAGGACGACATCCCTCTTTTGAAGGCAAGATTAGAAAGCATCGAGGGCCAGAAGATCATGCGGTCTATGCAAAAGAATGCCGTCCCCTTCACACCCGAAGAGGAAGCAAAAGAAGACAAGAGCGGTTTCCGATACTACATGAAAATGCGAGGCTTGACTTCTCAGGCACAGCTTGATGCCATAGATTACCTCGTATATGATGACCGAGCAGCTGGCAGACGCGCCATAGACGGAATATTGGATTCGCTCAAGCGTACAAACTATGGGATGAAAAACGATATGTCCCGCGCCAGCGGCATAATGCTGATGGTGGGTGGTATAGTTTACGACTGGTGCTACCCGCTGCTGACCAAAGACGAGAAAGACGCCTTTTGCAAAGAGTTTGTACGGATTGCCAACACAATGGAGTGCCGTTATCCTCCCCGCCGCAACGAATCAATGGCAGGACACGGTTCTGAATGGATGATACTAAGAGATATGCTTTCTGCGGGTATTGCCATCTACGACGAGTTCCCGGAAATGTTTAATTATGTACGGGAAACACTCGAAGAAGACTACATCCCCATTCGCAACTACACCTACGCGGGCCAGAACTATCATCAGGGCACAGATTACGCAAACGTCCGGCTCACCTGTGACTTCCTTTCCATGTGGATTCTGGACCGGATGGGCGCCCGGAACCTGTACACTCAAGACATGAAATATGTCATGTACGACTACATCTACCGCCGCAGGCCAGACGGCAAAATGCTCCCTGCCGGCGATGTAAACCATAATCGCGCCTATAAGGACACATATCCAGGACCTATGATGCTGGCTTCATCATATTGGAAAGATCCATATCTAGCCGGCGAATGGGAACTTAAGCCATACGTAGAAGCTCACTTGCTTATTTTTAACTTGCTTTGGCGTGACTTTACACTGCAGGGGCGTTCTCCCGAAGGCCTTCCCCTTTCACGATATAGCCCATCTCCATACGGATGGATGATTGCGCGCACCAATTGGGACGAGGATTGCGTGATAGCTGAGATGAAAGTCAACGAGCAGTTCTATGGCAACCACCAGCATCAAGACGGAGGGGCGTTCCAGATTTATTACAAAGGCCCTCTGGCAATTGATTCTGGCATATACCAAAGCCTTCAGGGCGGATATAACTCTCCGAACAACAAGAACTACACTAAGCGCACTATAGCTCACAATTCTCTTCTCATATACGACCCAAACGAAGTGTTTGAATGCTGGGCCTATGGTGGTGCAGATAAGACACGTTTTGCAGCCAACGATGGCGGGCAGCGCCTTAATGGCGAAGGGTGGGACACCTGTCGCAGTTATGAAGATTTGGTGAGCGACGAATATACTGTGGGGAAAGCACTTGCGCACAAGTTCGGTCCCTCAGACAAGATTCCCGTGTATACATATTTAAAGGGAGATATCACCAAGGCATATAGCAAAAAAGTTAAAGACGTAAGACGCTCTTATGTATTCTTTAACCTCAAGAACAAGACTGTTCCGGCCGCAATGATAGTTTACGACCACATTGAGGCCTCCAATCCTGAATTCAAGAAGACCTGGCTCCTGCACAGTATCGAGGAGCCGGAAATCAACGGCAACTTATTCTGCGTCAGGCGTACCGCCAATGGAGATACCGGAATGCTGCGCTGCGAAAGCCTGCTGCCCAAGGGCGGCGTAATAGAAAAAGTCGGAGGGCCCGGCAAAGAATTCTTGGTGGATGGGGTTAACTATCCAGCAGACCCCGAGCCAAACCGCCCCGACCAAGCTGGTGAGCGCGGCGCGTGGCGCGTAGAAGTTTCGCCTGGAACGCCGGCTGCGGAAGACTGCTTCTTACATGTTATGCAAGTGGCCGACAATGGCTGTACATCTTTTGGAGAAGTTACAGAAATCGAGGGCGACGAGGTTGCGGGAGCAATCGTATCTGGGCATGGAGCCATTTTCCACAAAAACCTCGGAACGTTTAGAGAAACCTTCAGCTTCAACCTCCCCAAAGACTGCTATCTGTTGATTACCGACCTGGAGCCAGGTACTTGGAATATTACAAAAAACGGTAAAGTCATACTTAGAAATGCAAAAACAGAAGCCGAGAACGGTACGCTATGGCTGCGTGCCGAGCCCGGTGAATACACCATAACGAAGAAATGAGATTAAAACTACTGATTGTTTTTATTGCGGGCGTTGCCCTGTCGGCTTGCGCTCGGCAGGAAGCTGGGGCTCCCGACACATCCCGCGCCATCGAAACCGCTGTAGTACAGCTAAAAGCTGCCGGTGAAGCATGGAAAGACGCCGCCAACTTCGCACGTTCGTGGGGAGATGGCACATTTCACGAAATGGAGCTTGATGACTGGACCAGTGGCTTCTATCCTGGCAGTCTATGGGTTACATACGCTCTGACCGGAGATGAAGAGCTGGCCGAACTTGCCCGTCATTTTACTGCAAAACTTGCAGACGTCCCGGCCATGACGCACACCCACGACCTGGGATTCATGGTGATGCCCAGCTACGGCCTTCAATACGTCATTACGAGCGACGAGAGCGCCAAGGCTGCCGTTGTTCAAGCGGCACACAGTCTTGCCAGCCGCTTCAACGAGCGCATAGGCCTCATTCGCTCCTGGGACTTCGGAGATTGGAACTACCCGGTAATCATAGACAATATGATGAACCTTGAGATGCTCTTTACGGTGGCGGAATGGACCGGCGAAGAACAGCTTAAAAGAATCGCCGTGAGCCATGCAGACCGCACCATGGAGAACCACTTCAGGCCAGACTGCAGCTCATGGCATGTGGTAAGTTACAACGATGACGGTTCCGTTGAAAGCAAAACCACCTGGCAGGGAGCCTCCGACGACTCCCGCTGGGCACGCGGCCAAGCATGGGGTCTCTACGGATACACCGTATGCTATCGTTTTACTCATGAAGAGCGCTTCCTTGAGCAGGCCAAAAAGATCGCGGCCCTCATAATGGGACTTCCCAACATGCCTGAAGACAAGATCCCTTACTGGGATTATGACGCTCCGGGCATTCCAGATGCTCCACGCGACGCCTCCGCAGCTGCTGTAACCGCATCTGCACTACTGGAACTGCAGGGCATGGTTAGCGCAGAGCTCAGAAAACAATATAGATCCTACGCAGAAGATATCCTGCGGGTACTCTGCTCAGACTCCTATCTGGCCGCTCCAGGCACCAACGGAGACTTTATTCTTATGCATTCTACCGGCGCAGCTCCTTTCAACAGCGAGGTTGACGACGCCATTTGTTATGCAGACTATTATTTCCTTGAAGCAATTCAGCGTTATAAAGCCCTATGAGATTTATCCCCGCACCTCTAAGAGTTTTTCTACTGCTTGCGCTGGCCTCTTGTACTGTTAACACCACAACAGACAGCTCGGATTCTCTGTACTACAGCGGAATTAGCGAAATCAGCCCAGGCACTGCCATCACCATTAACCCGTCCTGGCACGGCCAGACGCCTACAGCATTCGAGATAACCAGAATCTTGTACGAAAGCGAGCCCATAACCTCTGACTGCTTCTCTATAGACGCAGACAGCGGCACTTTCCAGATCAGCAATTCCGAGCAACTCGCTACCGGCCACTACAGCATCAGCGTCGCATGCCGATTGGGAGATGCTCGCAAAGAATTCGAGAACGCTATTGAGGTTCATCTGATGAAGCCCGTTCCGGACGGCATCGTGGTAACGCCTTCCATTCTAGGCATCCCTCTGGGTGACATAATCAGTACAGATGCAGAACTGCCCACAGCAGTGATCAGCAGCGACGGCAGCGACCACGTATCTATCAAGCAGTTCGGCATAGCAAACGTAAGAAGGGACGGAGTACTGGCCAATGACTGCAAAGACTGGTTCTCCCTTTCGCAGGACGGTGTTTTCTCTGTGGCCCCCGGTAATGCTGACTTCATTCCTGGTACTTACAGTTTCGATTTCCGCCTGACCACCTACATCGTAGGCCAGGAAGACGAGGCTGGCCTGTTTACCGACGCACTCACAGTAAATGTTACATCTGCACCACTTGCGCTCTCCTATCCGGTTAACCTCGCCAAGGTAGAGCGCGGCTATGCCGCAGCGTCAGCCGAGCCCAAGATGACAGGCTCGCTAAGCGGGCTGAGATATGCCATTAAGAACGTCCAACCATCAAATACCCCGGGCATCAGCATCGATGAGGCAAGCGGAGTACTCTCTTTCCCTGCCACAAATGCAGTGCAGGTTGGAGATGAATATGTGGTCAGCCTCACTGTAAGCAACAACTGGGGCAGTACAGACTTCGACGACATCTTCACTTTCCGTGTAATAGACTTTATCCGCCCCGTTACTGTTCTCTCATACGCTGACGGCGGAGAACTCATCTCCGGCCTTGCATTCAGTAACCCGGTTGCACAGTGCGACGGGGATGAGGTTGAATATGCGCTTGTAGAGCTCCCTGAGGGACTGAATGGGCTACAGATAGACCGCAACAGCGGCACAGTATCCTGCGCTAAGGGAATAGAACTCGTGCCCGGCGACTATCAAGTCAAGGTGAGCGCTACCAACGTCAAGTCGTCAGTTACCTCATCTTTTGCTCTGAAGGTGATTGCCAACCCCTACACCTTCCACTTTGTCCGCTGGGGCAACAATCTCGGCCTCACTCCTATCGAGGAATACGGCAATCAGTTCCGTCTCGAAAGCGGAGAGCTCAAGGTACCCATACTCGAAAGCGACATTCCGCAGGGTGTCCCTGTGAGTTTCTCCATTAAGAATTGCACCAACAATTCGCAGATGAACACAGGAGCAGCTATTGACGCGAGTACTGGCGAACTCACTCTGACTTACAAGGGCAACCAAACGGCCGATCGCTCTGCACGCACGCACGCGTCTATTATTACTGTGACTGTCGGCGGCAATTCAGAGGCAGCCGTAACCAAGAAATTCCCCCTTTTCGTTGCTCACGACGGATACATCAAAGGTTACAGAATTTGCTACACACCTTTTGCAATCCGAGTCAATCCTAAGACGGGAGGGCGCTCAGCAGCTCCCGTCATAACCAGGCTGGACGGTGGAGAAGTGAGCGGAGTTACTTTATCTTATCGCCGCAACGTCTTTTTCTACAACGTAGACGGCCCTGCCGCTCATATTGACGGACGCGCACAAGACGGCACAGACAGGCTTATGTACAAAGTGTGGAACAAGTACTACAGCGCAAGGAATACCGTAATCAATACCGGTTCTGCCTCGCCCGTCTCCTGGTATGGAGACCGCAACGGAGAACGTGGCTGGCTGCCTTTCACTGCATGCTACAACGACCCGGCCGACCTTAGCCTCGTGGTCAATCCAGACAAGTTCTCTGATGACAATGGCTACGCCTCAGGTTTCGTATCCGGCCAAATGCAGTTTAATATCAACAATATCGATCCTGTCAATACTGGAGGTAACGAGTGTTATCCATTCATTATCTGGCTGGACCCAACCTATAATAAATGAGCGGACATGAACGGCAATACAATACATAAACTGGCCGCACTGGCCGCAGCCCTGCTGATGGGCGTTTCCCTCATGGCCCAGAACCGCACAATTAAGGGTACTGTGACTGAGAATGGAGGTGAGCCCATGATAGGCGTGGGCGTGCAAGTAGAAGGTACGACTAAAGGTACCATTACTGATGAGAACGGCCGCTACGAGATAAACGTCTCCGACGCAGATCGCCTGGTATTCTCTTGTATAGGATTTAACACCGTTACGGTACCAGTAAAAGGGCGGAAAGACCTTGATGTTACGATGAGCGTAGACCGCAAACTGCTAGACGAGGCCGTTGTAATCGGCTACGGCACAATGAAGCGTAGCGATCTCACCGGTTCTATCTCTTCTGTAAGCGCTCAGGCCATTGCGGATTACAAATCCGGAACAGTACTTGAGGCAATGGGAGGCAAAGTCGCCGGCGTGTACATTACTGCCGCCGATGGCACCCCTGGAGCCGGCTACGATATCAAGATTCGAGGCGTAGGTACTGTAAACGGCAATACATCTCCGCTCTACATAGTGGATGGGTTTGAGACCGATAATATCGACTTCCTGGCTAACCAGGACATCAAGTCGATAGAAATTCTCAAAGATGCTTCCGCATCTGCCATCTATGGCTCCCGCGCAGCCAACGGAGTGGTGCTGGTAACCACAAAATCAGGACTCGAAGGTCGCCCTCAGGTAGCTTATAACGGCTCTGCCAGCTATAGCATGCTCGCCGACAAGATGGAGCTGCTCAGTCCCTACGAGTTCGTCAAATTGCAGCTGGAGCTTAATCCCACCCGTTACTCCTCCCGCTATTTCGCTGTAGGAGAAGATGCAGATGGTAATCCTTACCGTTACCAGTCTATGGAAGACTACAAGAACGTTAAGGGCATTGACTGGCAGGACGAAGTGTTTCACCCTACATGGTCGCAGAACCACGATGTGAGCATTTCCGGAGGAAGCAAGACCAATAATTACTCTGCCTCATTCTCGCATTACGACAACCAGGGAATCTTCATCGGCAGCTCTTTCGAGAAGAACTCCGCAAGAGTGAAGATACTCCAGAAACTATACGACTGGCTCAGCTTCAACGGAGCCGTAAACTACACTTCTACAGTCCAGACCGGTATAGGCACCGGAGGCGGAACGATGTCCAGCATCCTGCAGTCCAGGCCTACCGGCGGCCTCTTTGTGAGTGACTATGAGCTTCGCCACAATGCGGTGGATCCCATATTCGAGCAGCTCGGCCTTGCATATTCCAACTACTTTAACCCTCTTATTAACGCCGAGACTGTCAGGCAGAGCGTAAAGGTTGACCAATGGATTGCAAATGCAGGACTTGTGGCAAGCATCAACAAGCACCTGAGCTTCAGGAGTAGTTTTGCATGGAACCAGTCGTTCCGCCGCAATGACGTATTCTACGGAGAGGGAAGCTCGCAGGCGGCACGCACTTCTGGTCCCAACGGCAACTCCCGCACGCAAAAGAGCCTTCGATGGAGCAATTCCAACACTCTCAACTACAAAAATACAATCAACAAGACGCACAAGCTGGACCTCATGCTTGGCCACGAAACAACCTATGAGCTAAACGAATTCCTCTACGGAGAGGCCTACGACTTCCCGATTGACGACTTCGGTACAGACAATCTTGGGCTTGGCGCAACTCCCAGCAACGTGAATTCGAGCAAGACAGACAGAAGGAAGCTGTCCTTCTTCGGTCGTGGTTTTTACAGTTTTGCTGATAAGTATATGCTGACCGCTACAATGCGCGCAGATGCCTCAACGGTCTTTGCCGACAACAACAAATGGGGATTCTTCCCCTCATTCTCGGCAGCATGGGTAATCTCCAACGAGAGCTGGATGTGGAATGCAAGAGCCATAGATAATCTTAAACTCCGCGCCGGGTGGGGAACTGTTGGTAACGACCGCATCAGCAGCTACCTGTCTATGGATTTGCTCGCTTCCGCCCGCTACGGCCAGGGGGGCAAACTCGTTACGGTGCTATATCCCAGCCAGTTGCCAAACAAAAACCTGAAATGGGAGGGCTCCGCAACAACTAACGTGGGATTGGACCTTAGCATGTTCAAAAACCGCCTTTCGCTTACTGTAGATGCATTTATCAAAGACTCAAAGGACCTGTTGCTCGCTCAGAGCCTGGCCCTGGTAACCGGCTACGATTCGCAGTGGCAGAACGTAGGCAAGATACGCAACAAGGGTATCGAACTCACAATCAACAGCATCAACTTCAGCAGCCGCCACTTCAGCTGGACTACAGACTACAACATTTCGTTTATCCGCAACTCCCTGCTCTCATTGGCTGACGGCTCAGATTATCTGCTGGCACGCTCCGGATTCAACTCCAACTTCAGCAGCTACGACTACATCGCGCAGGTTGGAGGAGCAATAGGCTCTATGTACGGCTATGTGTTCGACGGTGTATATCAGATGTCAGACTTCAATGTAGGCCCCGACGGTACACTTACACTCAAGGATGGCGTAGTAGATATCAGTAAACACGCCGGTATCCCGGTGAGCCCCGGCTTTACCAAATACAAAGACTTGAATAATGATGGTGTAATCAGCACCGAAGACCGAACCATAATAGGTAACGGCCAGCCTGATTGGTTCGGAGGTCTGAGCAACACCTTCAAAATTTACGACTTCGACTTCTCATTTATGCTTCAGTATAGCGTAGGCGGGGAGGTTTACAACGCTCAGCGTATGTGGAACACCCAATCCAAGCTTGAGAATGTAAACTTCCTTGCAGAGGTCAAAGACCGTTGGACAGTTAACAATGCCTCCAACAAAGTGCCTTCTGCAACAGGATATGTTTCTTACGACGTGAGTTCCCGCTATATAGAAGACGGTTCCTTCCTCCGCGTAAAGAACCTCACCTTGGGTTATACTCTTCCTGAGCGTATAACCAGGAAGGCCTTCATCTCGCACCTGCGAATATACCTCAGCGCCCAAAACCTCTGGTGCTTCACATCCTACAGCGGATACGATCCAGAGGTTAACATGCGCAACAGCGCTCTTATGCCCGCCTTCGACTTCGGTTCCTACCCCAAGGCGCGCGTAATCACCGGTGGTCTTGAAATCAAATTCTGAGCACTATGAAAAAGTTTATAATCTTCTGTCTTCTCGCACTCACGGCATGCTCGCTCAAGGAGCAGAGCTATACATCCGTAGATAAGAACAACTACCTCAAGAATGCAGACGAGGCCGAGACTCTCCTTCTGGGCATCTACCAGGCCATGTGCTCAGATGGTATTTACAAGTTCCACCTCTCCATGCTTCTAACCCTGCCCACAGATGAGGCAAAGGTAGAAGGCAGCTCTCTCGTAGGCTTCCGCGAGCAGGCGAGCAATGCCTACACCAGCACCGACTCGTATGTGCAAGCCACTTGGGCAGCTCTTTACACTGCAATCTACCGAGCTAATGACTTTATTGAAAGTCTTGAGCCCAAAATGGAGGACATGAGCGAGGCAGACCGCGAACGCTGCCGCTACTACATAGCTGAGGCGCGTGCGCTGCGCGGACTATATTACTTCGAGCTTGTACGGTGGTTCGGTAATGTGCCGCTGATTCGCAGCACTGCGGAATCCTATAAACTGCCGACTGAGTTCAAACAGGCAGCGCCCGAAGAGGTTTACAGCTACATCGAAGCAGACCTCAAACACGCTGCAGAAGTACTTCCCTGGTACGACGAAGACGCCGTACGGGCCAATAATTCATTCCGTCTTTCAAAGGGCGGCGTGCTGGGCTTGCTTGCCAAGGTATATGCTACATGGGCCGGCTACCCGCTGCAAGACCGCTCTAAATGGGCGCTCGCTGCCGAAGCGGCGGGCCGTGTAGTGAATTCCGGCCACCACAAACTTCTCGGCGACTACGAAGATCTCTGGAAGAACGCCGCCAACAATGTCTGGGCGCCGGAAGAAAGTCTGCTTGAGGCTTGTTTCTATGCCCCTCAACCCAACACTGCAAGTAGCGGGCGCATAGGCAAATGGAACGGTGCCAACGCTGCCCTGGAATCTATCAAGGGCAACTACAATCAGGCAGTGTACAAGGTACAGCCAATGTTTCTGGCCGGTTGGAAAGACCATGCTGCCGACAAGCGCTGGGCTCTCTCGTTCGCCGATTACAGATACACAAAGGCCGACGGCAAGACATGCCTTGTTTCTGCTACTATTGACGGTAAAAAGACCGATATTACCTTTGCAATGGCCATGGATACCGAATATCCCGGTTGGCGTACTGACTGGCGCAGGACTTATGCCTACATGCTCACTCCGGCAAAGTGGGACATTGAGCGCTACGTAGAGGATTCCAACCAGATTGCCGACAACAATCTGTCTAATGTTAACTGGTATGTCCTGCGTTATGCTGACGTTCTTTTGCTCTACGCAGAAGCCCTCTGCGAGTCTGAAGGCAGTGTTTCAGCTGAGGCTCTGGAAGCGATCAACCGTGTGCGCAGACGCGGATTCGGAGAGGATCAACAAACCGCCTCTGCAACGGCCGATCTCCCCGAGGGAATGGACTTTGAGTCCTTCCGTCAGGCTGTCCGCGACGAACGCTCCTACGAGCTGGCATTCGAAGGCCACCGCCGCCAGGACCTTGTACGCTGGGGCATTTACTACGAAACTATTATGGACACTTACCTCAGGTCTGTTGATTGGCATGAGGTTACGCCGCAATATTTTATCGGCGCTCTCTATACTGTTAAAGGCAAAAACGAGCTCTTGCCTATACCGCAGCACGACATCGATTTGAGCGGCTTTAAACAGAATCCCGGATGGTAATTAATTAATACTCAAATATCATGAAAACACACAAATCTTATTTCCCTCCTGTAATCGAGGAGATTACAGAAACCTGTGAGGAGCTGTTCGCTTCCAGCACATGGACAGATGCTAACATACCTGATGAATTCACGGATTTGTATGAATTTTAGAACCTTAAACCGCACAGTGATGAAAAAGACATATATCTATGCGGCCGTAGCCGCTCTGGGCATCTTTGCATCTTGCGACAAGCAGCAGCCCGAAATTCTTATCACCCCCTCTACTGCAGGAACTGAGGTTCTTCTTAAAGTCAACGACGCTCTCTGGACCGGCGACACAAAGACCGCATATACTCCCGGTACAGGTGTAGGACTTAGCGGAACCGAAATACTCTCTCTCTATTATCAGACAAGCGAGACCCAATTCGACGGCAACATCAAGGCTGAGCCCTCTGCCACTCCCGGCGAGTATTCATTTACCATTCCGGCAGCAGCTGACGGTAAAACACATTGGTTCGGCATCATGCCCTACTCTTCCCAGATTAACGGATTCAACAGCCAGAAGACCTCCGTCTCTCTGCGCCTCGGGCCCGTGCAGTTCCCGGCCGCAAACAGCTTTGACCCTCATTGCGACTTCCTGGTTGCGAAGCCCTTCGACGTAATGGGAGTGGCCGGAAATGAGACAGGAGAGATTGCTGCGTTTAAACGTCTTTTCGCCCCTCTTTGCATTGCCGTCACCGGACTGGAGGCAGGAGATAAGATTTACACAGCTACTGTTAGCCTCTCTCAGGAGGTCACAAACAACAACGCCCTTGCCGGAGTTGCATTTGTGCACATGAACGACAGCTATGCCGAGACTTCTGCCGAGATTGGCGTTGGTGCAGCAGGTAATGCCGTCTCCGCAGAATATGCAACAGGTCTTGAGGCCGTGGGGGGCAGCTGGCCTGTGTGGCTTATGGTTAATCCCATTGCCATTCAAGCTGGAGAGACTATGACGCTTACAGTCTCTACTGCCGATAAAACATATACCCGTACCGTTAATTTGCCGTCAGAGCAGATACTCAGCGCAGAAACTCTCAACCGCATTACCTTCAATATCAAGGGCGAAGGTTGTATTACGGCTGATTCTATCACCCAGGATTTTACCGCTCAGACCCTGACCGGCACCAAAACCCTCACCGCAAGTGACGGCAGCTCCCTTTCATGGGTATCTTCTATCACCAAGACCTTCTCTGAGAACAACGACAACGGAAGCGGCATCAGCAGCGCCATGTTCGCTCACGCCGACTTTACCTTCCCCACTATTCCCGGTAAGAACATTGTAGGAGCACGCATTTTCTGCCATCCCGCATCTCGCTACGGCGGTGGTACTGCAGCTTCTAAGCTTACCGTAGATGGCACGGACTACAACTACAATCTGGCCAGCTTCTCAGACAACGACGGTATGTGCTACAGCGGCGGCGTATTGAATATTCCTCTTCCCGCCGGCAAGACCACGCTCGCAGGGCTCACCGTTACCCCTACTACTCAGCAAAACTTGATTTCCGCTATCACTCTCTTCACAGAGGATGCAGCAATCGATCCTAACGACTACTACGCACAATACGAGGCAGGAAAGGACATTACCATCAACGGAACCGTATTCAACAAGGCCGCCAACGGCACTGCCCGTCTTGTTAAACTTTATGCGAACGGAGCGGCAAATGAGCTCGTAAAGAATTACAAAGATAACGGTATCCTGTTCCTGGATTACGATGCAACCGAGAATCAGGCGGATGTTCTCTCGCTTGGCTACCGGCTTCAGCCTGATAATGTGGTTATCATAGGCCGTTACCGCAACCATCAGCCGCATATCGACCTTGCATCGCAAGGCACCTATGGTGTACAGAGCAAGGGTGCAGAGATTCATCTCAAGAACGTGAAGCTTTCTACGGGCAACTGGATGTTTGTTACCAGCAACCTGGACGGTGTGACAAGCCTTGACGTGAATATAGAGGACTGTACTCTCAATTCTACCAACACCTATATGTTTGTGGAGAACCACGCAACCAACAGGTTCCACAGTATTGTGATAAACAACAGTATTCTCAAGCTTACCAAGTCCCTTTACGAGGCGAAGAGCGATGTCATAGCAGCAGGCAGTACTCTAAGCATTGAAAAGCTCTGGGTGACAAACAGCGTTGTGTATGCAGCGTCAGAAGTTAGCTATCCGACAATCGCAATGCGTATTTCCTCCTCAGGAGTATGGTACACTCCCAACCTTGACCTCAAGCTCGACCACAACACATTCTACAACCTCACCAACAACAACCTTGGTCTGGTAGGTCTTGGAAGCGTATCAAAGTTTAGTGTAACCTATTGTATCTGCGACGCCACTCTTCCCAAGAATTCACCTATTGTAATGATGCATGCGGCCCACGACCCGGCAATCACTGAAGAAACAGGTGCCGTACGCCACAATTACTTCAACGACCGTAGCGGCAGTTATCAGTGGACATACTTCTACTCCCAGACTGGAACTTGGGGAATCAAGGCCAGCGGTAACGTTTTCTCACAGGCTGCCAGTCCTTTTGTGAGCACGGATGCCACCAACGGCTACTTCCCTGTTAACGCTGAGGTTGTTACTGGAGATGCCGAAGGAGCTGGTGCAAGCTACGATACAAAACTCTGGAAATCCTGGAATTAACTTATGCTCTATGCACACAATAAATGCTAATACAATTATCCGGTGCCTGGCCTACCAGGCACCAGATATTACTCAAACTGCATTGGCTGCCAGAAAGGTATTCAGCGCCAGCTGGAACGATGGCACCATAGATGGGGGGGGTAATAATGGTGGTTTTGTAGATATCTATGATGATGGTGAGCTTTAGAACAATAAAACGCACTGAGTTATGAAAAAGTTATTTCTTTATGCTGCGCTTGCCGTTCTTGGCACATTCTGCTCGTGCAATCCCGATCAACTGGAAGTAGAAGTATCTCCGGTTACTAAGGGAGGAGAGAAGGTTTCCCTCATTGTACACGACGAGATTTGGACCGAAGGTGATACGAAGTCGGCTTATTATCCTGATGTTAAGCAAGTCAGACTTACTGGGGAAGAGATGCTGAAACTCATTTATTATAAAGATAAACTATATAACACCACGGACGGCATTAAGGCCACCAAGGATGGCGAAAACTATAGTTTTAGCATGCCCGACGAAGCTGCAGATGCTACAAATTGGTATGGCATTATGCCTTATACTAAGAATCTGGTAGGACTTGATCGCAATAGTAATCGTGTATCTTTGCGCTTGGGCCCCGTGCAGTTCCCGGAAGCCAACAGCTTTGACCCGATGTGCGACTACCTTGTTTCAAAGCCGTTTGAGGTGACTGGTGCAGAAGACAGCAAGACGGCAGAAATTACGGCTTTCAAGCGTCTTTTTACTCCCCTTTGTCTCTCTATAGGAGGACTGCCGACCGATGCTAAGATTTACACCTTAACACTAAGCTTCTCGCAGGAGCCAACTTCAGCAGCTGCTCTTTCCGGCCTGTTCTACGCACAGTTAGACCCTGCTTATAGCAATACGAGGGTTACTTCCATAGCAAGCAACTCCATGGGTAATGCCATATCAGCTGAATACGGAAGCGGGCTGGAGGCCGTTGACGGGCGATGGCCGGTATGGTTCATCGTGAATCCTATCACCATCGAATCCGGGGGAGATATGACCGTGAGTCTTTCTACTAAAGATAAGACATATACCCGCACTGTCACTCTCGGGCAAGACATTGTAATTGGACGTGATCAACTTAACCGTATCAAATTCAACATCGCTGGTGAAGGATATTCAGTAGTTGAATCTGTAACCCAGGATTTTGCCAACCATACCTTAAGTGGCACCGAAACTCTCACAGCTTCTAATGGAGCCTCGCTTGAATGGGTTACTACGACAGAACGCGAGCAGCGCTCATCTGATGATGGAGATAGCGGACTCAAGGGCGCGATGAGATTAATTAATCAACATTTCATCTTCCCCAGCATTCCCGGAAAGATAATCAAGGGCGCCAGGATATTTACACATCCTGGATCTCGTTCAAGGACCGACAAGGATATCTATCTTACAGTTGGCGGTACAGACAATTATAACTACAGTCTATCCCGGGAGACTGTTTCTGAATCCATGGCCTATAAAGGCGGCGCTATCGACATTTCGTTGCCAGCAGGACAGTCATCGCTCTCCGGGCTGACAGTAAGTACTACCGATCAGTTACACCTAATTTCCGCCATTACTCTCTTTACTGAGGATGCGGCCATAGATCCTGACGACTATTACGCTCAGTATGAGGCCGGAAAGGACATCACCATCAACGATGTGGTGTTCAATAAGGCAACCAACGGTGCTGCCCGTCTTGTGAAACTTTATGCAAACGGTGCAGCCAACGAGCTTGTTAATAATTATAAAGACAACGGTATCCTATTCCTGGATTACGACGCTGCGGACGGACAGGAAGATGTTCTTGCACTCGGTTACAGGCTCCAGCCACAGAACGTGGTCATTATCGGACGGTACCGCAATCATCAGCCGCATATAGACCTTGCTACGAACGGCACCTTCGGCGTTCAGAGCAAGGGGGCGGAGATTCATCTCAAGAACGTGAAGCTGTCAACCGGCAACTGGATGTTTGTTACCAGTAACCTGGATGGTACAACAAACCTTGACGTGAATATCGAAGACTGTACGCTCAATTCTACCAACACCTATTTGTTTGTGGAGAATCACGCAAGCAGCAGGTTCCGCAGCATTGTGATAAACAACAGCATCCTCAAGCTTACCAAGTCCCTTTACGAGGCGAAGAGCGATGTCATAGCAGCAGGCAGTACTCTAAGCATTGAAAAGCTCTGGGTGACAAACAGCGTTGTGTATGCAGCGTCAGAAGTTAGCTATCCGACAATCGCAATGCGTATTTCCTCCTCAGGAGTATGGTACACTCCCAACCTTGACCTCAAGCTCGACCACAACACATTCTACAACCTCACCAACAACAACCTTGGTCTGGTAGGTCTTGGAAGCGTATCAAAGTTTAGTGTAACCTATTGTATCTGCGACGCCACTCTTCCCAAGAATTCACCTATTGTAATGATGCATGCGGCCCACGACCCGGCAATCACTGAAGAAACAGGTGCCGTACGCCACAATTACTTCAACGACCGTAGCGGCAGTTATCAGTGGACATACTTCTACTCCCAGACTGGAACTTGGGGAATCAAGGCCAGCGGTAACGTTTTCTCACAGGCTGCCAGTCTTTTTGTGAGCACGGATGCCACCAACGGCTACTTCCCTGTTAACGCTGAGGTTGTCACCGGAGACACGGAAGGCGCAGGTGCAAGTTACGACACAAAACTTTGGAAAACTTGGGAATAATAAAACAAATCGTCAGACTTGCAGGCGGGCTGCTTCTTTTGCAGTCCGCCCTGTGGGCCTGCAGCCCTCTGGAACAACCTGAAAGTCAGATCTCAGAAGAAGTCCGTCTGCTTGTACAGGACGGAGAATGGAATGCAGAAACCCGTACAGCATATACTCCCGGCACAGGTGTATGGCTAAGCGGAGACGAAATGCTAACCCTCCTGTACAAGACGGACAAGATGTACAAGGCAGATATCAAGGCTTCACCCACTGCGCAAGCCGGCGTATATAGCTTCAGCATGCCAGCAGCAGCTGCAGGTGCTACGGAATGGTACGGTATCATGCCCTACACAAAGAATCTTGTCAACCTCAACAGTAGCGGGACTGCCACCTCCATACGACTCGGCCCTGTGCAGTTCCCAGGAGCAAACAGCTTCGATCCGCTTTGCGACTATCTTGCTGCAAAGCCGTTTACTGTGACCGGCTCCAGCGGCAGCAAAACCGCAGAGATCAAAGCTTTCAAGCGCCTCTTTGCGCCTCTGTGCCTCTCTGTAAACGGACTGCCCGAGGATGCGAAGATTTATACCGTCACGCTCAGCTTGTCCCAGGCGCCCACCAAGTATTCATCCCTTACTGGACTTTTCTACGCACAGTTGAATGCCGATTACGATCAGACCGGTATCACGAACGTAGATCAGAATTCTATGGGAAATGCTGTCTCGGCAGAGTATAGCAGTGGTTTGGCAGCAATTAACGGGTCGTGGCCCGTTTGGCTCATGGTTAACCCAATAACTATCGCTGCAGGAGGTACTATGACAGTAAGCTTGTCTACTCAAGATAGGACTTACACCCGCACGGTCAGCATTCTTAATGCCAAAACTCTCTCTACGGAGACCATTAATCGCATTTCCTTCAACATCATGGGTGCCGGGCACAGTTCCCAGGCGTCCGTAACACAAGACTTTACAAGCTGTGCGCTGGGTGGCACCAAGACACTCACCACCAGCGACGGCAGCTCGCTCACATGGGTCACAACCACCGACCGTGAATACCGCTCTTCTGACGATGGCAGTAGTGGAATCAAGGGCGCGATGCGGCTCATCAACACCTCTTTCACTTTCCCCGTCATTGAAGGGAAGAACATAGTTGGAGCAAGAATCTTTACGCACCCTGCATCCCGTTCGAAGGCCGACCTTGACATCTCCCTTACCGTTGACGGCACAGACAAATACGTCTTTAACCTGGCGAGTAGCACCGCCACCGAGTCCATGGCCGGCAAAGGCGGAGCGCTGGACATAGCTCTGCCGGCCGGAAAAGCTTCATTGGGCGGACTAAACGTGACAGCCCAGTCCCAGCTACACCTGATTTCAGCAATCACGCTCTTCACGGAGGACGATACCTATACACCAACTGCAGAAGACCTTGCGGTAGACCAGACTTTGTTCAATCTATTGAACCTGGACTATGAGCCCTTGGCAGACGTGCGTACTCTTCATGAACAAGGACGCTACAAAGCAGCGGCTGATGCCTTGCTGGCCTACTTCAAGAAGCGTACTGGAGTAGTCAACCCAGATGTCAGTCTTCCCGTGACTTCGCTTTCTTCCACCACACAGAAGATCGCAAACGACGCACTCCCCGAGAATGGTTACCGCTTTGCGGTGCACGCAGGCAGTTTCTACGAAAGTTATATCGGTGGTGTCTATACCTATTATAGTTTCGACGACGGTAAGGGTGGAATTAACTGGGAATATCAAGCCCCGGGCGCCGGAATGGAATTCTATCAGAAGCATTGGCACTACTGGTTCCTGCCCCTCGCCCAGATGTTCAGCTATACAAAGAACGAGAAGTATTTCAGGGCCTGGAGAGACCAGTACTCCGACTGGCTGACGCATTACCCGTGCCCGTCGTCTGGCGCAAACTACAATACGAACTATGGCGACCGCTGTTGGAGCCAGCTGTCTATGGCTACTAGACTCGACTACCAAGCCCGTCTGTTCGAATACTTCATTGCTGCCGACGGCTTTGATTTTGAATGGCTTACAACATTCCTAAAGGCATATCACGAGACCGTGGAATATAGCCGTACCAAACCATATCCTATTGAGTACAGCAACCATCGCTTCGCCCAGTACAAGGGGCATTGTCTGGCAGGAGTCTTCTTCCCGGAATTTAAAGATGCTGCAGTCTGGCTGCCGGAAGCTGCCTCTTCTATAAGCAATTATTTCTCTACCGCCTTCCTCGACGACGGCTGCCTGGTAGAACTTGACGCCAGCTATCACACCGGAGAGGTAGACCAGTTTGCTCGAATATACAAAGCAGCACTTGCCAACGGCAAAGAGCAGGCCTTCGGAAGTAGCTATTTGGCAAAACTGCTCCCCGCTTGCACCTTTGTGGCTGATTATTGCTACTCGGACGCCACGTGGGAGTGGTTCAACGACACAAGAGCCCAAACTCCGTCGGTCGTTCGCCGCTGGATGCGCGAGTATTTGGAGCTCTACCCAGACAATGCTAAATTCCAATTCCTCGCCTCTGCCGGAATGCAGGGCACTGAGCCGGGGGAGAGCTTGTCTGAGTACCGCACCTCCGGATACTATATGTTCCGCTCTGGCTGGAAGGCCAGCGACCGTATGCTCATCTACAAAAATAACGACAACCCTCAGAACATGTGGCACGCGCACCGGGATAACGGGACCGTGGGGCTATGCGTTAACGGACGACACTTCCTTCCCGCTCCTGGGCCATATACATACGGAGACGAAACTGGTGGCAGCCTTGATGCCATACGTGCAGAACATCAAGCTACCCGCAACCATAATACCGTCACATGTGAATTGGCAACGATAGGCACGTCGAACAGTCGCGGGCAGTACCTTACATCCTATTCACAGGACGGAGTTGACTGTGTGGTGGCTGAGAACCTATCTTATGACGGCTTCCACCACCGCCGCGCTGTTTGGATGGTGAACAAGCAATTCTTTGTGATAGAAGATGCAGTTTACGGAGGTGCGGCAGGGAAAACTGTGAACCTCAGTTGGCACCTGTGCAAAGACAATGTGGTCATAGATGACGATTCTGCCAATTACTCTTACGGTGCCCACACTACCTTCTCCGATGGTAACAATCTTCTCATAAAGTCATTCTCCGAGATTAGGGATGCTAGTTTTTCTGCAGAAAATGGCTTATCTTGGTGCTCGGAGAGGATTGGAGAGCGTTATCAGAGGCGGTACTATAGGATTAATGTAACCAAGCCTGCTGCAAACAAGAATGCTCGATTCGTCACTGTACTATATCCTTGCAGCGATCCGACTTCTGTCACGATAAACGCATTTCAGTCGGGAGGTTTTTCTCTTACCGGGGAAACGGTGCGCGTGCGAATTAATGGGGTTACTTACGATTTATCTTATTCATTATAAACAGCTTACCATGACAAGGTTCTTTCTTCTCTTCAGTTTGGTCTTTTGCTCCTTTACGCTTCAAGCGCAAAACGTTTTAGAACAAGTACGGCTCTACCTCAATAGTACCGATGGCGTTTATCAGCCCGGGGATACGGTTAAAGTAACGGCGCACAAATATGTAGAGGGTAGTCAAACTGTTGTGATGCAGGTAATCAGCTACGACAGGACTCTCGCCAAGGAAGAGGTCGAGCTCTCAGAGGAGAACCAGCTTATATACACAGCCGTTGCTTCCAAGCCCATCTCGGTAATTATCAGGGTCAGTCTGCCGGATGATGCCAGAACCAATACTTCTGTTGGGTATCTGGTTGCTCCCCAGGAGTTCATACCGGGATTTCTCAATCCTGATGATTTGAGGGAGTACTGGGACGGCGAACTTGCCAGGCTGCGCGCTCTCAAGGCGGAGGTTAAAATCACCCCGGCCGTTGGAGTTTCCGAGGCCGACAGCAAGAAGTTCGAATGCTACAAGATTGAAATCAATATGCCTGAGGGCAATCCCTGCAGGGGTTATGTTGCATATCCTCGTGGAGCCGCCCCCGCGTCGCTTCCGATTTACCTTTTTGTGCATTCTGCGGGAGTCAACAGGCCAGCCAACCGCGCATCGGCAAATCTTGTTCTCAGCCGGGCCCGTCAGGGATATCTCTGCCTCGACATAAACGCACACGGCTACCCGGACGACGAGCCGCAGGAGTATTATGACGCTCTTAATGATGGAGAACTTAAAGACTATGCCAGCCGGCCGTTCACCAGCGTAGATGACTATTATTTCCATAATATGTATCTGCGTGACCTTCGCGCCCTGGATTATGCGGTTACCCTTCCTGAGTGGGACGGCAAGCGCATCCTTGTCCACGGCGAGAGCCAGGGAGGCGGGCAGGCGCTTTGCATTGCCGGAATCGACGATAGGGTGACTCACTGCGTTGCCATTGTGCCCGCAATGACCGATATGGGAGGAGTCCGTGACATACGCAAATGCGGCTGGCCCAGCAAGTCAAACGCCGTGTACGCAGTCACTCGCAAGGGCCGGGAGGTGATGTCCTATCATGACGGGGCTGTGGTGGTATCTATGTTTAAAGGAGACCTGTATATGGAAGCAGGCAATATAGATGTTACCTGCGACCCAGCCGCCGTATGTGCCGGATACAACAATGCCAAAGCGGTAAAATCCAAGCAAATTTATTTCTTTCCCTGGCGCGCACACTCTTATACCAGCACAGAGGCCCGTGTACAAGAAGAATGGAGCAAGCAGGTTTTCCCCCATCGCGACGAGTTCTTTAAAGCCTACCTGGGGAAGTAATGAAGAAATTCTGCATCTTTCTGCTGCTTTTTGTGGCATTTATGCCGCTTACAGCTTCGGATCTTTGGTCTAAGCTTGACCTCTCGCTTCCGGGGTTGGAGAAGATTGCCGCTTGCTGCAACGCTGGAGACTACGATGCAGCCGCGTCGGCCCTTTTGGAGTATTACCGCAATCGTACGAGTATTTGCACTCCGGAAATAGCAGATCCGAGCAAGGTGTCTATTTCTGTAGAGCAGCAGAGAATGGCAGATGACGCACTAGTGCACAAGTTCTTTGTGATGGACGGATACGAGGTGTACAGCTACGGAGATGATATTAACTGGCGATACTGGCCAATACAAGACAACGAACTTAGATGGCAGCTGCATCGTCATAAGTGGTTCTCCCCAATGGGCTATGCTTTCCGCACTAGCGGGGACGAAAAATATGCCCGAGAGTGGTCGCTGCAGTACCTTGACTGGATTGCAAAGAATCCTCTGGTAGAGCTAAACCCTGAGGAGTTTGAGATGACCACGGGGAATATTTCTCTTAGCGAGGCCCAGGAGAATATGCGTTTTGCATGGCGGCCCCTAGAGGTTAGCCACAGGGTGCAGGACCAGGTATTTCAGTTTCAACTCTTTATAGATTCTGAATCTTTTACGCCAGAGTTTCTGGTGACCTTTCTGGAGAACTATTATCGTCATGCAGATTATCTCAGGCGGCACTATTCCGCAAAGGGCAATCACCTGCTTTTTGAAGCGCAGCGCATCTTCTATGCAGGTGCATTCTTCCCGGAGTTTAAAGATGCAGCGTCGTGGCGACAAGACGGTATAGATATCCTTAACCGCGAAATGCTGAAGCAAGTATATCCCGACGGGGTGCAGTGGGAACTCGATCCGCACTATCACTTGGCATGCATCAACATCTTCTGCAAGGCCTTGGATATGGCATCGCTCTGCGGCCTTCGCGACGATTTCCCTTTGGCCTTCTGCAGCCGGCTGGAGAAGATGATGGAGTTTTACGGCAACATTTGCTATCCAGACTACCAGACACCTTGTTTCAGTGATGCCCGCCTTACAGATATAGATGAAGTGAAGGAAGACTGGCGACGCTGGTCCCGACTTTTCCCTCAAAACGACTATATCCGGTGGAAGGCGAGCGGGGGCAGGGAAGGAAGGGAGCCGGAATATCAGTCAGTGGGCTATCTCAATGGCGGATTCTTCGTTTTTAGAAGTTCCAGGGGGATGGATGCGGTGCAGATGGTGGTGAAAGCCGGACCAAAGGGTGAATGGCACTGCCAGCCAGACAATGGGACCTTCGAGCTTTGGAGCCACGGCAGACAGCTGTTCCCAGATTCTGGCTCCTATGTATATGCCGGAGACGATGAGGTCATGCGCTGGAGAAAGCTGTTCCGCAGCACTGCCTTTCATAATACTGTCACTCTTGACGGCAAAGACCTGGAGGTTACAGAGTCGCGTACTCTCTGGTGGCAGCCTAATGGCCGCAGACAAAAACTGGTAACTGAGAATCCTTCATATTGCGGTCTCACGCACCGCCGTACGATTGAGTTTGTAGATGGCAAACGTTTTATCATTAAAGATGAGTTGTTCGGAGATGCCGTGGGTAAAGTGGCCCTTCATCTGCATCCTGGGCCCGATGCGTTGAAGTATTTTGACCTTAAGGTGAAAGGCCCCTGCGGAATGGTGTCTCGCGAAGAGCAAGGCTGGTTCTCTGGCTATTATCGCGTTAAACAGCCACGTCCGCACTTGATTTGGGAGGTAGACAAAAAGGGGAAGGCTCCGGTAGTATTCAAGACAATCATCACTCTGCCATGAAACGAATCTGGACCATTGTTGCAGTATTCTGCGCGTCATCCTCCTTTTTGCAGGCGCGCCGGCCGAACGTAATTCTTATCATGACAGACCAGCAGGCAGCAAAAGCTGTTGGTTATGCAGTAAATACAGATTTGCGCACCCCAGCCATGGACCGAATTGCCTCTCACGGCGTAAGCTTCCACAACGCCTACTGTTCGTTTCCATTGAGCGGGCCCTCTCGCGCAGCAATGATGACTGGCTTGTATGCCGGCGAGAGCGGTATAGACCGCAACGAAATTCCCTTACCTGAAGAATTGCGCAAAGAAACCCTCGGAGAGCTGGTTTCTGCTGCTGGATACGATTGCGCCTATGCGGGGAAATGGCACGTCAATACAATAAGTCTGCCTGCGGAGCAAGCTTTCGGCTTTCGCAATCTAAAGGGAAACGGAGATGAGGGTCTGGCCGAGTCCGCTGTTGCTTATCTTCAGGAAGAGCACGACGCACCGTTTTTCCTGGTAGTCTCCTTTACCAATCCTCACAATATCTGCGAATTCGCAAGGGGGCAGAGGACTCCTATGGCAGATATCGGTCCGAAGCCGAGAGTGAGCGATTGTCCTAAGTTGCCTGCAAATTTCGCAGTAACTCCCTTCGATGCCGACGTGCTTCAGTTCGAGAAGCGTCAGAATTATTCGCTGTACCCCACTCAGAACTACAGCAATGACGACTGGCGGCAGTATCTTCATGCCTACTATCGTCTCGTTGAGGCCGTAGATGGAGAGATAGCAAAGATTGTGGATGAGCTGGACCGGCAGGATTACTGGGATAACTCCGTGATAATTTTTACTTCCGACCATGGAGATGGCATGGCAGCGCATCATTGGAATCAAAAAACCGCCCTGTACGAAGAATGTGCAAATGTACCTGCAGTTATTTGTCTTCCCGGAGGCGTTCGTGCTGGAGAAATCACAAAAGCGCTCTTCAATAATGGAGTGGATTTGATGCCTTCGATTTGTGATTGGACAGAAGCGGTTATGCCTGCCGGCAGGTCGGGAAAGAGTATCCGCCCGGTTTTGGAGGATAGCACCCAGGGGCAGGACTTCATCGTTACAGAGACAAATTTCAAGCAAACCGCTGGGAGTTATGGCTGGATGGTGCGAACTAAACGTTACAAGTACGTTCTCTATGATAAGGGTCGCTACCGTGAGCAACTGTATGATATGGAAAAAGACCGGGGCGAGATGCACAATCTTGCTGTACAAGAAAAGTACGCATCTATAGTTGCTGAGCATCGCGAGATTCTTCGTGAATGGCTCGAGGAGCACCCCGGCCCAGAACGGTGGCTGCACAAGAGATTTATCCCTTGATTGCATGTCGTCGTAGTCGAGGCTCTCTCCTGCCACGAAATCCATGACAGTGTTGCGGCGTGTATTTCGTGGCCTGGAAACTGCCGCCGTCGGTCATAAGCAAGCCACGAAATACATGGTAGCGGTCCCAGGTGTATCTCGTGGCCCAGAAATCGCCTGAATCAGGCAAAACGCTGCCACGAAATCCATGACAGCGGTGTGTGGTGTATTTCGTGGCAGGGGGGAGAGTTCTTTGTAGTTTTTTTACTATATTTGAGGCGACAATGTTCTTGGTGAGTCGAACGTTAATCGGCCGGGAATATTGCGTAACCTTTAACATATTAAACTATGAGAAAGACATTGCATCTTTGCCTCTCGTCACACGACGAAGTAATGTACAGGAGTGAAGCGGACCTGGTTATGGGATTTAACTGTCTTGCGCTGGCTGCCCTTGCAACTGAATCACGTCTCCTTGCAGAAGGGTTCATCACTACTCACAATCACAAGTTAGTACAGACCGATGACTATAAGGTATTGGCTCGTATGGACCGATATGCATACACCCGTTATTTTAATTCTAAGTACTCTCGCAAAGGCCGACTCGGAGAAAAAGAAGTCTTTTCTCTGGAAATAGAAGGCACATATCATATGCAGACAGCTCTGAATTATGTTATACGGCAAGCTCTGCACCATGGTTTGACTTCGACCCCATTTGAATATCCGCACTGCTCGGCGAATTCTTACTTCAGAAAAGAATTAGGGAAGAAAGATCAGGTTGAACTCTGCGATGCCTGGCATCGATATAAGTATCTGCCCTATGGCAGGTCTCTGCCAGAATCATATAAGATAGCAAGTAATGGTCTGATTCTTAGGGAACAAGTTATTGATACTGCGTATGTTGAGCAAGTATATATAACTCCGCGTAATTTCCTTTTTCAGATGAACCGCATAACGGACGAGAAAACCATTAAAGAGCAGCAAGCAGAAAACAACTTGCCGCCAGTTACTTTGGATTCTATCGAAAAAGGGGTTCAGGACTTTGACGTACGCGCAGCTTTGGTTTCCGAGCAAGGACGGGTGAACAAAAGCTTTCTTACAGATCTGGAATTGTGCCATATCATTGATGACATTCTCCTTCCTAGATATCTGAAAGAGTCAGAAGGGAACTCAATATATTTACTGAGCAGGACAAAGCGCGCCGCAATGGGGAATGATATCTGGGCTAAGGCCAGAGACTCCTTTGGGCAAAGACCTCAAGCTTTGTTCAGCGGCAAAAGAGTCACTACTGCGCAGATCAAACGTTGCCTGGCTCTCTGACCACAGCCTCTCCCTCTTGCCACGAAATCCATGACAGCGGCGCGACGTGTACCTCGTGTCCGGAAAACAGCAGGAATCGGGCAAAACGCTGCCACGAAATCCACCAGACGGGGCTGAGATGGATTTCGTGGCAAGTAAAAAGCGACAGGCGAAATAGCGCTCCGCCCCTACCTCATCTCCGTGTAGGCGATTTTGTCCATGTCGCCGTAGTCGAGGTTCTCGCCGGCCATGCCCCAGATGAACATGTAGTTGGAGGTTCCGGCGGCGGCGTGGATGCTCCACTCGGGGCTCATGATTGCCTGCTCGTTGGCCATCCATACGATGCGCTCCTGCTGGGGCTCGCCCATGAAGTGGCAGATCATGTTGCCGGGAGTAACGTTGAAGTAGAAGTATGCCTCGATGCGGCGGGAATGGGTGTGAGCCGGCATGGTATTCCATACGGAACCGGGCTTGAGCTCGGTGAGTCCCATCTGCAGCTGGCAGGGGCCCTCTTCCAGCACGTTGTTCACGATTAACTGATTGATTACGCGGTCGTTGCTGTCTTCCATCTTGCCGGCGGGGAAAGAGTTGCTCTTGAGCGTTCCCTTGCGGCCGTCGATGGTGATGAGCTGGGTCTTATATGCCTTGTGCGCGCATGCGGAGTTGATGTAGAACTTGGCGGGATTGGCGGCGTCCTTGCTCTTGAACACTACTTCCTTGTTGCCGCGGCCCACATACAGGGCCTCCTTGAACTTAAGCTCGTAGGCCTTGCCGTCAACGCTGACGATTCCGGGGCCGCCAATGTTAATGACGCCCAGCTCCCTGCGCTCCAGGAAATAGGACGCCTTGAGGGGGTCGATGGTCTCCAGCTGGAGCTCCTTGCTTACGGGGAAGACTCCTCCGAAGATGAAGCGGTCGTACAGAGAATAGGTGAGACGGATTTCGTCGGCCACCATGACCTCGGGCATCAGGAAGCGTGCACGGAGTGTCTCGGTGTCGTAGTGCTTGGCATCCTCTGGATGGCAGGCGGTCTGGATGGTGTACTTGGTTTGTGCGCTCATGGCAATGGAACTAAGCAGCAGTGCTGCGGTTAATATTTTTCTCATAAGATGCTTTAATAATTCTTCTGCGGTTGATGATGGCCATTACGGTGGTGCCTGCAACAAGCAGCACGGCGCCGACAATCTTCCAGTTGTATATGCAGCGGAAGATGACCCAGGAGAAGATGCTGGAAGCAAAGTCCAGCGAGCCACCCTGGAAGCCCTCGGGAATAGCTACGGCCGCGTCCCCTGTGCTGGCGTAAACGTCCTGCGCCGCAAGCGTAAAGAACGGAGCCAGGTCGGTTACAAGATAGAGGCCCACGGCAAGAGCTACAAGGCCGATTATGAAGGTCTTGACAACGTTGCCCTTGGTGACGGGAAGCACGGCGGGGAACACGTAGAACATGCCGGCCAGAGATGCCAGGGGCAAGAATTCGTTGCCGGGAAGCACCACCGCCAGAATAAGCGTAACGGGGATGAGCAGCAGGCTGACTACCAGTGTGGTAGGATGGCCGATGACCAGCGCCGGGCTCATGCCGATGTTGATGCCTGCGGAATTCTTGAACTTCTTGCTAACCAGCTCTTTAGTAGCCTCGGCAATGGGCTTGAGGCCCTCGATGAACAGGGCGGTGATACGGGGGATAAGCTCCATCACGGCTCCCATCTTGATGCCAAGGCCGAGTATGGAAGGAATCTTGCTGACCAGCTCCGCCCAGCTGTGGCATGCCAGGCAGCCGATGATAATGCCCACCAGTACGCCCAGGAACAGCGGCTCGCCCAGGATGCCGAATTTCTTCTTCATTCCTTCTGCGTCGATGTCAAGCTTGTACATACCGGGAATCTTGTCCATGCACCAATTGAGGCCTTCTGCAAAGGGCACGAAGCTCTGGCAGAAGGGCTGTGGAATGGAAATGCCCTCCAGGTCTTTATAGTAGCTCTGGAACTTCTTGGTGGTAAGGTCTGCCATGAACAGGGTGATAATGAAGCAGATAACTGCAGCGAAGAAGCCCCACCAGATGTTCTCTGTAGCAAAGAATACCACGGCGCCGATGAATGCGTAGTGCCAGTAGTTCCAAAGGTCTATGTTGATGGTGTTGGTAGCCTTGACCAGAAGCAGCAGGATGTTGATTCCCAGGCACACCGGGATGATGAATGCACCCACGGTGGTGTTGTATGCCACGCTCGCTGCGGCGGGCCATCCCATGTCGAAGATGCCAAGCTGCAGGTTGTAAATCTCCGTTACGTCTTTGAGCGGACCGCCCAGAGACGATGTGAGCAGCGCTGTGACTACGCTCAGTCCCACGAATCCTACGCCCACCAGCAGGCCGCTCTTGAGGGCCTTGCCAAACTTGATGCCTATGCACAATCCGAGAATCGTGAAGAGTATCGGCATCATTACTGCGGCACCAAGGCCGATGATATAGCTGAATACGGCTTCCATTACTTGGGTTGTTTACCGATGTACGCAAGGATACCGCCGTCCACGTAGAGAATATGGCCGTTCACGGCGTCAGAAGCCTTGGAGGCAAGGAACACGGCGGGGCCGGCAAGCTCATCCGGCTCAAGCCAGCGGCCGGCGGGGGTCTTTGCGCAGATGAAGCTGTCGAAGGGATGCCTGCTGCCGTCGGGCTGGAGCTCGCGGAGCGGAGCCGTTTGCGGAGTTGCAATGTAGCCGGGGCCGATGGCGTTGCACTGGATATTGTACTCTCCGTACTCGGAGCAAATGTTACGGGTGAGCATCTTGAGACCTCCCTTTGCTGCAGCGTATGCGCTCACGGTCTCGCGTCCGAGCTCGCTCATCATAGAGCAGATATTGATGATCTTGCCCTCACGACGCTCCATCATCTCGGGCACCACGGCAGCGGCGCAGATGTACGGAGCGACAAGGTCTACGTCGATAACCCTCTGGAACTCCTCACGCTTCATTTCGTGCATGGGGATGCGCTTAATAATGCCGGCGTTGTTTACCAGGATGTGAATAGGGCCAATCTCTTTATGGATGCGCTTTACCAGCTCCGCCACTGCCTTCTCGTCCGTAACGTCGCACACGTAGCCGTGCACGTTTGTAATGCCGGCCTCCTTGTAGGCCTCAAGGCCCTTGAGCATAGAAGCCTCGTTGGAAGTATTGAAGATAACATTGTCTATGCCTGCCTCTACGAAGGCTTTTGCAATTGCGAAGCCAATTCCGTAGGCGGCTCCTGTAACCCAGGCATTCTTGCCCTTGAGGGAGAAAATATTTGCCATATAGTGTTAAATGATTTGTATGTCTGGCACAAATATACAAACGTTTGCACAATTATGCAAATACTTCCACGTCGCGGTTACAGCCAGGAATTTGCTACGAGGTACATCTCACGCCGCCTCAACTACCCGTTCGAAGCGCTCGTTCATCCCTTCCGGCCTACCCGCAAATGTACAACTTTCCCGGCATCAAAAAGATACCGGTTGCAATGTCATTATGTCAGGTGAACATACTTCATCGCATGCTGACAGTGGGACGGCTTGGGCAATACCATCGCCTAGACTTCCGATGACGGGACTGACAGACATTATTCAGTCTTTTCGAGTCAGACTTAAAGTTGTGAAATAATGTCTTCAGATACACCCGCCGATTTGAGTATATCTGTAATACGCTGCTTTTCTAATGCGGCGCCTTCAATCTTGCCTTCGGCATAACGGTCATCACCGTACTCGAGTCTTTCTTTATCTGAAATCATAGATTTGAAGTAGTCCATCTTTTCGCTTTCCGGAACCGTTTTCATTCGCGCCGCCTCAACCACCCGGTCGAAGCGCTCGTTCATCCCTTCCGGCTTTCCCGCAAATGTACAACTTTCCCGGATAATATGCATCCATCCCTCTACAAAATTCATCTCAGACATTGCGACTTTCTGTAGTCTCGGTAGCTCACAGAGGTAAATCGAGAGCCAGTCGCCGTATACTTCGTGATTCTCCAGCTCCATCATCTGATATTTATAAAGGAGTTGGTTCTTTGAGTGCTTCAGCTTGAAGTCCATGAAACACAGTACGTATACCGGCTTAAGCTTGCCGTAGTTGCGCCCTCGCTTTAGCTGACTCCGGACCATGGCGGCGCCGTAGTAAAACATCCTTGCCTTGAAGTCGGTTTTCTTGAAGCGCTGCATCTCGATAACTATCTCACGATCGTCTTCCGTTCGTGCAACTATATCCATCAACACGGTCTTCTCCGTGCTGTTCAGCCGCTTGGGTTCGTTGGAAACTGAGACGATGGATGTAATGTTCTCAGGAAGGAAATCGTTCAGGAGGAGCAGCAGGAGTTCCGGGTCAGAGAGAACGTATTTAAACGCCCAATCACAGCGTAGGTCCAGGAACTCTGTAGAGAGAACTTCTTCTACAATTTGTTCTTTGCGTTCTTCGGGGAGATTTCTGAATTGTTTGATTTTGTTGCCTTCTGCGATATACTGTCGCATCTTGGCTTCGGATAAGTTTTTCATAATTGAAGCAGATTGTTGTTTCTGCTGCAAGTATAGTATAAATCTGGCGATCGCGAGCGCCCTGAGGGGCGGCGGAATGCAGATATTTACGATTCTTTGCAAGATATTTACAATTCTTTCGATTATTTATGATTCTGTTAAACGGATAGTGTCTTCCGTGTGTGAATACGCGCATCCTTGCGCCCGGCGTCCTGATAAAAGGGCCGCCAGCCGCAGTCTTTTCAGAGATAGTCCCAGTAGCTGAAGTCTTTTTCCGGGGACTTAGGACACGAAATACACCAGGACCATCTCCCATTGATTTCGTGGCAGGAAATACGTCGATTTCCTCAGAAATACCGCCACGAGATATACCAGGGCCTTCTCTCATGGATTTCGTGGCGGGAAAAACGTCAATTCCCTCAGAAAAACTGCCACGAGATACACCAGGACCTTCTCTCATGGTTTTCGTGGCGGGATCCTACTTCACTATACTCCCCGCAGCTAGGACGGGAGAAAACTACCGCGCTGGATTGTGGTTCCGGGATCAAATACCACCCCCGGTGACCCCGAAATGCTATTTTTGATTGGTTTTGGGATCAATGAAGGGGTCTGGTGATCCCGAAAGATGGTTTTTGATGGGTTTGGGGATCAATGAAGGGGTCTGGTGATCCCGGATGGTGCTATTTGATGGGTTTCGGGATTATGGGTGGGGGCCGGTGATCCCGAATTCTTGTTTTTGATCTGTTTTTGAGGCGGCTGTGTGTAAAAAAACTACAGTCTTACATGCGGGATAGCTTGGCGGCACCGCCGCCGCGCGGGAGGCAGGCGAGGCGGCTTCAAGCACGCCGGCTGCGGCGAGCAACACCCGCCAGGCGGGCTCTCCTCGCCGGCGGCTTGCTGCCGGGGATTCTGCCGAGGACAGATGTTGCCGCTTTTGATATCTGCAGGAGTTCCGACTTGGCGGCCGGCGGCCTGATAAAAAGGCCGCCAGCCGCGACCTTCCTCCCAAACAATCCTAAAACCGTTCTTACCCCCTCAGCAGATTGGGACGGCTGGAGCGGAAATGGCCGGTTTCCGTTCTTACCCCCGCAGCCAACTGGGACGCCGGGAACGGAAATGGCCGAAACCGTTCTTACCCCCGCAACAACAGGGGACAGCAGGAGCGCATAGTATGGATGGCCAACGAGCAGGCAATCATGAGCCCCGAGTGGAGCATCCACGCCGCCGCCGGCACCTCCAATTACATGTTCATCTGGGGCATGGCAGGAGAGAACCTGGACTACGGCGACATGGACAAAATCGCCTACACGGAGATGAGGTAGGGGGCGCGGCGAGCGGCCCTCCTACCACCCCAGCACGGAGGCTTTGGAGGAGTAGGCCTCGGCCTCGGTGGCGGTGAGCTGTTTGCCGAGCCTGTTGCGGCTGCCCATTACGGATTTGCCGCTGGCATCTACGCTTCCGTACTCTTTCCAGCCCGATTCTGCCGTGGGGCCTGTAGGGTTGGGAGAAGGGTTGCTGTACCAGCCTGCAGGTGCAATTGCGGGCGCCATAGTGCAGCCAACATAAGTCACATTATCGAAGACCTCTGCCTGTCCGGCGCTGCGGGCAAGGTACATGCTGCCGTCTTTAACTCCTTCTTCTGCGGTGAGCGAGCAGTTCAGGAACACAAATCCTTTGGCTCCGGCCGAGGGGACGCGGGCTTGTACTATGTATCCGCCGGCGCGGGCGCGAATCTCGCAGTTCTCCAGAAGGCAAGCTGTAGGATATCCCCAGATAAAGTCTACATGTCCGGCAATCAGGGAGTTATGCACCCATACCGAGCCCTTGCAAAGGAAGGTGTCTTGCCATGAGATAAGCGAGCAGCGTTCCAGTGTAAGCTTGTAGTTGGAGTTGAAGTAGATGGTCTCTGCCTGTCCCTTATGAGAGGGGATAGAATAGGTGTTTTCTATCGTAATGTTCTCCAGCACCAGATTGTCGCAACCTTCGACCAAGAAGACGCAGCGCCCGCCAGACTTACCTATGGCCTTGCCGAGCGTAGGGCGCGAAGACAGAGATGCTCCTGAGCCGGTCTCGTAGCTGTCGTTGTTGGGATAGGCGATGCGCGTCTTCTCGCGGGATACTCCCTTGATTGTTACGTTGTTGCGATTTCTCATGAAGAGCAGTTCGGGGAAGGTTCCCTCGCCTACCGATATGGTTACGGGGCTGTCTTTCTGAAGGGTAGAAATGTAGCTGATGGCTCCCTGCACCGTGCAGAAGTCGCCGCTGCCGTCGGCTAGTATGCTGTATTCCGGACCAGAGGGGGCGGATTTTGTGCTGAATGTGAGCTCCCCGGCTGCTATTGCCTTGCCTGCCACACTTTCGTCGAGCGTTACATAGTATTTCTGGGAGAAGTCGAGCGCCTCGTTGTGCAGCTTGATTTCCAGCGACTTACCCTTTACTCGTACCGGAGTATAATGCACGGGGCGGTACTGGTTGCTGTGGAGGGCGTCCATGAAGGTATGATAGAGGTAGTCATTCCCTATGGCAATCTTGCCGGCGTCGGCGTCTGCTCCTGCGGGTACGAGGGTGCCGTCCTCGAGGGCGGTCATCTGCGACATATCTGCCATGTCTATGCGGTCTACTTCTTTTCCGCTCTCTGTAAACACCTTTATAAGTCCGCTGGTGCCCAGCACGGGGGCGGAGTCGAAGCTAATCACGATTGGAGCATCTATGCATACGGCATCGGCGCCGTCGGGACCTACAGGTCCGGGAGCCGTTCCCAGGGTGCGGCCCTCAATGGTGGCGCTATAAGCAGAAGTCTTTCCTGATCCTTCTGCACATACGCAAAAGCTATATGTAGTGCCCTTCTGGAGATTCTCTATCAGCACAAAACGTTTAGTCTCGGCTCCTTCCCGTACAGAATTATCTTCTCCCTGCAGTTTCCACAAATAGCGAGTCGCTCCCTCTACTGGAGCCCACTGAAACGTCAGCGAGGTCTCAGTAGCGTTGTGAAGAACTACGTTCTGGGGGATGTCGATATCTTTCTCTTCCGGATTTACCGGTTTCTCCTGACATCCATAAAGGGCCGCAATGAGAGCGGCAGCAAAAATCAAAAACTTCTTCATACTTTTGTGACTGTTGCCGGAGGTACAAGCGGATGGACCTCCGGGCGCAAAAATGGCCCAAAATGCTGCCGGAGGTACATTCGCGTGTACCTCCGGCAACGGTAAACTAAATCTCTACCGGCTTGTACTTAGGCACAAGGGACTTCATGATGATCCAGGCAAGGAGGTAAGCCAGGCCGCAGAAGCAGAACATGATAAAGTAGCCTGCGGGCTTGCCCTCGAAGCCGAGGAAGTGGAATGCGGCGCCTTGACCTTCTGCGTAGGTAAACAGGTTACCTGCCACCTTCTGGATAATCATTGAGCCTATACCTCCGGCCATTGCTCCGATTCCAGTAATAGAAGCGATGGTGCTCTTGGGGAACATGTCACCTACCGTGGAGAAGATGTTGGCGCTCCAGGCTTGATGTCCAGCACCGGCAAGACCGATGAGTATGGCCGGCCACCAGGGGCTGTAGGCTCCCAGAGGCTGGGCGGCAAGGGCCACCAGCGGGAAGAAGGCAAAGAGCAGCATGGCCAGCATACGTCCGCTGTAAGGATGCATGCCCTTCTTCTCTACAAAGAGCTTGGGCAAATATCCTCCGAAGAGCGAAATCACCGTTACAATAGCGTAGAGCGTGAAAATCAGGCCCTGCCCCAGAGGTGAAGACGCAGGAGCGTTGAACTGGTCCTGGAAGTAGGCGGGAGCCCAGAACAGGAAGAACCACCACACGCCGTCGGTGAGGAATTTGCCGAAGATGAAGCTCCAGGTCTGCTTGTAGCGGAAGCACTGGATGAAGGGGATGGATTTCTCCTCCACCGCCGCATTTTTTACTGTGGCTTCCGCCTCCTCATCCTGCCTGATATACGCCAGCTCCGCTTCGTTCACCCTCTTGCTCTTCTCTGGCTTGTCGTACATAAACTGCCAGAAGAACATCCAGATGAATCCCAGGCCACCGATGATAATGAAAGCCATCTCCCAGCCGAGGTTTTTGGCCAGCGGCGGGATGAGCAGGGGAGCGGCCAGGGCGCCTACGGAAGCCCCTGCATTGAAGATTGAGGTGGCGAAGGCACGGTCTTTCTTGGGGAAGTATTCCGCAGTGGTCTTGATGGCGGCGGGGAAGTTGCCGCTCTCGCCGAGAGCCAGGATGCCCCGGCACAGCAAGAACAGGTACACGCTAACCGTGGATATGGTCAGGGCAACGTTGGAACCGGCCTCCACCGCCCTCAGTGCATCTACGGAATCTACTCCGTCAACAAACCAGGTGGTGGCGATGCCACAGGCTGCGTGCATCACGGCGCCGAGCGACCACACTCCAATGGCAATGAGGTAGCCCTTCTTGGTGCCCATCCAGTCTACGAACTTACCGGCAAAGAGGCAGGCGATGGCGTAGAAGATAGAGAACAGGGAGGTGATGGTGCCGTAGTCGGCATCGGTCCAGTGGAATTCGGGGGCGATGAACTCCTTGTAGGTCAAGGACAGTACCTGACGGTCGAGGTAGTTCACAGTGGTGGCTACGAACAGCAGGCTGCATATCCACCAGCGCCAGTTGGTCATTAATTTCTTTGTCGTACTCATACTACAGGATAGACTTTACTGCGGCACGCATGCCTTCCTTCTGAATAAGTGCCAGGTCGGCTGCGAGCAGCTCGCACAGGCCGGGAATGGCGTTGAGGTCTTCGCCCCAGATAAACTCATCTGCGAGCACTCCGGAGGCCACTTTGCGTACGTCGCCGGTAGCCCAGAGGCCAGAAAGCAGCTCTACAATCTTAGGATCGTCGTTGGGAACAATCTCGTCCTCGCCGCGCTTGCCGCCCTTGTAGTAGGTGCAGATGCCGGCCAGGCCGAGCACCAGCCCCTTGGGCAGCTCGCCCTTGCGCTCCAGATAGGTCTTGAGGCCGGGCAGGTCGCGTGTTTTGAACTTGGGGAAGGAATTAAGCATGATGGAAGTCACGAAGTGCTTCACGAAGGGATTGCGGAAGCGCTCCAGCACGTCGCCGGCGAACTTCAGCAACTCTTCCTCGGGCAGATTCAAAGTAGGCAGGAGCTCGTCGTACATGACCTTGTGCACAAAAGCGCCGATCTCGGGATCCTCGCAGCACTCCTTCACGGTGTTGAGCCCGCTGAGATAGCCAACGGGGCTGAGCACAGTGTGGGGGCCATTGAGAAGCGTAACCTTCCTCTCGTGATAAGGGGCCTCAGAGGGCACGAAGAGCACGTTGAGCCCGGCCTTGTCGGCAGGGAACTCGGCTGCAACCTCCTTGGGAGCTTCGATTACCCAGAGATGGAAAATCTCTGCCTTGTCCAGCAGATTGTCCTGATATCCAGCCCTCTCGCAGAGCTGTGCGGCGGTATCTCGGGGGTAACCGGGGACGATACGGTCTACCAAAGTAGAATAAACACCGCAAGCCTCTTCAAACCATGCACGGAAGTCCTCAGGGAGCTGCCAGAGCTCGATGTACTGGCGTATGCACTCTTTGAGGTGCTTGCCGTTCTCGAATATGAGCTCGCAAGGGAAGATGATAAGTCCCTTGTCGGCGGCGCCGCCAAAGTGCTCCCAGCGGTGATACAGCAGCTGGGTGAGCTTGCCGGGGTAGGAGCTGGCAGGGGCATCGCTGAGCTTGCATGCGGGGTCGAAAGCGATGCCGGCCTCGGTGGTGTTGGAAATCACGAAGCGTATCTCGGGCTGCTCGGCCAGCGCCAGGTACTCCTGGAACTGGGTGTAAGGGTTGAGACCACGGGAGATTACGTCTATGAGGTCTACGCTGTCTACAGGCTCTCCGTTCAGGAGGCCCTGGAGGTTGAGGTGATACAGGCCGTCCTGCTCGTTGAGCCACTCTACCATGCCCTTCTCGATGGGCTGGACCACCACCACGGAGCCATTGAAATCTGTCTTCTGGTTGGTCTTCCAGATAATCCACTCGATGAATGCGCGGAGGAAGTTGCCCTCTCCAAACTGGATTACTTTCTCTGTGTAGCGCTTCGCCTGAGGCGCGGAAGTACGATTTAATCTTTCCATATTGTCCAATGTTATTCAGTTTCTTTAACGATAACCAGCAACAAAGCTTGCTCGCTGTTGCCCTGCGCAATGGTGTATGCGGTGCCCTTCTCGAGGTTCAGCACCCCGGAGTCTCCGATTTCTGAGTAGGGGGTATCAAAGGTTATTGCATCGCCGCCCGCCGGAGTGATTTTTATTTTGGCGGTGCTTGCGCTTTCCTTCCTGCGGATAAACCAGAACTGCACGGTAGAGTTCACGGATGCCGAAGTGGTGAAACTCAGTGAGCCGCCGCTGTTGAGCTTGAGGCCTTTCTTGGATGAGTAATCCCCAATGGTCCATTCGCTGATGGCGTAGTCGCCTCCCAGGTCGGTCTTGGCTGTAGCGGTGAAGTAGCTGCCTGCAACTCCGTCTGTGAGGTTCACGGCGGCGTTGCTGGAATCGTAATAGAACACATGGGTGCGTGCTCCTGAAGGATCATCGCCGGGCTGATCGGGATCGTCGGGATCGTCAACATCGGGGTTGGTGGGATCGTCGTCGGTGCCGTTGTAATCGCTGATACCTCCGTTGTTCACGGCCACAGGAGCCTCCGTCCAGCCGAGCTTGCCGTAGCCTGCGTTAGCCTTTACCAGTTCGGGCAGGTCAGCCACCGGAGTCACGGTATAAGCATAAGAAGGCTGGAAGTCGGCGTAGGTGAGAGGAGTCGCGAGCTTCTCTCCGTTGTACTTCTTGTACTCTACGTTGCTCAGCGGATACGGGTCGCGCGCCTTTGAAGGGCGGTTCATGTAGATATTGCCGGCGGGGTAGAGATAACCGGCCACGGAACCCTGAAGGTTAGACACGTCACCATCCTTTGCAGGATAGGTGCAGATGTCGGTAGGCAGCTGCACTCCGTCGAAGTAATTGTATTCTACGAGTACCTTTGCGCCGTATGCGGAACCGGCTCCATAAGTGGTGCAGCCGTCGTAGATGTTGTTGTACACGTGGGCGGTGCCAAAACGCACGCGCGGGTGTCGCGAGCTGGAGCCGTCGAACCAGTTGTGATGGAAGGTTGCGGTAATCGCGGCGTCGGCGCTGGCGCTGTTGGAGTGCCCCACGAGGCAGCTCTTCTGCGTCTTGATATAGCGGCACCAGCTCACGGTAACGTTCTTGCTGGCGTGGGTAATGTCTGTGCTGCCGTCCTCGTAGTCCTTGGTCTGGTTGAGGGAGGTGAAGGAGCAGTGGTCCACCCACACGCCGTCACACTCCTGCATGCTCACTGCGTCGGCGCCGTTGTTGGCCTTGGGCTGCTGGAAGTTGATGTTGCGGATGATAATGTTGCTGGCTCTCACGCAGAAGATGCCTATGCGGTCCATCACGAAGCCGTCGGTGCCGTAGAAGCTGAGGTTGCTTACATCCTTCACGTCGAACCAGGGGTGGGCTTCAGAGAAGTCGCGTCCATCCTCGGGACCGAAAGTGCCGCTGAGCCATATGGTTACGGGGCTGTGATCGCCCTTCTTCTCGCTCTTGGTGCGGGCGAGCAGCCAGGTCTGGAGGGCCTTGCCGCTGTTGAAGTGCAGCACGTGGTCGGAGTCTGCTGCGTCACCGCCGGTAACATTAGCAGCGGCCGCGAAGCCTATCATGGCTGTAGCATCTACGCTGCCTTCCGTGGGCTTAAGATTCTCGGGAATCTCCAGATCGGCGCCCTCGGCAGGCTGGTCGGGCTGATCGGGATCTTCAGGCTGGTCGGGGTCGTCGGGAGTGACGCTGCCGCTGGTCTCGAATACGAGCTTGTAGAAGCGCAGACCGTTGCCGGACGCATACACAGTAACGGTTCCGGCCTTCACGTTGAACTCCCTGGTCTCGAGGTTCCCGTACAGAACTACCTCGCTGGTCACCGTATTCTGTGCGTCCTTGACGCTTACGGTACGGGTGGAGGATTCGTTCTCCGTGTCCTTGGGATTCCTTACGGATACTGAAAGCTTGCCATCAGCAGGAGCGGTGAAGGTGAAGTAGCGGGTGCTGGTAGAGCCGGCTCCGTTAGACTGGATATACCCGTCAACGGACCATTTGTCGTCCTTGCCAGCGGCGTAGGAGAGGCCGCCGTATGCGACGCCCCAGTTGCTCGCCTTGGTGTCCTTGGCTGCCGGAGCCTGTGCCTCCAGGGCTGCCTGCCACTCTGCGGTGGAGAAGTCCCAGGTAAGGGAAGTGACCTCGGATTTCTTGCTCACGTCGCCATCGGCGATGTTGAAGGTGAGGGTGGGGATCACGCCGGACTGCAGGGCCACGGGTGCGCTCAGAGTCACAGTCCTGGCAACCAGGAGGTCATCATCGTCGGTCACAACCTCGGCCGTGAGAGTGCTCCCGGCCGCAAGTGTTACGGGGTTCACGATGACGAAGGCGCCGTTCTTGCCGTCGGCCGCCCAGTCGTCGCCCTCGTATGCGGCAGTCACGTAGTTGTAGCTTACCTTACTGTCCCAGCCGGTGATTTCTGCAGTCTCGATGTTCACGAGCACGCGTCCGGTAAGGGTCCCGGTGGAAGACCTGAGCGTAACGCTCTTGATCTTCTTGCCGGCGAGTTTGGACTCATTGGTGGCATCGGCGACGACCACCTTGGCAACTGCCAGCACGCGGTTGAAGTGGAGCGTGCCTGCGCTCGCAAGGGCTGCATCTGCAACGGTAACGCTGCAGGCGTCGGAAACCAGAAGGTCGCAGGAAGGATCGAAGGTGCTGAGGGAAGGGACGTTCTGCACTGCAGGCAGGGCGAACTTGAATGTCGTCTCTGCGCGACCGTCCTTCATATCTTTGGGATAATAGGCATAGATGGTGTGCGTGCCGTCGGTGATTTCGAGATTGCCGGAGAAGGAACCGGTCGTGCCGTCTTCTAAGGTGTTCACGAAACTCTTCTGGGCGGTGTAGTCGCCATCTACCTTGTAGGTTACGTTCATAGCGTCGCCTTTCTGCCATTTGGGCTGCCAGCCGCCTTCCGCAGCTTCTATGAAGGTGCGGGTGCCGGGCAGGTCTGCAGTAAGGGTTACACTGATTTCGTGTACTCCGGAGGGAGTTGCTTTTTCCGCCTGCTCCTTAAGCTGGCAGGCGCTGGTCGCCATTGCGGCGATTCCGAGAATGGAAACAAGTATCTTTTTCATCGCTGCAATGGTTTAGAAAGTGAAATCGTCGCCGTCGCCGAGGAAGCCGCCGGCACCGTCGTCAACAAGGTTACTGTCTGCGAGAAGTCCCGCAAGTTCCCACTGCGAGTCTGACTCGCAGGTGGGAGATATGTAGCTGTGTTTAATCATTGTCAATTGCTTGATTCGACGAGTTTTACAAGTACAAGGGCAAGTTCCTTATTATCCCTTACGATGGTATATGTAGTGCCCTTCTCAAGTGCTATGTCAGTCTGTGATGATACCGTCCCGTAAGTGTTGAAATTGCCATATACTACGGCAGTACCGCCTTCGGGGGTCAGCTTTATTCGAGCTCCGGAGTTGTCGCCGGATTTTCTGGCTACGTAATAGAATGTTAACTTAGAGTTCAGGGTAGAGGAGGTTGTGAAAGAAACAGATCCGCTTCCGTTGAACTTCAATCCCTTGGTTATTGTTAACGACTCTACAGTAAATGAATCAGCACCGCAACCGCTGCTGTCGGAGGCAGAGAAAGATACAAGTCCGTTTTTGAGAGTACCTGTAAACTTGTCATTGGTATTGGTCTCTGTGCCGTCGCTGTTTATGTAATAAAAATAAGTAGTAGCGGACGTTCCGCCTCCCGCACTGGCCTGAGAGACAACCACATTCTTAGTTACGGTCTTGTCTGTGTCGTAGGTGTAGGTGAGTGTTACGTAGGCATACTTGACACTTGATTCGGTATTAGCCGAGCAGGTGAAGGGAATGCTTCCGTCTGCTATTTCTCCAAGTGCAAAGTTACTAATGGTATTAACCTTACCATCTGTTGTAGCTGCGCTGAGCACGCCACCGGTAACGCTATTCGCAATTGAATACTCAATCTTTCCGCTGGTGTCGTCCTTCTTGATATCAACGCCGTTTGCCGTTATCACGGGAGCTGGGGTGATCACTGGAGGACATCCAAGATCGTAAACATAGCCTACAGAAGGGATCAAATTCTTTACTGCATCAACGGTAGTTGTTACAGGCTTATCTACTCCATTGTGGGTGTAGGTTATGGTTATACCGTTGAGTTTCTGACTGTTAGCTACTCGGGGAATAGCGCAGAAATAGTAGTATGAACCCTTTTTGAAGGAGCCCGCTACAGAGCCCATGTCATTGCTTCCGCTGTTGTTTGCGGTGATACTGCCGTTCTCTGCAGAATAGGCAGGTCTCTTCTGGAAAGCGTTGCTGGTGGCTGCAATCCTAACCTTGGTGATACCGTCATCGGGAATCTGAATCCTGAAATAGCTCACGCCATGCCTGAAAACAAACTTTCCTCCGCTAACGGTAGCAGTCATAATGGCGTGTGCGGGATCGTATCCGTTTTCTACAACTGCCTGGGAGGTATAAGTACTGATGTTGGAGGCTATTTCTATTGTTGCAGGCAATGAGGATGTTTTGAGTGCATAGCCGGAAGGATAAATGGCCACGTAGCTATCATATGTCCCGAAACTCTCTCCTTCCTTGAGCGTGAATGTGCCGTTTTTGGTACCGGCTCCGGCGCTGAGCTCAAATACTGCCTTTGCAGCATAAGCATTGTCGGTGCATCCGTAAACGTCTATTTTATCACCTGCAGACCAAAGAACGTTGAAGTCTGTATCTATGCTTGTTTTGGTGATGTCCGGCATAGTTGCTTCAAAAGACATTCTCTGCTCAGGTACAACAGAGATTTCTATCTGCTTTTGGCAGGAAACGATGCTTGCAATAAATGCAATTGCGCTGAAAATAAAACTTGTTCTTTTCATGATCTTCTCCTCCCTAATTACTCCATATATCTCCAAGGTCTTGATAAGTAAGACCGTCAAGAGACTCAGCACCTGTTCCACTTTCAGCAAGGAAGCACCAGGCGTTTACTACTTCCTCCAGTTCTGCCACCGGGGCAGAGTAAATAATTTTCTTCATTTCAATTTGTTACAGCGTCACGCCGCTCTTGAAGATGGCGATTTCGCGGTAGTTGTGTTTCTCGTTGTTAACCGGCTCTCCCGAGGCGGCGGCCAGTACGGCCTCTATGAATCGCGGGGCTACCTCTGCCATGGTCTGGTCTTGGGCCAGTACCCCTGCGTTAAAGTCGATCCATCCGCCCTTGAGTTCGTAGAGCGGGGTGTTGGTAGATATCTTCATGGTGGGCACGAAGCTCCCGAAGGGGGTGCCCCGGCCTGTAGTGAAGAGCACAATCTGGCAGCCGGCTGCCGCAAGGGCGGTGCTGGCTACAAGGTCGTTGCCGGGGGCGCTCAGCAGGTTGAGACCTTTGACTGAGAGCCTCTCGCCGTATTTAAGTACGCCGCGCACCGTGCTCTTGCCGCACTTCTGCGTGCATCCGAGGCTCTTTTCTTCCAGCGTAGAGATGCCTCCCGCCTTGTTGCCCGGCGAGGGATTCTCGTACACCGGCATGCCCTGGGCCATGAAGTACTCCTTGAAGTCGTTGATAAGGGCGACGGTCTTGTCGAATGTAGCCTCGTCCTGGCAGCGGTTCATGAGTATAGTCTCGGCTCCGAACATTTCGGGTACTTCGGTGAGTACGGTGGTGCCTCCCTGGGCCACGATCCAGTCTGAGAATACGCCCAGCAGGGGATTGGCGGTGATGCCGCTAAGTCCGTCGGAGCCGCCGCACTTAAGGCCAACGCGAAGCTCGCTCACGGGCACCTCGGTGCGTTTGTCCTGGGAGCATACGGCGTAAATCTCGCGTAGCTTCTGCAGTCCGAATTCAACTTCGTTCTCTACCTGCTGGCAGGTGAACATCTTCACGCGTGTCTCGTCCACGGGGCCCACCAGCTCGCGGAATGCATCCAGCTGGTTGTTCTCGCATCCAAGGCTCACCACCAGCACGCCTCCGGCATTGGGATGATGTACCATGTCGGCAAGGACGGTGCGGGTGTTCTGGTGGTCGCCTCCCAGCTGCGAGCAGCCGTAATTGTGTGGGAATGCGACGATTGCGTCGATGGAGGATGTGCGTCCGGCGATCTCTTCTTTGAAGCGGCGGACTATCTCTTCGCACACTCCGTTTACGCAGCCCACGGTGGGGATGACCCAGATCTGGTTGCGTATGCCCACCTGGCCGTCTGCGCGCTTGAATCCAAGGAAGCTGCGGCGCGTTGCAGAAGGCTCGATATCGGTGAGCGCCGGATTGTACTTATACTCCAGCAGTCCCTCCAGGTTGGTTTTGATGCACGAATGATCCACCATGGTGCCGGCAGCAGCATCGTGCGTAACGTGACCGATAGGGTAGCCGTACTTTATTACATTGTCTCCGGCCTTGAGGTCGCGCAGCACCACTTTGTGGCCCCGGGGCACATCCATGGAGAGCTCTAAGCCCTCCACGGATTCGCCCTTGGCCAGGTCTGTCAACGCAACGGCCACATTATCGTCGGGATTAATCTTGATGTATTTCATCAGAAATTAAAGTAATTCTTTGCGTTGTTGTAGCAAATGTCTTCTACCATCTGGCCGATGAAGGGGAGCTCGCTGGCGGGCAGCTTGCCTTGCTCGATGTCGGAGCCCAGCACGTCGCAGAGGATGCGGCGGAAGTACTCGTGACGAGGGTAGCTGATGAAGCTGCGGCTGTCTGTGAGCATACCCACGAAGCGGCTCAGAAGACCGAGTACGCTAAGGGCGTCGAGCTGGCGGCGCATTCCGACCTCCTGGTCCAGGAACCACCAGCCGCTGCCGAACTGCATCTTGCCGGGCACGGTGCCGTCGTTGAAGGTGTAGAGCATGGTCATCATCACCTCGTTGTCCTTGGGATTGAGGCAATAGAGTATGGTCTTGGCCAATTTGTCTTCGCGGGTAAGACGGTCGAAGAAGCGGTGGCCAGCAGCAGCAATCTCCTGGTCGTGAATGGCGTCGAAACCTGTATCGGCACCAACGAGACCGAACATCTTGCTGTTGTTGTTGCGAATGGCTCCGATGTGGAACTGCTGGGCCCAGCCGGCCTCGGCATCCATGACTGCCTGATCGTGCAGGAAAGCGCTGCGGAACTTCTCAAGATCCTTGGGACCGGGTGCAATACCCATGAGCACCTTCTTGAAGATGAGCTCTATTTCCAGCTCGGTGTAGTCGGCTGCGTAGAAGTTCTCCAGACCATGGTCGGAGAGCTTGCAACCATTGGCTGCAAAGTAATCGTGCCTCTTCTTCAGAGCCTCCACGAGGTCGGCGTAGGAGTCGATTTCCTTGTCTGCGGCCTCTCCGAGCTGCTTGAGGTATGCCTTGTAAGCCTTGGGATCCTCGATGGCCATGGCCTTGTCGGGCCTCCATGCGGGAATAACCTTGGTCCCGAAAGGATGCTCGGCAATCATCTTGTGCCAGCGAAGGTCGTCTGCCGGATCGTCGGTAGTACAAACTACTTCAACCCCGAACTTGCGGATGAGAGCCTGTCCGCGGAACTCGGGAGTTGCAAGTTTAGCGTTGCACTCCTCAAAAATCTCGCGGGCGGTAGCGGGGCTCAGGAGCTTGTCTATGCCGAATACCCTGCTGAGCTCTAGATGAGTCCAGTGGTAAAGAGGGTTGCGCATAGTATAAGGCACGGTCTCGGCCCACTTGCGGAAGGTCTCCCAGGAGTCGTACTTGCCTCCGGTGAGGTAATCCTCGGACACGCCGTTGGCGCGCATTGCACGCCACTTGTAGTGGTCGCCGTAGTGCCCGTCTACCAGCCAGAGCTGGGTAATGTCGCGGAACTGGATGTTTTCTGCTATCTGCTGCGGTACAAGGTGGCAGTGATAGTCTATGATGGGCATCTTTGCTGCATGCTCGTGATACAGCCGGCGGGCTGTATCACTTTGCAGCATAAAGTTATCGTTGATAAAAGACATATTACTTGCTGTGGAATTCTATCTTGAGGAAACGGAGTCCGTTGCCGGTAGGATAAATCTTTACTGCGCCGGCATCGATATCAAACTCACAAACCGCAGGAGCGGTGGAGGGTACGCCTCCGGCTATGCTCTGGGGCTCACCGTCGTTTACGCTCACAGTAACCATGCGGGTAAGGTCTTCGCTGCTACCGGTGTTGGATGCGGTGACGCTGAGCTTGCCTGCACTATTGGCCGTGAAGCTGAAGAAGCGGTCGCTGCCGTCGCTCTTGCCGCCAGCCTGGATGTAGTACACAGTCTCCTCGTTGATGGTGGCGGTGTTCCACTTGCTCTTCTGGGTAGATGTCCAGGTGAGTCCGTCAACGGTTGATACCCAGTTGGTTATGTCTGCACCCTTGGCACCCTTTGCTGCAAGCTCGGTCTGCCAGGCCTCGCTGGAGAAGTCCCACACGTAGTCTTCCTTTGCAATGGGCGGCTGTCCGCCACCGCTGGTAGTCTCCAGATAAGTGAATTCTATCTTGAGGAAGCGCAGACCGTTGCCGGTAGGATAAATCTTAACTGCACCAGCCTCGATTTCGAACTCGCACACGGTAGGAGCGGTGGAGGGAGCACCTCCTGCAACGCTCTGGGGCTCACCGCCGTTTACGCTTACGGTAACCATGCGGGTAAGATCCTCGCTGCTTCCGGTGTTGGAGGCAGTTACGCGGAGCTGTCCGGCTGCAGGAGCGGTGAATCTGAAGAAACGGTCGCTGCCGTCGCTCTTGCCGCCAGCCTGGATGTAGTACACAGTCTCCTCGTTGATGGTGGCGGTGTTCCACTTACTCTTCTGGGTAGATGTCCAGGTGAGTCCGTCAACGGAAGATTCCCAGTTGGTTATGTCTGCACCCTTGGCACCCTTGGATGCAAGCTCGGCCTGCCAGTCCTCGCTGGAGAAGTCCCAGGTGAGAGTCTTCTCTACCGTTACCTCGCCGCCGCCAGCAGGGGCCATAACTGCGAAAGCTACGGTAGCTGCCTCGGATGCGGTGTTGTAGGTGTCGGCTGCGTCGGGGTTTGCAACCACGGAGACGGTATAGACGCCAGCGGCAAGTGCTGCGGCAGTCTCGGCGTCGATCACGAAGCTGAGCTCCTCGGTGGTGGTCTTCTTCTTGTTGAAGGTCACGGTGTAGTTTGCAGCGTTTGCAACTGCGCCCCAGCTTACGCTGATCGGGGTCTCGTCGCCCTCGGTGATGCTCTCTACGTCGATTGCGAGCTTGGGAGCTGCAAGAGCAGTGTTGACTCCTGCAACATCTGCAGACCATGCGAGTGCGGTAATCTTGGATGCTCCGGTAGGATAGAGATACACGAGGCTCTCTTCGCTGATGCCGGTAAGCACAACCTTCTGAGGGTCTCCGTTGGCATTGGCCACGGCGCCGCCCTTTACGGTAGCTGCACCGCCGTCGGCGTCACCCACGGCAACCACTATCTGGCAGCCGTCGGCATCGGGATCCTCCATCTTAATTACCACGGAGCCGTTTTCTGCGGCCTTGAATGCCACGTAGCCGTCGGTAGGTACGCCCTTCTTGTTCACTGCAGCTGCAGCATTGAAGGAGATTGCGCCGTCGAGATTCATCTTGCGCTCCTCGGAAGCCACGAAGAGCAGGCCGTCGCGCACTTTGCTCTTCTCCAGGTCGCCTGCAAACAGGGTAGCGTCGCCCAGGTTCCAAACGTGAGGAGCAGCAGTAACGGCCAGGGTGAGGTCTTCTACCGGCTCCACATAAGCGTTCCACCATTTTGCAGCACCGACTTGCTTATCCTGAAGGTCGGCGTTGGACAGATGGAAGTTGTTGCCCTTTGCGTTGAAGCAAGGATCGTCTGCCAGCACCGTAGCGCCTATCTGCGCAGCGGTGAAGTTCTTGCTCTCGCCGAAGAACTTCTCGCCTATAGCGTAGCAGTAGTTGTTGCTGCCGCTTACGTTGGCAGGGGCGTTTTCGGGGAGGTTGGTGGTTGCCAGCACGGCCTTCTCGCCCTGCTGATACAGGAAGAGATTGTTCTTTGCGCTAAGCGAAGTCCAGGGGCAACGGATGTAGAGAATGCCCTTGTCGGGGATAGCCACGTTCTTGATGGTGTTGTTCTCCATCACGAAGGCGTTCAGAGAGGTGCTCTTGTCGTCGATACGGAAGAACGAACGGAATGCATCGTAAACCGTATTGTTGCGGAAGGTGATGGTGCCGATGGCTGCTGCGTTACGTACGTCAACGCCGTCGCCGCCGCTTCCGGGGATGTTGTAGATATCGCATCCCTCGATGAGCAGCTCGCCGAGAGTCAGCTGGTCGGCCACGTTGTCGTAGAAGATACCGCAGTTGTAACCGGTAATCTCGCAGTTGACGAGGCTGATCTTCTCTATGTTGAGCTCTCCGCCCTTATGGTCGATGATACGGCTGCGGGCGGTGCCGTCGAAGTGGATATTCTCAATGTGCAGGTCTCCGGTGTAACCGACGTTAAGCACTATGTCGCCCTGTACAACGGGACGGCTGCCGTCTGCGGCGTATTCGCCGAGCATGCGGAATCCCTTGGCTGGAGTCACGCTGCCAACCACGTAAGGGGAGCCCTCGGCGCCCACGTACACGTCGTCACCTGCTGTCATTGCAGCTATGAGAGCCTCGGAAGTAGTAACTCTGGACAGCGAACCCTGTGCGGGAGCGGTCCATACGGTCACGGCGCCACGGCTTGCGCTCTTGAAGAAGAGCACGATGTCGTACTCGGCAGAAGGAGCCAGCCCGCCGATAACGGCTGCCGCCGCCTCTGCCTCGGTTGCGTTGAGCTCTTTGCTCACTGCTGCACCACCGGCAACAGGAGTTGCCTCGATATGGGTAACGTCCCTGTAATCAGAAGCATCCTTAGACCAGGTGAGAGATACAGACTCGGCGCTCTTGGCTGCAACTACCAGGAAGAGGTTGTCCTTTACGGCGTATGTCTTGAAGCTGCCGTCGTATTCGGCCACTTTAGAATCCTGCAGCTTGGATGATTTTGCGGTAACGCGGAAGGTGTAGGTCCGGTCAGCCTCCAGCTCGTCGGTCACGAAGGGGACTTCTTTTCCGACAAGCGTTTTGGTGAGGACGGCCTCGCTGGTCTTGGCGTCGAGAACCTCCAGGAGGTATTCTTCGGCGTCGGTAGTTACATCCCAACGGAAGGTTGTGAGAACGCCGCTGTTGGCATCTACCTTTGCCGACAGGTTCATAGGCTCGAGGCAGCGCTTCAGCGGAACTGAGGTGATTTCCTCGAACACTTTGTCCTGCAAGCAGGAAACCGCGAACAGGGCGGTAAGTGCCAGAAGGATATATTTAATCTTATTCATAATAGTAGTCGTTTACGAGTTTGTTCTGGCTGTTGGTAATCTGGTTGGCGAAGATAGGCCAGTACATGTACCATTCCATCAAATCACCATGGGCGTAGATGCCGTTGATGCGTGCATCGTACAGGCCGGTGTCTTTACCGTCGTCGCTGGTAACCTTGCCATAGTAGTTCTTGCTCACTTCCCAGTTGCCCTTGGGACGGGTGGTCTCGCCGGCGCGGAAGCCATATACTGTCAGGCTCTCGGTAGTTTCGTCGTACTGGTAGTAGATGTCCTCGGGGAGGTCGGCGTATGAGCCGGTGTGGTCGCGCAGGGCGCGGAGCTCGGTCTTGGCCTCGTCGAGCTTGCTCTTGAGCATGTTCCAGCGGATAAGGTCTGCCTTGCGAAGGAACTCGCCGCAGAACTCGAGGGCGCGCTCATCTACAATGGCGTTGAAGAAGGCTTCTTTGCTGGAAAGGCCGTTCACATAGGCCTCTGCGGCATCCTCGCTGCCCTTGAAGGCGCGGCGGCGTACCTGCAGCAGCCAGTCTTTGGCGTCGGAGGTAGCTCCGTTAAGCTCGTTCTCGATTTCGGCTGCCATGAGGAGCACGTCTGAGTAGCGCATCACCACGGGCTTGGCACCGTCGTCGGAGCTGCTGGCGGGTTTGCCCTGCCAATCGAAGCGGTACTTACCAAAGTACCAGGAGCCTATGCCGGTAGGAATCAGGCCGCCGGTCTTGTTGTCCCAGCGATAGTTGGCGCAGGTTACGTCGCGGCGGACGTCACGCTCGTCGAATTTCCACCAAAGATAGGGGAGAGGGCCTGCAGAACCGCCACGGGCGCTGGTGTAGGTGTTGTATTTGGTGCCAGCGTCGGTACGTACGGCAAAGTAGTTGTTCCACTGGCCACGGTTCTCGCCGAAGGGAATCACGAACAGAGTCTCGCCGTCGAAGTTGAGGTTCGCGCGTGCGCTCTGGCGCTTCCAGTAGCCTTCGTAGTCGCTGTCGAGGGAGCATCCGCCCTTGGCAATCGCATCCTTGAGGTGAGCGAGGGCCTTGGGATAGAGAACGCTCTTCTGCAGCTGCTCGTCGGTTGCAAGGCGAATGCTGCCGAGGTCGTGCTGGCCCACCATACCCTCCTCGGGGCGCAGTGCGTAACCCGATGCCATGAGGGCGATGCGGGCGTACAGACCCTCTGCGAAGACCTTGTTGATGCGGTCGGTGCGGCGGGTCTGGGCAGTCTGTCCGGGATAAGGCAGGTAGCCGATGGCCTCGTCGAGGTCGGTGAGGAGCTGCTTGAAGATGACTTCGCGGCTGCTCTTGGGCAGATAGATAGTCTCGGACACCACGGGCTCGAAGCGTGCGGGAACATCGCCCCATGCCTTGCAGAGGTCGTAGTAGATCATGGCGCGCAGAGTGAGCGCTTCGCCCAGCAGGTAGGCCATGTCTTCCTTGTTCTGAACGTCGCCGTACTGGCGCAGGCCCTCGATGGCGAGGTTGGCGCGCTCGATAGCGGTGTACATGAGGGTGTAGCAACCTTCGGCCTCATTGAGCTGGCCGTTGTCGGGACGGCAGTCGTAGATGCCTATGTCGCTCTTTCCTTGGTCGCCGCCGGGATTGTATGTGTTGTACCACTCAATATCGGTGTTGTAGCCGTACCAGGGGAGGAAACGGTTGCGGTAAGACTTGTCGATGCAGAAGGCCTCGGTGATAGCGAACACGGTTCCCTCTGCGAGATTATAGTTGGAATACACCGTCTCTGCCTCATAAGAAGAGGGCGATTCGGGCTTAAGCAGACTGTCGCAGGAAGATGCCAGGGCAGAGATTACTGCGATACAAAGGATAAGATTGAATATCTTTTTCATCTTCGGTAGCGTTTAGAATGAAAGGTTTACACCGGCTACGAATCCTATGCTCTTGGGGTAGGCGGAATAGTCCACACCGGGAGTAAGAGGAGTCTTGCGGCGGGTATCGACCTCGGGGTCGTAACCAGAATACTTGGTGAGGCAGAACAGGTTGGTGCCTGTTGCATAAACGCGTAGCTTGCGGATGTGGATCTTCTCCGTAAGCTTGCTGGGCAGGGTGTAACCGATGGTGGCGTTCTGCAGACGCAGGAAAGAAGCGTCCTCAACAGCCCAGTCGGTGAATACCGCGTTGGTAATCATAGGGTTCCACATGGTCTTGCCCTGGTTGGCGGCTGCCATGGTCTCCAGGTCGGTGATGAGTTCGCCTGTCTCCCAGTTCACTGCGGTCCAGCGCTTATCTACATCCATGGTGTTGATAAGGTTGCGGTTGTAGTACTTGCGGGAAGAGGTGAACTCTATCTTGTTGGCGTTGTACACCTGGTTGCCAATCATGTAGTTGAAGTTGGCGCTGAAGTCGAAGCCCTTCCAGTAGCCGCTCAGGGAGAAGCCGCCGGTGAAGTCGGGCATTGCGTTGCCAATCACGGTCATGTCGGCGGAGGTAACCTTGTTGTCCTCGCTGCCGTCTACGTTCTTGAGCTTGAGGGCGCCGGGCATGAGGTAGTTGCTGCCGATAACCTCGCTGTCGTCGGCCACGCCTTCTTTAAGAATCCACTTGCCATCTACATAGCCCACGAAGTCGTCGGTGGTGTAGATGCCATCGTACTTGTAGCCGTACATGTTGCCAAGAGGCTTGCCTTCCTCTACGAGGTAGTCCATAGAGATTTCGTTGGTAGAAACCCACTCGGAACGTGCAGAGATGCTCGGCAGTCCGGCAAGAGACGTAACCCTGTTCTGGTTGTAAGCGATATTGGCAGAGATGTTCAGACCGTAGTCTTCCTTGGCGATGATGGGGGCGCTGAGGCTGAGCTCGGCACCACGGTTGCGTACGCTGCCGGCGTTGCGGTACTGTGACTGGTAGCCTGCGCCGGAGATGGGGAAGTTGATAAGGAGGTCCTTGGTGTCGTTCTGGTACACCTCCACGCTACCGTTGAGCTTGCCTTTGAAGAAAGCGAAGTCTACACCGATGTTGTGTGTGTAGGTGGTCTCCCACTTGAGCTCGGGATTGTTCATCACCAGCTTGCCGTCAGACTTCTTGGTGGTCATGATGGTACCGGTGGTGCTCAGGTAAGAGGTGCCGGATGAGACATACTCCTTGTTGAGCTGCCCCGAGGGGATATTGTTGTTACCTGCAGTACCGAAGCTGTAACGGAGTTTGAGCTGGTCCATCCAGCTGCGTGAGTTGCTCATCCAGTCTTCGTTGGAGATGTTCCACGCCACGGCGGCAGAAGGGAAGAAGCCCCAGGGGTTGGCGAACTTGGAAGAACCGTCCACACGCAGGGTTGCGCCGATGCTGTAACGGTGCTTGTAGTCGTAGTTTGCACGGCCGAAGAAAGAGAGCAGCACGTCGTTGGGTGCGTACTGGTTGCTCACTGCGGTGTTATTGGAAACGGAGCCGTCGGAGAGAGAAGTTCCGGCTGCGGAACTCATGAAGTTCCATGCAAGTGCGGAGTTGAAGAAGGTAGGGAAGCCGTCAACCATCATGTCTATGGTGTTAGACTTGGTGATGGTGAGCTCCTCTCCGAGCATGGCGTTGAGCTGGTGGTCTTCGTTGTTAAGCAACTTCTTGAAGTCGTAGTTCAAGGTGTTGGTGTTGCGGTAACGGGTGCGGAAGATCTCCTGATGGTTGCTGGAGGGAGTCCCGGGCACCTTGCTGTCTTGTGCGCTCCACTTAGTGGACAGGCCATAGAAGCGGTCGTCGCTCTGGCGCCAGTCTTCCATACCGCCCTCGATCTTGAGCTTGAGGTCGTCGATTATCTCCCAGTTGAATGCGGCATTGGCGTTGAGGCTGGTACGCAGGCGCTTGCTGTCGTTGTCGGCAATACTCTGCAGGGGGCGTACGTTGTCGCCGTAGGTGTCGGCCTCTTCGTCATCGCTGCTGATGGTATTTACGGGGATGGGGGTGTACTGCACAGAGTGCTTCAGACGGCCGTTGCCAGCCTGGGTGCCCTTGTCGTTCATACTGTTGGCGCCTGCTCCATTCACATGTACGCGGGAATAACGGATGCTCGCGTCGATGCTGGTGGTCTTGCTGGTCTTGAACTTGCTCTTGAAGCTCAGGTTGTCGCGGGAGTAGTCGCTGCCGTACATGATGGCCTTGTCGCCCACGTGTGCGTAGCCCAGAGTCCAGTTTACGTTGTCACCGCTTCCGGAAATGGAGAAGTCGGCGGAGAAGGAGTCGCCGGTGCGTCCGAACACTGCGTCAATCCAGTCGTTGCCGGCCATTCCGGCGTACTGGTCCATGTCGCTGAAGCGTCCGAAGTAAGGCTCGTACTGAGAAGAAACCTTGTTCTGCACGAGAGCGTTCTCGTACTGGAACTTCACGAAGTTCTCTACGTTCATGGGCTGAATGGCGTTCTTGTTGGCCATCCACTTGAGTCCGTAGTAGGTGTTGAGTTTCACGGAGATCTTCTGTCCCTTGTCTGCGCTCTTGGTGGTCACGATGATAACGCCGTTGGCGCCACGGGAACCGTAGATTGCAGTGGAGAATGCGTCCTTGAGTACGTCGATGGAAGCGATTTCCGATGAGGGGATGTCGCTGATGGACTCCATGGGGAAACCGTCCACGATGTAGAGGGGAGATACGCTCTGGGTAATGGAACCGCCGCCACGCACGCGGATCTTGATATCAGCATCAGGATCGCCTTCGGTGGTGACAACGGACACACCGGCCATCTTACCGGCCAGTGCCTGGCTCACGTTGGTAACGGGCTGCTCGCTGAGCTTGTCGGAGTTTACGGAAGACACCGAGCCAAGGAGGTCGCGGCGCTTAACCGTCTGGTAACCAACCACAACCACCTCGTCGAGGAAGGTCTGGTCTGAGGCAAGCTCAACATTGATTTCTGTGCGTCCCTGGATAGGAACCACCTTGTCGGAGAGTCCGAGGAAGGAGAACACCAGGTTCACTGCGTCTGCGGGTACGAGCAATTCGTAATCGCCGTCGAGACCCGTCACGGTGCCTGTGGTGGTGCCTTCTACAAAGACGCCGGCTCCGATGAGAGGCTCGCCGCTGTCGTCCGTGACTATACCTTTAATGGTAGTCTGGGCAGACAGGGTGGCTGCCGTAGCCATTCCGAGCAGTGCAAGAATGAATTTCTTTGCTAGACTGTTCATTAGTTTTGATGATTAATTAATAGATTAGTGTGAGTATCATTTACAAAAGTTCGCGTACCAGGTAGTGGAGGTACATCTCCAGGTTGGTGTAGCGCTTGTTTTTGTCTAAAGTAGTTGCGTTGCCGTCTGTGGCGTCGGCCTTGTTGAGTCCGAACTGGGTCTCGAACCAGTCTGGCATTCCGTCGCCGTCGGAATCGGTGGATGCCTTGCTCAGTTCTTCTTCGGTAGCCGTGTATTCCGGCCATCCGCCTACTTGCGACTGGGAATCTATGATGCCCTTGTTGCCGTAGGTGGTGGTGCCGCCCCGGACCTCGCTCACCAGGCGCTCGTCTATGCTGTCGCGCTTGAGGCCGCTTCCCCTTGCTCCGGCTTTTGCAAGTACGGCTGCGTATGCGTCTGCGGCCGATTGCTCGCGCACGCTGCTGCCGTTGATGCTGATATCGAACGCTCCGGCCGTGCGTACGCTCTCGGGGGCGCTGCCGTTGGGCTGCAGGCCTACGTAATTATCGGCGTTTACATTATCGCAGAGTGTTTTCTGTTTGTCGTTCAGGCTGGGACTGCTGCTGTCGAAGTAGTTCCCGTCCAGGAAGAAGGAACCCCATACGCCCTTTGCGTTGTTGTTGCTGCCGTCGTCGGCGTTGGGCGCAAAAATACGGTTCACAAGAGAGTTCTTGGTTGCCGTAGAGGGGCCGGGTTTGTAGTAATTGCGCACGAAGTTGAAGCTTCCGCCCTCGCCGGCGTATCCGCCGTTGGTAGGCCCCCAGTTGTAGAAGACGTTGTTTACGAGTTCCGTCTTCTCGTTCTCAGGCTTGCCGGTGTAGCGGCTGCCGCAGAGGCGCGGGGTGCGGGAAGTGTGGTGTGCAATGAGGTTATGCGAGAATGTGGCTCCGTGGCCTCCCCAGATGCCGCCGTAACCGTGGTTGCCCTTGGGGTGGAAGGAGGCGTTGAGACTCTCGGCCACAATGCAGTACTGCATGGTAAAGGCGTCGTTGTCGTAGAATGATGCAGCCTCGTCTATGCACCAGCTGAAGGAGCAATGGTCCAGGATTATGTTCTTCTGGTCGCGCCCCCAGATGCAGTCTTCCATGGGGATGCTGGAGAGGGCCTTCCACTGGGCCTCGGTCATCGTTTCTTTGTAGGCCTTTGCGCCCTCGTCGCCCATGCGGAAGCGCACGTAGCGGATGATGACGTTGTCTGCGGAAATCTGTGTGGACCAACCGCTTATGCAGATGCCGCCGCCGGGGGCGGTCTGTCCGGCTATGGTCACGTCGCCCCTGTTGATGCGGAGGTTAGACTGCAGCTCTATGCGCCCGGCAACGTCGAACACAATTGTCCTGGGGCCGGTCTGGCCAAGGGCCCAGCGCAGTGTGCCGGAGCCGCTGTCGGCCAGGCTCGTGACGTGATAAACCTTGCCGCCGCGCCCTCCTGTGGTGAACATTCCGCAGCCTTCGGCTCCGGGGAATGCGCGCACCAGGTTATCCTCTTCTGCCTCGGGCATGAGGAAGTCGGCGTAGTACTTGCTAAGGTCGGGTTCTTCGCCGCCTCCGCCGGGGTTGGGGTCGGTGCTGCCCAACGTCTCGGCGCTCAGCGGCTCGCTGTAGGCAGATGCCTTGCCGTCCTTGGTGCTCCGCACCTGGAAGCTGTAGGCCGTCTTGGGCTGCAGCTCTTCTATAAGGATGTGGCGTGCAGAGGTGCTGCCGTTGCGGACCTCATTTGCCCCTTGCAGCAGCTTCCAGTCGTAGCCGGTAGCGTCGCTCACGCTTGTCCATTGAAAGACCAGCGAGCTTTCGGTGGCATTATTGAGTTTGAGCCCGGCAGGTACTGCGGGTGCTGAATCTTCTGCGGGCTGCTTGGGGGTGCAGCTCATGCTCAGGCACAAAGCCAGGATGGTGGCAGAAATCATAAATCGGTAGTTCATAATGCTTCGTATTCCAGGGAGGCCCAGATGAGCGGACCTATGCCCTTGGGATCGTTTGCGCGTACGCGTTCGTTTATATAATAGGTATAGTCGCCGCTGCGATTGGTCTTGCCGCCGAGGCCGGCGACTTCGCAGCATTGGTTGAGGTCGAGCAGTCCGTTGTCGTCGTAACTGACAAAGGTGCTGATGAGTTTCTCGTAGCTCTGCTTGGCGTAGTCGGCGCAGTCCAGGTAGCCCAGGCGGCAGCCCTTGAGAAGGGCGTAGCTGAACATGGCGCTGCAGGATGCCTCTACGTAATTACCCTCGGCGCCGGGGCGGTCAAGCACCTGGTACCACATCCCGGTCTGCGGATCTGCGTACTCGGGTAGGCGCCCGGCGATGGCCTGCAGCGTCTGGAGCATCTGCTCACGGCCGTCGATGTATTCGGGAATGAAGGGCAGCACGTCCACGAGGGCCATTGCGTACCATCCCAGGGCGCGGCCCCATGCGTGGGCGCTCTGTCCGGTGGTCTTGTCGCACCAGAACATCTCGTGCGTGGAATCCCATGCGTGGCGGTACAGGCCCGTAGCCGGGTCGTATGTCTTTTCTGCCACCAGGTTGAACTGGTGAGCTATATCTGTAAAGTTGGCTTCCATCTGCTGCTTGTCCAGATAGCGTGCCGAGTATTCTGCATAGAAGGGCTGGGCCATGTAAAGGCCGTCCAGCCACATCTGGCCGGGATAAATCTTCTTGTGCCAGAAGCCTCCTTCTGCCGTGCGGGGCATCTCCTGCAGCTGCTCGTAGAGCTTGTCCATGGCGAGGCGGTACTTCTCCTTTCCGGTAATGTCGTAAAGCTTGAACAGCGTACGTCCGGGGCAGATATGGTCTGTGGAATAGTTGCTCTTCTTATATTTGCCGCCAATAGTCCCGTCCTCCGCGATGATGGCGTCGTACCAGGCGTCAACGTACTGCAAAATATTGCTTGAAGCGGAAACAGAGCGCGGCGTCTGCCGGTCCGGGCGACTTTGGTCCTTACGAACAGGAGCGAGGGCCGGCTGCGCCGCGCCTGCTTCTGCGTCGAGAAAAGCTAAAAGCTCTAATCCGGTCGTGTAATTCCACTTAAGAGTACCATTCAGGCCGTCAATATAACTCGCCTCCGGATTACGCGCCATCTCAGAACGCACCACCTCGGAAGACAGCGGAGCCTTGGCCGCACACGCGGTCAAGGCAAACACTGCAATTATTATTGTTAAACGGGTTTTCATCTATTATCGTAAGGGTTCCAAATAATACCATCCTGCTCCTGGTACATCACCTTCTCGAAGCTGTAGTCCTGCAATTGCCTGGGCTTCAAGCTGTGCGCCCACTTTACGCGAGGACCTCGCGCACCCGGGCCGGTGCAACCGTACTCGGCATAGTAGCTGTTTTTCTTGGTGTCCGGCTTGCCGGGCTTCTCCCAGTCGTGCCATCCTTCCGGCAAGATGTGGCCGCCAAGCTCGCAATCAATAAACACTGTCTTGGCGTAAGCGCCCCATGGCCTTCCCAAGTAGCATTTGTCTATTCCGGGATCGGCGGTGAGGGTGCAATTCTTGAACACATAACCATACTTCTGCCCCTGCAGGGTAGAAGCGGCCGTTACGTAGCTGTTCTTCTTACTGTGTATCCGGCAGTTCTCAAAGTAAGCTATGCTCGTTCCGAAGATAAAGTCGGTGGTGCCCTCAATGTAGCAGTCCAGGAAGTAGTTGCGCTTGATGCCCCCGAACTTGCCGTAGCGGCCGTAGGTGTAGAGCGTATCCTGATTGCCAATGAAGCGGCAGCCCTTGAAGAAGAGGAAGTCGCCGTCGGTAAACACGGCCACAGCCTGTCCTATCTGCTTACCCTCGCCGGCGCTGTTCTCGAAGGTGATATCCTCGAAGGTAATGTAGCTGGCGTGAATATAGATAGTTGCACTGCCTGATGTGCCCACTGCAAAGTCGCGGCCGGGCCAGTTGCGCTTGGCGTAGTTGTCGTTGGTGATAATGGTGCTCTCTGCATCCTCGCCCTTGAAGTGCACGCGGAACTTGGTGTGAGGGATACTCACGCACTCCTTGTAAACGCCCTTGCGGATGAGCACGGTGCTGATTTCTTTGTGGCTGTAGTTGGGAAGGGCGTCCACGGCCTCCTGCACGGTGGTAAAGTCTCCGTGGCCGTCGGCAGAAACCACAAAATGGTAGGGAGCGATGAGGCGGACCGCAATTTCGGGGAGCTGCTCGCGTATGCATTCGCAAACCAGTTCCGTGACTTTGCGGGCACCGCAGGCCACTGTGTGGGTGTTGTCGTCCTTGCCTGTAGAAATCATGAAGTAGGCCTTGGAGGCCTCGTCGCCCAGACTCTCAAGCCAGTCGAGGCTCTTGGTGGTAATGTCCAGCAGGGTGACTCCTGTTTCTTCTGCAACTGCCTTCATGGCGGCAGGATAGTCGCCGTGACAATTCCGGTCGAGATTTTTAGTCGGAGCACCGTCTGTCCTCCCTCCTTCTCCTGTCGTTCTGAGCGCCAGCGAAGGATCTGCCTCCTTGAACCAGCGGCGGGCCACAGGGGTAAGAAGCACGGGGGTGCCGCCTTTCTCCTTCACTCCTTTTATGAAGGTTCGCAGGTTATCTTGATATGCGCCCCAGGCTGCTGCGTAGCGGGTGCTGTCGCTCTGTTTGCTGTCGTTGTGCCCGAATTGTATGAACACATAGTCGCCGGGCTGTACGGCTTCCTGTACCTTGGCCCATAAGCCAGAGTCTATGAAACTCTTGGTGCTGCGGCCGTTCTGGGCATAGTTGATTACCTTCGCTCCGTCAGGATCCAGGAAGTTCTGCAACATCATGCCCCATCCGCGCTCGGCTCCCGCTTTGGGCAGATTCTTCTCCGCCATAGTGCTGTCGCCCATCAGGTGGATGGTGAAGGAGCTGGCGAGTAGCCAGGTGGCTGCAATCAGTATTGTAGGAGTTATTCGTTTCATGGTGTTCTTTTATGGGATTTCTCCACTTCGCTTCGCTTCGGTCGAAATGACCTCATCTGTCATTTCGAACGGAGTCGCCATCTGTCATTTCGAGCGGAGTTGAGAAATCTCCTTTCCATTAATTATCAAATTCTTAACACTAATATCCTCGCAATTCTGAACCTCTGCACCCTTCTTGGCGGTAAAGACGCAGTTGCTAAAGCTGATGTCGTGCAGCGGCAGCTCAGGCAGGCCGTTGATGTAGATGGCCTTCTTTGCACCTGCGCACACCAGGTTGTCAAAATAGAAACTGTGGAACACCGGAGTGGTCTCGTCTATTTCCGGCACTGCTCCTACTGTCCCGAAATTAGGGACATTGGAAACGTTTTGAGCCGATTTTGCTTCTATCGTCCCTGAATTTGGGACATTGGAAACACCGGAGCCGTTGCTGTGGTCGCTGTGGCCGACGTTGGAAACACCGGAGCCGTTGCTGGGGCCGCTGTGGCCGACGTTGGAGACACCGGAGCCGTTGCTGGGACCGCCGTTTACTGCACTCCCATCGCCGACTGGGGCTTTCTCGGTGGCGGAAACGCCGGCGTAGTACAGATTGAAGGTAACAGCCTCAGCCACAATGTCTTTCATATAGATGTTGCGGCACCAGATATTCTTGACCTCGCCACCACGGCCGCGTGTGCTCTTGAATCTCAGGCCCACGTCGGTCCCTATGAAGCAGCATCCGTCCACCAGAATGTTCTCTACTCCGCCGGACATCTCGCTCCCCACCACGAATCCGCCGTGTCCGTGGTAAACGGTGCAGTCTTTGATAATCAGATTCTTGCATGCGCGGGCGTGGCGGCGGCCGTCGGCGTCCTTCCCGGACTTGATGCAGATGGCGTCGTCGCCTACATCAAAAGAAGAACCGGTGAGCACCACGTTCTCGCAGGCGTCTATGTCTATTCCGTCGCCATTGGCCGAGTAGTGCGGGTTGCGCACAGTTATATTCTTGACTGTGAGGTTCTTGCAATATAGCGGGTGGATGTTCCAGCAGGGCGAGTTCTGGAAGGTGCAGCCCTCCAGAAGCACTCTCTCGCATTCGCGCAGGCTCACCAGCACAGGCCGCAGGAAGGTTTTGATTTCTTGCTCGTCCAGCGACGGGTCGGGGTAGTTGAGGCTGCCGGCAGTGAGGCGGGCCTTGTAGTAGCCCTCATCTGGGTACCATCCTTTGCCGTCCTCGGGAATGTATCCGCCGCGTGCTTTGATGAGTTTCCACTGGTCGTCGGAAACCTTGCGGCGCTTGACTTCGCGCCATGCGTCTCCGTTACCGTCAATGATACCCTCTCCGGTAATTGCGATGTCGTGCGCGCCGAGGGCGTTGATGGGGGAGAGGCAGCGGCGTACGTCGAGCCCCTCGAAGTTGGTGTCTATGATGGGGTATAGATCCTGGTCTGTGCTGAAAAGCAGTACCGCATTCTTCTCAAGGTGCAGCTCAGTATTGCTCTCCAGGGTGATGGGGCCGCTGAACCATATACCTGCGGGCACTGTGAGCCGGCCGCCGCCCTTGCGCACAAGAGCTTGCATGGCGGCTGCGAAAGCCTCGGTGTTGAGAGTCGTTCCGTCGCCAACTCCGCCAAAGTCCACGATGCTGACGTTTCTTGCCGGAATGGACGGTGTTACCACGCGGGGCATCTCGAAAGGAATACCGTGCGAAGCGCTGCCGGAGCCTTGTGCGGCGCAGCTGATACTGATGGCGGCAAAGACCGCCAAGGGTGCCGTGAGAGATAGTTTCATTGGTTATTCGTCTAGTGTGCGGGCGGTTTTTGTCTTATTATTATATTACCGACCGCTGCAAAGATACAATAATTTTTTAATTCCGTGCACGGTAACGGAAAAAATTTCGTGCACGGGCACGGAAATTTTTTCTATATTTGCAAAAAGCAAGTATATGGCGCAATCAGAAAGAGTTACCATTTTGGACATCGCCCAGCGCACGGGACTTTCCAAGGGAACCGTGGACAGGGTGTTGCACAACCGTGGGGAAGTATCCAAGAAGAGCTACGAGGCGGTGATGAAAGCCATCAAGGAGTTGGGGTACGAGCCCAATGTTTATGCATCCTTGCTTGCCCGTGGCGGGAATCATCTGATTGCTGTGCTTATGCCTGGGGGTGAGCCTGGGAGTTTCTGGGACCTGGCCGCAAGAGGGATGCAGAATGCGAAAGACAGCGTACTAAGTTCCGGCGTAAAGGTGGAACACTTCGAATTCGATCCCACCGATATCATGTCCAACCGCGACGCAGCAGTGCGCATGCTCGATGCGAATCCTTCCGGAGTTATTATGGCGCCAATGTACAGGGAAGGGACAGAAAGCCTAACCGACATTCTCAGGGAGCGCGGCATCCCCTATGTTTTCATTGATTCCAAGATAGAAGATTCCGGATATCTTGCCTACTTCGGCATGCCAATGTACCGCAGCGGGTATCTGTGTGCCGACATGCTTACCGGCGGTCTGCCGGTGGCTGAAGTGCTGGTGGTGCGAGTGCAGCGCGACTTGCTGGGGCAGTCAGACCCCACCGTCAACAGGCGTGCCGGTTTTATGGATTATATGCACGAGCATTGCCCGGACTGCATCATTCACAATCTGCTGGTGAATCCCGCAGATATGGAGGCAGGAGAGAAGGCCCTGGACGAGTTCTTCCTGGATCATCCCGGAGTGCATCACATTGCCATGTTCAACTCCCGTATCCATCTGATAGTGCCCTGGTTAGACAGGCACCCTCAGCGCGGCCGCCGCGTAGTCGGCTTCGACAACCTGGACGCCAATATTCAGGCCCTGAGCCGGGGAATAGTATCCGCCCTCATCTGTCAGCACCCCGACGAACAACTCGCTCTGGCCATCCAAGCCCTCTCAGAATGCATCGTCCTCGGCAAGCACCCCTCCCGCCGCGACAACTTCATGCACATGGACATCCTCACGCGTTACAACGTGGAGTACTACTAGGGGGCTATTTATCCATAATCAGCCGCACTCCGCCGATGGCCAGCAGGGACTGGGCTAAGAGGTATGTGCTCATGACTCCGAAGCCGTTCATGAAGGGGCTGATGGTGCCGAAGTTGCGGATGGCGATGAGGCTGTCGGAGAAGGTGAACAGCAGTCCGCCGCAGAAAATCAGAAGCCATGTGAGGGTGTTGCCGCGCTTTACGGCGTTGTGCCTTACAAGTCCGGCGAATCCGCTGAAAATCAGCAAGAACAGTACAAAGGCATAGACTCCCATTGGGGCGAGCATCACGCCTTCTACCCCGATTGCGAGGGCAAGAGCGACCGTGCAACATAGCAGGACTGCAATTGCTATCACCCATTTAACCAGCGAGAGGCCCTTCCAGGAGAAGCCGCCGAAGAGGCAAATGTAGAATATATGACCTGTAAGGAACAGTCCTATGCCTCCTGCAAAGAATACGAAGCCGCTTCCCATGAGCATGGTGTCTCCGGCAAAGCCGAAAAGCTGTCCGCAGACCAGCAGAGCTACGTATTTATCCATCTTGGCTCCCTTCCCGATTAGGTATGATAGAGTGGTGATGCAGAGCAGGGGCATCAGCGCGGGCTTAACCGTGCGCTCCAGTACATTGGAATCGTAGTTAAGGCATCCTATGAGGTTAAGAACGCAAACGATAAGGAAGAAGCAGGCCGGTACTAGCCAGAAACAGTTCTTTTTCATAATGCAAAGTGGTTAGCAGAATACAAATATAACAAAAAAAGAATGGCCGGAGCTTGCGCCTCGGCCATTCAATACCAAAAATATAAAAGACAAGTATGTGTTGTCTTATTTGTCCAGCCCGGTAAAGGCTATCTTGTAAATTCTGGAAGAGCTGCCTCGGTCGTCGCCTACCCATACGCAGCTGCGGGCATGATCTACCAGCACTGCCTCGGGGTTGCCGATGAACTTTATGTCGTACATGGCCTTGAGGGTTGTCACGGCTCCGTCGAACACAAAGAGCTTGAAAGCCTCGGAGTCGCTTACCCAAAGCAGGTCTGTAGAAGCATCGTAGTAGAGGTCTCCAACCTCCAGGATATCAGATGCAATTGCTCCTAATTGCTTCTTCCAGAGCTTGGTGCCGTCCAGATTATAGGCCCACAGTGTTGCTCCGCTCTGGGACCCCGTGTAGATGACTCCATCTTTATAGTAAGTAATACCTTCCAGTCCGGAATTATCCATATTAACGGCCTCATCTACCAGGAAGAGGGTGCTGATGCTGTTGTAGCCGGGTGCGGCTATCTTCTTGATTTTCTGCGGCTCAGTGCACACGTACAAGTCGTTCGTGGACGGATCAAGGGTAATACCTTCGAGGTCGGTTTCGTAGGTCGCTGCCTTATCCATCTGCACAGAAACGCTCATATCGAATCCGATCTTGTACAATACGCCTCCGTCTCCTACGCCCCACATAAAGTCACCGTCTTTGCTGAAGCACAAGCCAGACAGCTCGCCCATCTGAGCTTCGGTGAATTCGGTGCGGGTGTAGCTGCCCATAACCGGCATGCCCGCTTCGTTCACGAAGGGAGCTGCCTGCTCGGAAATGCAGCGCACGCTGCCTCCACGAGCCTTGGGATTGCTCTTCACGGACGATACACCAAGCCGCACATCTTGTGCATAGGCCTTGGCGGCGCTGCCGTCTGCGCTCCAGAACATCATGCGCTGGCCGGGGTACGAATAAGAGCCGGTCTTGGTGATGTAGTCGTCGATATAACCCGAGTAAGGGAATACTATTGCGGGGTCGCCTATCTGGAACCATCCCTGGGTGTTGTTGTCTGCCCAGCCGGCTACTCCGGAAAGGTCTGTAAACAGAGCGCCTGCGTCGGTGCGGCGTGGAACCTTATATCCCGGGGGGCAAGGGTCGTAGATGGTCTTGGTTCCGGAGGTGCCGCCCCAAAGGGTTTCGTCATCTGCGGCAAGCCAGTTAGAATTGTCCAGAGTGGGGAACACGGTGGGGTTGGCAATACTGAATGCAAGGTCAACCTGCTCTCGGAGTATGCTGGTTGCAGTTCCGGCAACTTTGGTAACGGCCGTAGACTGTGCCGAGCCCATTCCGGGGAACGGGTCCTTGCGCCCCCATTGGTAGAGGAGGCCGAAGCTGGCAGGATTCACTTCTCCAGACGCCAGTGTGGTCTGCAGCGCACCCAGGTTCCTGTCCATTACCTCATGGTTGGACAGCTTGCTGGTAGATGCGTAAACAGTCGTGCTGCTTAGCCACACGTGCCAGCTCCATACTACGTCGCCGCTGCTGTTCTTTGCAGCCAGCAGGGCATTGCCGGCGTGGAAGCTTTCGGGGACCTGGAAGTAAATCCAGCCCTCCTGGAAATCAACGGCGCTTACTACACTGCCGGCTGTTACTTCCACGCTACCGCACCATGTTTCCCAGATCACATCTACGGACGCTATATTGCCCAATATGCTGGCACTGTTGCCTTTTACGGCCTTGAATTTATATACTCCCGGATCGTACACTACATAGCAGTTGGCAGTGCCTTCCGAGCACAGGTCTATTGCTCCTTCGGTAGGAATGGTGGACTGGTGTGTGTCGCCCTCGCCCGGATCGCTCAGGTGCGAGTCCAGGCTGCCGAGGCGTTTCATGCAGTTGCGCCCAACTGTCAGAGGCTTCTCTGAGCAGGCCTTCTTGACCATCTGGCCATCCTTCATCAGCTTAAGCGTGAAGCCGGAGTTCAGCTCAGCGCCGCGCGGAATATAGATGAAGTTGGTGGTGCTGCCGTCAGCCTTGACCTTGCCGCTGATGCTGGAGAGTGGATTTACGGTGTAGTGGTTGTAGTTTGCACTCTCCTTGCCGTTCTGATAAACGATTTTTGCCTCGTATGTACCATATCCTATGGTCTCTCCTTCGTTGCCGGAGAACACATACGAGTCGTAGTCGCCGCTCACAGTGAATGATATCACTCCGCAGCAATTGTGGAACACCAGCTTGTCTCCTACGTTGTAGGCAGCCATGAGCATGCGGTTGCTGTCTTTGAACGCGGCGTAGTAGTAAAGGTTGCCACCGTTCACAGCGTCTGCAGGGTAAGCTGCGTAAACGCTGCTGGTAATGCCGTCCGCGCTGCGGTCGTAAGGGGTGATGCCGCTCACATTAATTGTGGCGGATTTGCCGTCTGCACTGATGTCGCCGGCGCCAAGAGTTACAGTTATCCGGTTAGAAGAGCCTTCTCCGTGCACCAGAATCTGGTCTCCTGGCTCCCAGGTCACTTTCCCCTCGTTGGAGATGCCGACTTTGGTCATTGCGTCGTCGAAGGAGCAGGTGAAGGTCATTGTCTCGCCTTGCACCAGACGCTCAGTTTCCTGATCCTTAACACAAGAAGATGCCTGGCCCGCCGCAAGCGCGGCGAGCACAAGCATCAACGCTATTCTACCGGATGGCATATTCTTAGAAGATATTACAATGCTGGTTCTTCCGATATCGATACGCAACGCACAGATGCACCACGGGCCTTGTATGCGTAAGAAGCTGCAGGAGCTACGCCCTTTGCATACATGCAGCGACCTTTTGAGTGGTTGCTGGAATAACTGGTAGAGCTCCACCATTCTGCACGAACAGAAGGATAGGAATACGAGCCTCCATTGTCATCCATGTATCCAGCCAGAGGGAACACAAGGTCGCCAAGTGAGCATACAAGATTCTCCGAATCGTAAACCCAATCGCTGCCTTTCCATGCAGGCTGATTTTCATTACGGGCCGGAACCCTGTATCCTGCAGGGCATGGATCGTAAATGCTCTTATCGCTATCGCTCCATGCAGTGCTGATTTCATCGACGCACCAGTTTCCGCCCTCATAATCTACGTCAGCCTTATCTTTATCGTAAGCGAACATCGTAGGATTTGCAATAGCCTCGGCAATGGTTATTTGTACGGTAGATTTGCTTGTCGCGGTTCCTGCAATGACAGCCGCAGAACTGCTTTTCACAGCTTGGGGACCCGGGAACGGATCCTTGCGGCCCCACTGGTAGAACAAACCGAATGATTCAACTGTGGCGGGTTCGTCGATCTTGGCAGGTACAAGGGCGCCGAGGTTACGGTCCATTGCTTTGTAGAAACCATACGCGTTGGCATAGAGATCAGAGTTGATGCTGGTCTCGGGAATCCAGATGTGCCAGCTCCAAATGATATTACCCTCAGAGTCCTTTGCGGCAATGAGGGCGTTGCCGGGCTTGAGGGTTTCGGGAGTGGAGAAGTAGATATAGTTCTCAGGTCCGTCGAAGTCAACGGCTGCAATAACAGACTTGGCTTCAACTTCAGTGTCGTTGTTGTACGTTTCCCACAGAACTTCTGCACCGAATACATTACCTGCCGAAATCTCTTTGTTGTTACCCTTAACAACGGGAAGTTTGTAGGAGCCGGCCGACGTGATTACATAGCAGTTGGCGGCACCGCTTTCGCTGAGGTCTTTCGCATTGCTGATCCCGGACACGTGGTCGCTGGTGGTAGGAGCCTCGTAATCTTCGAGATTGGTGATTTTGCCAAGATTGAGAAGGCCGTTGCGGGGGATGGTTACAGTTTTTTCAGTCTTTTTTATCTTGACTGTGCTGTTACCATCTTTGAACTTGAATGTGAAACCCTTGGTGAAGGTTACTCCGTTCGGAATGCAGGCATAGTGGACGGTGGTGCCGTCGGCATTCAGGGGGGCGCTTATTGAGGTGAGGGGTGTGCCTCCTTTGGTGAGGTTTGTGGACTGGGTACCGTTGGTAGTCCAGTACACCTCTGCCTGATAGCCGTCATAACCAACGACCTCATCATTGTTGCCGTGCAACTCGTAATTGTCGAATTCGCCCTCGACAGAGAATGCTATGAGTCCGCACAGGTTGATAAATGTGAATGAGGTTCCATCGGTCTCTTTGTTGTAACCTACCATGAGGGGCGCATTGGAGGTGTTGAAGGGGTGTGTCGCCCTCCAGTTGGTCGCTCCGTTGTCAGCGGCAACAGCACTGGCCGGATAGATGGCGTAGATATTGGAAGCCTGGTCTCCGGTGGGGGAACCCTTGGTGAAGTCCTCAATGGTCACGGTTGCTGTTTTACCATCCTGGCTGATATTCGCTTCGCTGAGGGTGGCAGTATAGGAATACTGTCCGCCTATCCATTTGCCGTGGAAAAGAATCTGGTCGTTGACTTCCCAGGTGACTTTACCGGTGTCAGAAATACCAAGCTTGGTACCTGAGTCTGCAATAGTGCAGGTCATGGTGATGGTCTTGGCGGAAGGAGTCACATTGATTTCAATGTCATTCTTGTTGCAAGAAATTGCAAGGGCAGCGGCGCAAAGGGCTACGGCTGCAAATTTGATAGCTTTCTTCATAATGCAGTCCTCCTTTTTACCAAGAAAAATCACTAATGAGTTCATAATCCTCTGTGGTTGCAGAGTCGCTCTCACAGAGCATGTCCAGATAAGACATAGGCAGCAAGTCTATATCCGGGCTTACATAACGTTGTTCTTTTTTCATTTTGGTATAATTATTAATTGGTTACAATTAGCATTGTTGCAAAATTATTTGTTTTGCAACCCACCCGAGCGCATAATGCGTATTTGTACTCCCATATCGCGCAAATTTAAGATCCGATAAGCTTATTAAGGGTCAGCGGAAGAAGTGGATGGAGTAGCTTTAGGAATAAATGACCTCTCTGGTGATCCCGTAGGAAGGACTTGGGGTTGATTTGGGATCACTGGAGGGTCCTGGTGATCCCGTTTGCCATGTTTTCTGCCGTTTTGGGATCACTGGAGGGTCCTGGTGATCCCGTAGGATATTCCGGAGCGGCACCGCCGCCGCGACTGCGGATGTTTCCGTTCCTACCCCCTCAGCAACATGGGACGGCGGGCGCAAAAATGCCGGTTTCCGTTCCTACCCCCTCGGCAATATGGGACGGTGGGCGCAAAAATGCCGTTTTCCGTTCCTACCCCCTCGGCAACATGGGACGGTGGGCGCAAAAATGCCGGTTTCCGTTCCTACCCCCTTCGTTTCGCCGCGGCGGGAGTGTCGCTGGCGGCTAAACCGCAGTCAATCACGGTGTTATGGCTTTTGCCTGCAAGAAAAAACGTGCAGGCAAAAACAATAATTGGCTAATAATCAGTATGTTGCGCGCCAGGGCAGCATTTTTTATTCTTCCGTAAGTTTGCAAATGGTTATTCTGCCGTCATGAGGGAGTGGAGGGCTTTGCGGAGGGTGCCGGAGGTGTCGTCTTCGCGGTACTCCCAGGCAAAGGCGCCTAGCATGCCCTTGGATTTGACGAAGGCTACCCTGTAGGCCAGGGATTCTGCGTCCTCGTAGCTGGCGTACATGGTGCCGGAGGCGTCTCCGAGGTAGCAGTTCTTGCCAACGTTGTCCCAGTGGCGGATATTGTAACCGGCTACGCTTTTGCCGTTTACCGTACCTTTATTAAGGGCCTCTGCAGCCATGGCGTAAGACACAGAAGATGGATATACGCTGCCGTCTCCGTGTCCGTAGAAACCAAGTCCGAAGGCCATCCGGTTGTATGGCACGCCCTGGTTATGGAATATCTCGATACTTTCCTCGCATGAACGCTTGCGGGTGAGAGAAGAACGGTACAGCGGCGAGTTATGATAGGGAGGGTCTCCCATGGAGTAGGTCATCACGTTGATGTAGTCTACCCATTCAAGCACGGCGGCGTTGTCTATGTAATTGCCGCTGTCGGATGCAGCATAACTGATGAGACGCTTGCGGCCCAGGGCCTCGCGCAGTTCCTTTACCAAAGTGGTAAAGTTCTTTGTATCAGAAGGATCGGCGCCGTTGTAATAGTATGTGCCGTCGTCCAGTTTGGTAGAGGCCGCGTAGGTGGGGTACTCCCAGTCCAGGTCTACTCCGTCCAGATTGTACTCATCGCAAAGACGCACGCACTCGCTGCAGAAAAGCGCACGCTTCTCGGGACTCTGCGCCATCTGCGAGAAGCCGTCGGCATTCTTGCCCCAGCCTCCGATAAAGAGCAGGAGCTTGAGCTCGGGGTAATCTTTCTTGTAGGCTGCCAGCTTGGTGAGATAGGAGGGCCCGGGCGATTTGATCTCCAGGCCTCCGTCGCCGGTAGTCTTGTTTACAAAGCGGGCATGGCCCACGTTGATGTGCGTAAAGCACTTGACGTCTTCCAGGGTGGGGAAGACAGAGGATGAGGTGTACTCCGTAAAGTAGCAGCTGATTATAGGAGTCTGGCCCAGGCGGGCGAGCCTCTCGGCCTCGGGGTCTGACGGCTGGTCGCCTCCGGACGAGATATCGCTTAATCTCGGTCCTATGTCTCCCAGGGGCAACAGGCGGTTCCTCTTTACATTGACGGCAGTGCCCGTAGTGGCCTGCGCTACTGCTTTTTCGTCCTTCAGAAGCTTAATCGTGAAGCCCGATTTGAAGTCTGCGCCGGCAGGAAGGCAGATATAATTAAGCGTACTGCCGTCGGCTGTGACTGCACCGCTGATGACAGTGGCGGGATCCTTTGTATAGTGCGTGTATTCTGCTACCTCTTTGCCTTTCTTGTAGATGATTTTAGCTTCGTAGGTGCCGTATCCCACCGTCTCGCCGGAGTTCCCTGAGAAAAGGTACGAGTCGTAATCGCCGCTCACGCTGAAAGATATCACTCCGCAGCAATTGCGGAAAATCAGCTTGTCCTCTATGTTGTAGGCGGCCATGAGAGGGCGGTTGCTGTCTTTGAACGGGGTGTAGTATGACAGGTCGCCACTGCTCACGGCGTCTGCGGGGTACGCAGCGTAAATGCTGCTGGTAATGCCGTCGGCGCTGCGGTCGTAAGGAGTTATACCGCTTACAGTTATGGTTGCAGACTTGCCGTCTGCGCTGATGTTGCCGGAGGTGAGCGTTACGGTTGCGCGGTTAGAAGAACCCTTGCCGTGCACCAATATCTGATCGCCTGGCTCCCAGCGGGTCTTGCCGGCAGCATCTATACTCAATTTGCTGTCGCCTTCGAGAACGCAGCAGAAAGTGAGCGATTGCGGCTCCCTGCCAGAATCGGGCTCCGGAGAACCCTCTTTCTGGCAGGAAGTTGCAATCACGCCCAACAGCAGGGCCGCGAGAAATATCTTGAAATACTTCACTTTAGAACTATTCTGTTACACAACGGACGCTTCCCAGACGAGCCTTGGGAGCAGAGCCCAACTTGAATGAACTCTTATCGTAGCGGAGGTCTGCACAAGCTGCCTTGGCCTCGCTGCCATGCGCAGTCCAGTACAGAGTACGGGCTCCCACCTTGGACATTCCGGATACGCTGTAGTCGTCACGGTATCCGGCAATGGGGAAGACAGCCTTGGGTTCGCCTATGGTGAGCCAGCCGTTGACACCGTCAACAGCCCAACCGGCCGCTGAGGTTAAATTGCTGCCCCAGAAAGGCTTGTTGGTGTTGCGGGCAGGCACACGGTATCCCGGAGGGCAGGGGTCGTAGATGGTTTTCTCCGTGTCGCTCCAGAGCGTCTCGTCCACCTTATCCATCCAGTTGCCGTCGTTTATGTGGCCGAGCAGACGGGGATTAGCAATAGCGTCGGCAAGCGAAATCTGGCCGGGAGCCACTTCTTCATCGGCCCCCGCCCAGGTGGCCAGGGTGTTCTTCAGGGCAGTATGGGAGTTCACGAACGGATCTTTGCGTCCCCACTGGTACACAAGACCATAGGACAGAGGATCTACCGGCTCTGCGGCGGCCTGGGTTTCTACCAGCGCGCCGAGGTTGAGGTTCATCAGGGGAGCTCCCATAATGTCTCCGTAAGAATCGGAAGTCACGGTAACCTGGGGAATCCAGATATGCCAGCTCCACATTATCTCGCCGCTCTCTTTGTGTGCTGCCACTACGGCGTTGCCGGAATGCAGTTCGTCCGGAGTCTTGATGATGATGTAGTCTTCTGCAAAGGTCGCCGAGGCAACCACGCTGCCAGGCACCACTTCTTCTGCATTGTTCCAGGTCTCCCAAAGCACTACAGCGTCTGCAACATCTTCAAAGAATGAAGTAGAGATGTTGCCAAGAACGGCCTTGAACTTGTATTTTCCGGGCTCGGAGACGATATAGCAGTTTGCATTGCCGTTGGTGTCGAGGTCGCGCACATCGTCCGAGAACGGGTTTACGTAGTCTTTAACCTCAGCGGAGATATTGCCGAGGTCTATAGTCTGCGCCCCTTCAAATGCGAGTGACTCCTTGTAGTAGTAGGCCTTCACAAAGTCGCCATTCTTGCGGAACTTGATGGTGAAACCTTTAGAGATATCGGTATTGGCCGGGAGGTACACAGTATTGTCGGCCTTTCCCGACGCAAGATCCAGCTCTATGATGGGATCGCCGGCGTACTGCTTGAGGTTCTGCTCTTTGTCTGTGAGCTTTACCTGCATGAATCCGTAACCCAGATTCTCCTTCTTGGTGGTCATGATGGTGAATGAGTCGTAAACCTCGTCTCCGGTATTGAAGCTAAGTTTGCTTAACAATTCCTGGAAGTGGAAGGTGTTGGACGCATCGTTGCATGCCGCAAGAATTTCAGTGGAAGTTGTATTGAACTTGCTGTAAAAGAAGCAGTGCTTAAGGTTATCTACGCAAGAGGCGGGGTAGGCTGCATAAAGCGAGCTTGCGCAGTCTTCGCGCTCGTAAGGATACAGGCCTTCGACCTCGAGCGAGGCGCTCTTGCCGTCGGCTTTAATATCCGCTGCGGAAAGCTTTACCACAACTTGCTGCGCTGCGTATTCGCCATGCACTACAATCTCGTCGCCGGCCACCCAGGCGCTTTTCTCAGCGCCTTCGGGCAGCACAAACGTAAGCTGGAGTGTAACAGGCTCCACTACGGGTTCCGGCTCGGGCTCCGGTTCGGGTTGCGGCTTCTCTACACAGGCATAAGTGAGGAAAGCGGTCAAAAGGAGGGCCAGTCTATAAATCTTTTTCATAATGTCTTCCTTTTAAGATTATTCTCCCCAGTCAATGGGTTTGGTGTATTCATACCATTCGAGCACTGCGCTGCCGGTCTTGTCTGCACCAATGTACATGTTGATATCGGCGCCCCAGGTAACGGTGCGGAGCAGGCTCTCGGAGGTGTCGAAGCTTCCGGCTTCTACTCCATTCACCAAGTATGTGACATGGCAATAAGTAGCGCCGCTCGGGTCGAACTTGTAGGTGATATCCACAGGTTGAGAGAAGTCCAGGTCTGTAAATGAGCTCACAGTGGGCTTGTTGCCGTCGCCTGCAGCGTTGAATTCATAACCTATCTTCCCGTCTGCCGGACGAATGTCAGCCTTGAGCTCGCATCCTTCGCTGAAGCAGAACCAGTGCCTTACGCGAAGTCCTTCACCGGATCCCAGGCTAAGGTCTTTCCAGTGGAAGGTGTAAGTACCGAAAGGCATGGAGCTGCGGTTCAGACGACATCTGGCCTCGAACAATGCACCCACCCCACTGGTATAAACAGGAGCGTTGTCCCAGTCGGACTTCCATAATCCAATTTCTGCGTTATCTACAATATGGCGCTCGGGAGCAATAGGATAGGCCTGCTTCACTATGATGGTCTTCTGCACCTTGGGGTCTGACTCGTTGGCGCTTACAGAGCTGATGGTGATGCTTCCTATGCGGAGCGAGCTGCCCGCAGAGTTGTCCTGGAACTTGAGGTTCAGGGTACCGTCTCCGTCGTGTCCGTCGGGGTTCAGGATTTCGAACCAGGTATCTGCGCTGCTGCCTTTAGCAGCTGTCCACTTAGTGTTGGACGATACCAGCAGCGAAGATGATTCCTGATCGTAGCCGGCGCGGACCTCAAGAGCTTCCGGATCCAGCAGCACGCCGTCCTGCGTAAGCCTGATGATGGCGCGCTCCTCGCCGTTGCGGTCGTAAACAGCCACGGCGCCATAGCGCATTTCTCCGGTATTGTCCGGAGCGCTCAGGGTAACGGTACCGTTCTTCTCACCGGTAGCACCGTTGGCAATTGTAATCCACTCGCCCTCAATAACCTTAGTGCTCCATGGCTGGTTGGAGATGACGCTGAATGATACTTCTCCGCCGGATTTGTCCAGCATAAGGGCCTGCTCGTCTTCCGGGACACGGAGGAAAGCGGTACCCTTCTGGTACACCATTACGGTCTTGCCAACAAAACCGTCGCTGGCAATCACTATCTGGTCTGTGCGGTCGTCAAGGTCGGTATTGTCGTAATACTGAACCTTGATGTTGGTATTCTCGCCTTTGCCCACGTGTACCAGTTCTTCAGGCTGGGCTTCACCCTCTTCTTCGCTGATTATACACCAGTCCGGGTGTTTGCTCTGTACGGTCCAGGGCTTGGTGGACTTTACTACGATTGTAAATGCTTGCGGGGAAATGGCGTCAAGCTCATATTTGTCGTTGGCGCGATAGCGGAGCTCAACGGTATCTATGGGCTCGGCAGGTTTTTCCTCGCAGGCCGACAGTCCCGCCATGAGGGCGAATCCTGCCAGAATGATATATAAGGTCTTTTTCATTGTGTCACCGTTTTAATTAGAGGACAGTCAGTTCGCAAGACTTCACTATGTACCAGGTGCCGTCCGTGGTGGCCTTGTCGGTGCCGAACCAGTACTTGCCTGCGGCCTCGGGGTTGTCGGCGAACACGGAACGGTAGTTCAGGGTAGTGTTGAGAACGCCGTTGTACCAGAAGTTCACCACATGCCACCATACGCCCGGATAGTCGGGATCGGCGCTAAGCTGCGGCAGTACCTCGAAGCGATACTCCTTCATGGCGTTCAGTGCGGCTTTGTCGATGCCGTTGAGCGAGACGTTCTGATAGGTAGAAACTGCATCGCCATTAGGCTTATGGGTGACGGTCAGCGAGCCGTCCTGGCGCAGGCGCACATTGTCGCCCAGGCCAATCTGGCTGTAGATGTTGCAGCCGTCGGCATTCACTGCGCACCACATGCGAGCCTTGTCGCCAAATGCAACCTGGCCCATAGTGAGCACTATAGATACGTAGCGGAAGTCGTCCAGAGTACTGACCTTCGAGACCTTGTCGGTATAAATCTTCACGCTGCCGTCCGATTGCACTTCGCAGTTGCCGGAGAAGCTGAAGTTGATGCCCTGCTTGAGCTCTACCGAGCGGCTGATGCTCTCGTCTGCACTGGCGGTGGGCTTGATGGTCAGTTTGATTTTGCGCTCTTTGAAATACTTGTTCCAGGGGATGCTGAGTTTTATCTTGTCGTCCCCGACTTTCTCTGCGCTGAATTCCGAGTTGTCGCACTCGACCTTCCAGTCCATGGTAGCATCCACATCAATCATCAGCTCTCCGCCCCTGCGGTCTAGCTCGGTAGTCTCGTCGATACCCACGAATTCGAGCGACTGGCCGTTCTGCCTTACGAGGAACTCGTATTTCTGGTCTGCGGCCGTAACTGTTACAGTAGTGCTGCGCTTGATGGAGCTGTTGGCCTCTGCGGTAGCAGTGACTGTGAATGACTGTATGGTGCCATCTGAGCTTCCCTTTGCGGGGTTGAGGCTGAGCCAAGGGTCGGCAGCTTTAGCTTCCCAGTCGATATTGGTTTCTAGCTGGAAATCTTTGGTGCCGCCGGCAACCGGCAGAAGTTCTGTATCTGCAATGGGAATCACCACGAGCGACGGCTGGCGCAGCTGGGTGATGAGCACTTTGCGGACGAGATCGGAATTCTCGCTCCGGATACTGAGGGTTACAGAACGGTCGAGAGCGTCGGGGTTCACAACCGTCTGGATGCGGATATCTTCAGACAAGCTGGAAACGGCGCTGGAAACTGGCGATACGCTTATCCAAGCCTCGTTCTCGAATCCGGTAATCGTCCAAGGTGTATTGGAGGATACCCTGAACGAAATGTCCTGCGGGATGTTGGCCTGGATGGTATAGCTCTCCAGGGCGTCGCAGTCCAGACGAGGAGCCGGCGTGGGCTGGGAATCTATCTGGTCCAGTACGCAAGATGCGGCTGCAAGCAGTGCACCCAGGTACAGGACTGTTTTGAATATGCTTTTCATAATGCTTTTCATCTTTGGGTTAAACCACTACCATCCGGGATTCTGGGGCCCCAGGTTGGTGTTGCAGAACAGTTCGGACTGAGGAATGGGGTACAGGTACATCCGATCGGCCCATGTACGGTTCTCTACGAGCACGCGGCTGTAATCTTTGCCGTCGGCACCTGCGAGAATCTGAACTCCGTAGATTGCTTTCTGGCTGTCGGCCGCAATCTTCCAGCGGCGCACATCCCAGAAGCGGTGGTCTTCGAATGCGAACTCAACTCTCCATTCCCTCTGTATGGCATTGCGGAAGGCTTCCTGGCCGGAAACCTCAACACCGGGCATTCCTGCATTCTCGCGCACCTGATTGAGGGCGGCGCGGGCGCTGATGTTGAAGGGCCCGTCTGTTGCGTCGGGATTCCCGAGATACTCGTTAAGCGCCTCGGCATAGCTCAGCAGCACTTCTGCGTAGCGGAACACAATCCAGCTGTGCTTGAGCTTGATGTTGGCCTCGGGAGTGAAGTCGGTGTCTTCCAGAATGTAGCGGCGCAGGTAGTAGCCGGTAGGGGTGCCGAGGTCCTGGCGGGTGGCGGAATAGTCTGCACCTCCCACGAAGGTCTCGATTACCGAACTCTTGAACGGCATGCCGTCTGCAAGGATGGTGCGGGCAAAGCGAGGGTCTCGTCCGTCGTAGGGATTCTCTACATCGAAGTTGGGGTCGTCTGTCTGCCATCCGTCTGCGCCGAGCACTATGTCGTAACCGCCTGCGGTCTGGAATGCGTCAACCAGGTTCTGGGTGGGATAGGTGCCAGACATATAAGTACGCTGGCCCATCGTGAAGCGCACCGGGAAGTTGTACTTCTCGAAGCTCTGGCTCTCGGAACGAAGAATCTGGAAGATAACCTCCGGAGAAGCGTTGGCTGCGCTGTTTGCCTTCTCGGCAGGATCCAGGCGGAAGAGCCCGAGGTCCATGATGTCTTTGGCGGCCTGTGCGGCTTTCTGCCACTTGGTTTTGTCGCCGCTCTCGTTGAACAGAGGGCTGGCGGCATAGAGGAGGGCCTTAGCCTTGAGGGCCATGGCGAAGCCCCTGGTAACGCGGCCGTATTCGCTTGCGAGCATGTTCATGTAGGAATCGGGAAGATTCTGGGCGCACTCATCACACTCGGAGACCACGAAGTCGATTACCTCATCGAAGGGGGTCTTTGCCATGGAATTGGCTTCTTCTATGCTGAGCATGGTGGTGGGCATGACAATGTCGCCGTAGCGGCGGGCAAGCTCGAATATGTAGTATGCCCTCAAGGCTCGTGCCTGATAAGGATATAGCGCGATGTGCTCCATCCACTGGCCGTACCTGTTATCGTACTGGTTCACAGACAGGTCTACCGTCTTTATAGATTCCAGGAACTCGTTGGCACTGCGGATAGCGTTGTACAAGCTCCACTTGGTATCTACGGTAGTGATGGCGCTCCAGTTGCCGTTGCCGAAGCGCTGCACAGAAGCGTCGGGGTCGCCGAATTCGGCGTCGTCACATCCGCACTCGCGCATTGCGTCGGACACATCTACGATGTCCTTGGAAGGCATGTAACCGTAGATGTTGGTGAGCATCTTCTGGATGTTATCGTAGCTCTTGTACATGTCTTCGCGGGTGTAGTCGCCGGAGGTCTCGTCAAAATCCAGGAAATTGCAGCCTGCAAGCAGCAGGGCGGCGGTCAGAAGGTAAAATAACTTTTTCATAACGTTTCCCGGTTTAGAAGTTGAACTTTACGCTTGCCCAGAAAACTCTGGTAGTGGGATAATAGGCTCCGAGCTGCTCGGGATCGGCAAACTGTATGTTGTCGAAGCAGAAGAGGTTGGTGCCGTTTACAGATACGGTGGCGTCGCAAAGCTTGAGCGCGCTCTTGGGGATGGTGTAGGAAATACCCACGTTGCGCAGCTTCAAGAACGAGCCGTCACGCAGCCAAAGATTGCTTGTACGGAAGTTGTTCTCTCCACCTTCCGTAGTGAGGCGCGGCATTGTGGCCTTGTCGGCATTATCCGGAGTCCAGGGGGTCTCGCGCTTCAGGAAAGTGTTGGAGATGGTGTAGTTGTTGGCAATAGGCTGATACAGAGGAGAATCCAGCAGGCTAAGGGTAACGCCCGTTACGCCCTGGAAGTCTGCATAAATCTTAAGCCCCTTCCATCCGGCGTGGAGACCAAATCCGTACTGCAGCATAGGAGTGGTAGAGCCGAACATCTTCACGCGGTCTTCGTTATTGATGACTCCGTCTCCGTTCTGGTCTTTATACTTGATGTCTCCGGGCTTTACGTCGCCGAAGGTCTGCTTGGGGGAGTTGTTAATATCTGCCTGGTCCTGGAAGAATCCAATAGCCTCAAGACCATAGTACTGCCCCACGGGGTTGCCCTTGTGGTAGAGGTAGGAGTACTGCTGGTATGCCTGGCCGTCATCTACTACCTCAGTAAACAGCCAGCCGGCGTTTCCATAAACTCCATACTCGAAGTCCCCGAGCTTGTCGTTCCATGCAAGGCTGAGGTCTATACCATTGTATTTATACTCACCAATGCTCTGCTCCTTGAGGTCTATACCCAGGATACCGGACACATTGGAAGGCTCTACAAGGATATTGGTGCGGTCTTCCCAGAATGCCTCGGCGCTTGCGCGCAGGCGGTTCTTGAACAGCTTGGTTTCTACTCCGCCGTTCAGGGTGAGAGCCCTCTCGGGAGCCAGAGTCAGAGCTGCCATGGAGCCCTCGGCGCGTCCGGAGTAACCGGAAACGTTAGCTCCGAAGTTGTAACTGTGGCCGTTGGAAGAGCCATAAGCCTGGCGCCAGAGTTCGTGGTACAGGTCTCCGTCGGAGCCGGAAAGGCCTCCGGAGGCGTAAACCTTAATGTACGGTTCTGTAGAAACGATACCGGCCAGACTCAGAGCGGGATACAAATTGAAGCGTTTGCCGGGAGCCAGATATGCCGAGCCGGAATAGTTCACCACTGCGTCTGCAAATAGGCGGTCGTTCCAGTTGTAGCTGGCTGTGGCAATGAGTTCCTGTGTCTTGGATGAGCCGTTGCGGCTGTTCTCGATCCATGAGCGCTGGCGATAGCCCAGGTTTGCTCCAACTTTGTGCTTGCCGAAGCTGCGGGAGTAATTAACCCGTGCATTCAGCTCGAACTTCATGCTGAGGCTGTTGAACCAGTGGCTGAACTCTACAACCTTGGAATTGATGCCGTAGCGCTGCATCATACCACCCACAAGCTCTGCGTACTGGTACTCTTTCTCGCCGCTTTCCGTCATCTTGCCAATGTAGTCGAAGGCCACGGAAGCCTCTGCGCTCAGTCCCTCTACAAGGGAGCTGAAGTCCTGGCGCAAGGTCAGGTCTGCCAGCACTTTGGTCTGGTTGTAGGTGTGAGAGCCAGTGTCGAAGAGCTGGGCTACCGGGTTTACGTTACCGTAGATGGAGCTGCCGCCGTAGGTGCCGTCTGCGTGCTTAACGGGGAAGGCGCTTGCGGGCAGCTTGTAGAGCGCTTTCTCCAGGCGCTCGTCCCAGTTGGGGCGGTTGAACTCCGACAGGCGTGCCATTACGCCCACTTTCATTGCGGTGCTGTTGGTGATGTTCACATCTACATTTGCCCTGATGCCAAGTCGGTTGTCGTAAACGTGCGCGTTGTAGCGGTCATCCGTGTCGGGCCTTATGTACATGGCGTCATCTTTCAGGTAATCCACGGCTGCAAAGTAACGGAAGTTGAGGTTGCCGCCGGTGAACGTGAACTCTGCGCGATGGTTGTCTCCGTGATTGCGGTAAATCTGGTTCCACCAGTTCACGTTGGGATACGCATAAACGTCGTCAGGCTGTGAGCCCTGGGTGTATGCGTAGAACGCGTTGAGGTCTGCATTGCTGTAGCGGGCGGGCAGGCCGTCAAGCTCTCGTGCCTGGTTTACGTAATATGCATAAGTATAGGCATCGGAGAACTCAGGTGTGCGGGTTGCCATGGCCAGTCCGTACTGGTACTTTGCAGTTACGTGCAGGGGAGTGGCCTTGCCTCGCTTGGTCTTGATGTTTATCACGCCGTTAGCACCTTTGATGCCGTACAGGGCAGCGGCAGCGGCGTCTTTAAGGATTTCTATGGATTCTATTTCGAGTCCGTTTATGTCGTCCAGTTCGCGCGGGAAGCCATCTACCAACAGGAGCGGACTGTGACCATGGAGGCGCAGCTTGGACTGGTTTTCCTCGCTGCGGCCGGTCCCTTGCTTCACAAGCAGGCCCGAGAACTGTCCGTAGAGGGCTTTTGCGATATCTACTTCCGGGCTGCGCTCGAAGAGCTCGGAGCCGCCGGCAGCATTCCCGTTCGCATACAAGCCGTAGGAGTTGCCCAGGACTATGGAGTCCATCTGCGACACAGCGCTATTCTGGGCGTATGCTGAGAAGCCGGCCAGAAGCAGCGATATAATCGTAAGTGTCAATATTTTTTTCATCTTCGGGTACATTTTAAGTTTACCAGCCCGGATTCTGTGTCATGCCATAGCCCTTCTGGATCTCTTCGTTGGGTATGGGGCACAGGTACCATTTAGTGTCGAAGTCGGTATACCATTTACGAGTCTGGGGAGCATCGTAAACGGGTTCTGCTCCGGTGTTGGGGTTGCCATAGGTGATGACAGTAGGATTGCGGCTGTCGTTACCCCACGACAGAAGGCCGTGGAGCCTGGTGGTAAAGGCCTCCTTAAGGCCCCAGCGCACCATGTCGAACCAGCGCACTTCCTCGAATCCGAATTCCAGTTCGCGCTCAAGGATGAGGGCGGCGCGGAATTCCTCCTTGCTCATGCCTTCTGCAAGGCCTGGCAGGCCCACGCGGGCACGCACTGCGTTAACCCAGGCGTATGCTTGCTCGGAAGGAGCCCCGTCTGCCTCGTTGTAGGCCTCGGCCGCATTGAGGAAGACCTCTGCAAGGCGCATTGCGCACCAGTGAGGAGGTACGTCGCGGTCGGAGTTCTCCTGAAGCACATATTTCATGATAATGAATCCGGTTCCCAGACCCTGGTTGTTCCAGTGGTTGTAGAAAGATTTGCCGGGAGCGCCGTTCTTCCATTTGTCGCCGGGGGCGCAGACAGTCTCGTACAGACGGGGGTCACGGGTCTCCGTGAAGGTTCCGGAACCAACTTTCAGTGTGCCGTTAGGGTCGGGCACGAAGAAAGGCTGCTGCGGAGGATTCTTCCAGTCGAAGTCGGCTGGGAAGGGAGTTCCGTCTGCCCAAGGGAACTTGTTTACATATTCCAGGGGCGCACCGCTGGTGTAGTTGTCGATTACGTCGATGTACTTGCTGTGGAAGCTCGTGCTGTTGCTCTTGCGTATAGAGATTATGCACTCGATGCTTTCGCGGCTGTAGTATGCCTTCCTGAAGGCCAGACGGTAGTCGCGGGGCGTCGTGGTAGTGAGGCCGCTCACGGGGTCCTTGCCGGTGGGCGTTGCCTGTACGAGTCCGTAGCCGCCATAAACGGCAAGCAGGCTCATGAATTCATCGGCTGCTTCTTTTGCCTTCTGCCACAGGCCCTGGTCGTAGTGCTGGCCGTAGCGAACATATTTGCCCATGTTCTCCCAATCGGCAGCGTCGGGGTGCCAGGGGGTGTCTGAGTTGAAGGTAGAAGAGGCTGCAAAGCAGAGTACGCGAAGCTTGAGTCCCAGGGCTGCTGCCTTGGTGAGGCGTCCGCTTTCTGTGGCTCCTACAGACCAGGGGAGATCCTTTGCCGCTTCGTCGCATAGCTGTACTATGTAATCTACGGTCTGTGCAAAAGTAGCGCGGGGGAATTTGAGCTCCTGGTCCAGATCTACTGTGTGGTCTATCAGAGGTACGCCGCCTACATAGCGGAACATGTTGGCGTAGGCGATGGCTATGCACATCTTGGCCTCCGCTTTCTTGCGGTCTATCTCTGTCTTTGTTCCGTCGGGGATGCGGTCTGCATTCTCCAGGAAGAACCAAGCGTAACGTATTGCGGTGTAGTCCTTTTCTGTTTTACTGGAGCTGCCGCCGAAGCGGTAGGCTTCACCTCCAACCACGTCGCCGCTAATGCTGGCACTCAGACCTCCGTTGTAATAGAGGTTTATGGGGCCGTTGCCCTCGGTACTCTTCTTGGATACGAAATGGTCTGTAATGGATTCCAGAATTTCGGAGCCGAGTTTGCTGTCCAGCTCTGTGTTGAGGCCGTAAGGCAGATAGTAGTATGCTGTGGTGAGCACCTTGTCGGCATCTTTGAGGGAAGCAAAGAGTGTGTCGAGCGTTGCTCCGGAAGTCTCGGGAGCCTTGCTCAGGCCTTCGTCGCCAAGCTTCAGGCTTTCGCAGGAAACGCCCAGGCACGCGCCCAGAAGGACAATCGAGAGAAGTGTAAATATCTTTTTCATATTGTCTCCGGTTTAGAAGGTTACGTTCAATGCAAGGTTGTAGGTCTTTACGAGAGGATAACTACCCTTGGAGGTGTCAGACAGGGCTTCCGGGTCCTGAAGAGTCATGGGAGACAATGTAAATAGGTTGTATCCCGTAAACATGAGGCTCAGGGCGCGGATTCCCAGGGTCTCCATGAGTTTACCCCTTGAGAAGGTATAACCGAAGCTGGCGCTCTTCAGACGCACATAACTTGCATCTTGTACTGTAAGAGAAGACAGATATGAGTTCCATTCGTAATTGGTATGCGTAAAACGCGGCAGGGTGCCGTCTTCGCGGCCGGGAACCCATGGATTGTCGTTGTCTATCCAGCAATTGTCGGCAAGGTACTGAAGCAGGCCTCGGCCGTGGGAAGAGCTGGTAAAAGGTACGTAGTAGTCGGAGAACAACTTACGGTTTACGTTGGTAGCTCCAACCCAGTTGAGGGTGAGGTTGAACCCCTTCCATCCAAACTTCCAGTTAGAACCTATCACATATTCGGGACGGTCGGGGTAACCGTTGTAACGCCAGTCGTTTCCGTCTATGATATGGTCTCCGTTAAGGTCGGCGTACATTGCATCTCCGGGATAGACTGTCTGGTTGGGCTGAGGAAGCTCGGGTTTGAGCCTCTGTATGCCGTTCTCGTCGATGTAGAAGTCGCTCTTCTGGTACAGACGCACGTACTCGTACATTTTGTAGCGGTGTGTAGAGCCGCCTGTCTGCTTCTGATACTCGTAGAGAGGTTCTACTTCGTCCATGTTGATAATCTTGTTGCGGGCGAAGGTTATGTTGGCGTTGAGGTCGTAGGTGAAGTCACCGATATGGTCGCGCCAACCGAGTTCGATTTCGTAACCGTTGTTTTCAACCTCTCCGAGGTTCATGTTTGGGAGATTGATGGCAATGATGGTAGGGAGCGAAGTAGGGGAAACCAGAATTCCCGAGCGATACTCGTGGAAAAGGTCTCCGGAGAAGTGGAGCCGTTTGTTGAAGAACTCGAAGTCCACACCCACGTTGCTCTTTACGGAGGTTTCCCAGGTAACGGTGCTGTTGCCTATTGTGCCCTGCTCGTAGCGGGGAACTCCGCCGGAGTTGGTGTTGCCGAAGTAGTAAGAACCGGCGTCGTTCCAGGTGCCTTCCATATACATGAATCGGTTGTCACCTATATCGTTACCAACCTTTCCTATGGAACCTCTGAGCTTGAGGTAGTCTATCCAGGTCGCCTTCTTCATCCAAGGTTCCTCGCTGATTACCCAACCCAGGGAGAGCGAAGGGAAGAAGCCGTAACGGGTCTTGCCGGGAGCGAAGTTCTCGGAGCCGTTGTATCCGGCGCTCACGTCTATGAGGTACTTGTCTTTGTAACCGTATGTTGCACGGCCCACGAATCCCACGTAACCGCGCGGCAGCCAGCTGAACTTGCTGGGATAGTAGTCGCGGCTCTGGTTGTAGAGCAGCAGTCCGCTAACGGCATGCTTGCCTGCGAACTTGCGGTTGTAGTCTACTCGTCCTTCCAGGTACCAGGCCTTGTCGTCGTCGTGAGACTCAGAATAGCTCAGAGGAGTCCGTACGCCGGAGCCAAGGGTATAAACGATGGTACGGTCGAAGTCGGGATCGTTTGGATCCATAGTGGAGTCCAGCCACGATGCATAAGTTACCGTCTGGTGTATAGGGCCTCCTCCGGTATGTTTCTTGGTAATAGACATGGAGGTGTCGTAACTGCCCTTTACGCCCACGCTCAGGCCTTCTGTGAGGAAGTCCAGGCGCTGGGTGATGGTCATGTCCATGCCCAGGGTGGTCTTGTACTTATCTGTATAACCTGTGTCGTAAAGGTAAGCGTAAGCATTCCAGGTGGTAAGGGCCGGAAGCACCTTATCTGCAACCGTGGTATAAGGGAATCCGTTGAGAATACCCGGTGAGGTAACAGGCGGCGTCCAGATGAGAGTCTTGAGCCAGATGTCGCTCTGGGTAGAGATAGGCTCATGCTGGTTGCCGATAACTCCGCTGATGTTGAACTTCATGTCGGTGGTTTCCGTGAGCTTGAAGTCCAGGTTGGCGCGGTAGTTATAACGGTTGTAGGAGTAGTTGTTGTCGTATTCCAGACCGGGCATCTGCTTGAGCAGACCGTTCTGGAACATGTAACCCATTGATACAAAGTAACGTACTTTGTCTGAACCGCCGGAGATGTTGATGTTGTTCTTGGTCTGCATGAAGGCCTTGCGGAACATCACCTCGTTCATGCGCACGTCGGGATACATAAGAGGGTCGGAGCCGGTGCGGTATGCCTCGATTGCTTCGTCCGAGAAGAAGTCGCTGAAACCGTCGTTCCACTTCCAGACGTTGAAGTAGCGGGCAAAGTCGTAGCTGGAGACCTGTGTTACATAAGCCAGAGGCACCTGCAGACCAGTGATGGAGCTTGCAGAAATCTTTGGCTTGCCGGCGTCGCCACGCTTGGTGGTCACGATAATCACACCGTTGGCGCCTCGCACACCGAACACTGCCGTGGAGGCTGCGTCCTTAAGCACGGAGAGGCTTTCGATTTCGTTGGGGTCTACGGTGTTGAGCGGACGCTCCACGCCATCTACCAGAATAAGGGGAGTAGAGGCACTCTCGTTGAGCGAACTCACACCACGGATGTAAATCTTGGCGTAGTCGTCACCGGGCTGTCCGGTCTCCTGAACGGTTGACACACCGGGCATCTGGCCGGCGAGCACGTTGGTGACGTCGGCCACAGGCGCCTTTACGAGAGCCTTGGAGTCGATGGTGGTAAGGGCTCCAGTAACGGTTGCCTTTCTCTGAGTACCGTAGGCCACCACTACGGTAGCCTCGAGCGACTCGGAGTCCTCATCGAGAATAATTACCAGATCGCGCTGTTTGCCCACCTTCACTTCTTTTGCTGTGTAGCCGAGCGAAACGGCGACCAGTACGGTATTTTCGTCAGGGACGGTCATGGAGAACTCTCCGTCCAGTCCCGTTGCGACGCCGGTAGTCGTGCCCTTGATGGTCACGCCTGCACCGATTACCGGCAGCGACTGGTTGTCCAGAACCTTGCCTTTCACGGTGAAGCCTCGGGACTGCGCAAATGCGCCCCCGCTGCCCGTCAGGCACAGTACCGTGCAGACCAGTGCGGCCAGCGTTGAGAATCGTACTGCTTTAAGTTTCATGTTGAATAGTTAATGGTTAGTATTATTAGATATTTATTGTAAAACGGTATCTTTTCCGTAGAGCACTCTTACCAGGGACTTGATGAGGGAACGCTCTGCGTCGTCGTAGCGGTATTCCCAGAACATTCCGCCGAGTTCTCCGTCGGTCTTGATGTATTCACCCTTTGCAGTTACAGACTCTGTGTCGTCGTAAGAGAGCACGTTCACTCCGCCAGCATCTACCAGATAGGGCACCTTAGAAGTCTCTTCCCATCTTCTGTAAACGGGGCGGGCCAGCTTTTTGCCTTTGTAGGTACCCTTTACAAGGATGTCGTTTATCTCGTTGTACTTAACGGAGTAATCGAAAATCTTCTCTGCAGCGGAGGGGTCTTTCTTTGCCTTGCCGTAGCAGGGGATACCCATCACCTGGCGGTTTTTGGGCACGCCGCCTTTTACGTGGGCCGCTACGCTCTCGTCCCAGCTGCGCTGGTTGAACATGGCGCTCTTGTGCAGGGGCGAGTTGTGCCCGTTGGGCGCGGCCCCCATGTCGTAGGTCATCACGTTCACGTAGTCCATGTATTGCATTGCGGTCTTCCAATCTACGTACTTGGCGCTGGAAGAGGATGCAAAGGAGATTATCTTATCTGTGCCCAGAGTTTCACGTAACTCCTTGAGTACCAGGTTGAAATTCTGAGTATCGGAAGGGTCGCAGCCGGTTTCTCCGTCGGCGCTCTGGGTAGGGTACTCCCAGTCTATATCTACGCCGTCGAGCTTGTGATAGTCCAGAAGTTCCTTCACCGACTGGCAGAACGCAGTGCGCTTGGCGGCGTCGCGGGCCATCATGGAGAAGCCGTCAGCGTGGCCTCCCCAACCGCCTATCATCAGACAGACTTTGAGTTTGGGGTTTACGCTCTTGAGGGCTACCACCTTGCTTATTGGGGCCTTCTCAGATTCGGTTATCACTATTCCGCCGTCGCCGGTAGAAGGATTGCCGAAGCGGCCGTGGGCGTAATTGATGTGGGTTAAAATGCTAGGGTCGGGCAGCTCTGTGTTGTACTCGGTAAAGTAGGTGAGTACAATAGGAGTCTGACCAATATCGGTGCAAGGGAATTCGGCTTTCCCGGTATCAGGTTTTTCTTCCCCGCCTTCACCTTCTCCGCCCTGCTGCTCGTCTCCGCCTCCGGAGGGGGGTGGCGGTGGCACTACAGAACCTCCGTTACTTTCTTTGTCGCAGGCTCCTATGGCCAGGAATGCAGCGCAGAGCAATATACTGAGTTTCTTTATCATAGACTAATGGGTTTTATTGTTCTCCATTCCTCTTCGCCTGCACGGCGTATTGCTACGTCGGTCTTGTTGCGGAGGTCGTTCCAGCCGCCCACCACATTGAAGATAAATACCGCCTTGACCTTGTGGATTCCGGCTTCGAGCGCCAGCTCAGTGTCGTTGCGCGAATAGCGCTTTACGGGCTCGCGAGAGTTATCTATAATGAGCTTGCCGTCGATATACACGGCATCTGTATCAGAAGAGAATCGGTAAACGCCAGTCTTGCGCACCTTGAAGCAGCACTCTGCTTCGGCTGCGTAGAAGCGTGTGGAGTCTGGCAGGTTGCGGTTGTACGGCTCCAGGGTTACCAGGTCGCGCAGGCGCCCCAGAGGATTCTGGAGTTCTACCCAATTGCAACCCTCCAAATCACCGATAGTCAGGAACTTGCCATCTGTGCGGCGGGCCTTGATTCCGGAGAACACATCGGACTCCGACATTGCCGCCATGGGCTGCATCTTATTTATATTTATGGTACGTACGTTGCTCAGGCGGCCGTAGGATGTAACGGACGCGGTCTTGAGCACTGCGCTATCGGTAAAAATGAGCGGCTCCTTGTATTCAGCCGATGCTGCGGTGGGCTCGCTGCCGTCCAGGGTATAAACTATGCGCTCCGGGCGGGTGGTGCAGAGTTCTACGCTGGTCTTGTCTATGAGGGCCAGATTGCTGCACGATCCGCCTGGCTGCTCGGGCAGTGGAATATGGTACACGATGCCGCGCTCGTCGAGCCTCTGGCATGCAGAATCTACGCGCCTGCTGAAGCTCTCCCAGTTCTTGCGCTCCAGCGGTGTCCATGCAATCTCTGCAAGGGCGAATGCACGCGGGAAGAGCATGTATTCGCGCTGCCATGGCTCGTACATATACTCCGACCAATTGTTGCACTGCACGCCCAGTACGTGGTGGGCCTTGCCGTTCTTGAGGAGCTCCGAGGGTACCGGATTGTAGTTATAGACCGTTTCCAGCAGGGTGTAGTGCCCGATGGTGTGCGGCTCCGCTTTGGGGTCGCCCTGGAAGGCGTCGAAGTACATGCCTCCGCTGCTCGGGGTCATGATTACGTCGTGCCCGTCGGCCGCCGACTTTATTCCACCCTCTTCGCCTCTCCAGCTCATCACGGTGGCGTTGGGGCTCAGGCCGCCCTCAAGAATCTCGTCCCAGCCTATAAGTTTGCGTCCGTACTTGGCAAGAATGCCCTCCATGCGGTGTACGGCATAGCTTTGCAGCTTCTCCTCCGCCGTGCCCTTCTCGTCTTTGGTTAGACCGAGTTCTGTGATGCGTGCCTGGCAGTGAGGACAGTTTTCCCAGCGGTTCTTGCGGCATTCGTCGCCACCTATATGTATATACTCGCTGGGGAAGAGCTCCACCACCTCGGAAATCACGTCGTCAAGGAACTCGAAGGTGGAATCTTTACCCACGCACAGAGCTATGTCCGGGGTGCCCCAGGTGTAGAAGGTCTTCACCTCCTCGCCGGTGCAGCTGAGCCACGGGTAAGCGCGGATAGCCGATATGGCATGGCCCGGCATTTCGATTTCGGGGACAACGGTTACGAAGCGCTCTGCCGCATAAGCCACCACCTCGCGAATCTGCTCCTGGGTGTAGTATCCGCCGTGCACGCTGCCGTCAAACTCCGTGCGCCATGCTGCAACCTCCATGAGTTTGGGATACTTCTTGATTTCTATGCGCCAGCCCTGGTCGTCGGTGAGGTGCCAGTGCATGCGGTTGATTTTGTACTGGCACAGCACGTCAATCTGCTTCTTGACATCTTCTACAGACATAAAGTGGCGGCAGGGATCAAGATGGAAGCCGCGCCAACGGAACCTGGGGTAGTCGTTGATGACTACGCAGGGTACGGTACCGTCCGGCTGCACCAGCTGGGCGAGGGTCTGCCTGGCGTAGAATGCGCCGGCCTCGTCGGAAGAGAGAATCTTTACTCCCTTGCGGCTGACACTCAGCCTGTACCCTTCGGGAGCTATCCCCGAGGCCGGGTCTATCTTGCATTGTACGCGGTTTGGATGCTTGGATATATCAAAGCAGCCATCCTGAACCTGTACGGATACGGGTTCAGGAATGATGTTGATGAGGGCAGTAGCCAGAAGTGTAATCAAGAGCTTCATCATTTAATGTATTTAAGAACCAGTTGACCTATCTCCGCGTTTTCATGTATGCCTGCAAAGTCTTCTGCATGAGGACCGTACGCATATACCGGCACAAGTATTCCGTTATGCCCCTTGCTAGAGAAGTTCACCTGCACAGTGCGCTCCTCAAGGCTACCCTTGAGCAGGGTGAGGCCTCCGCAGGCGTGGTCGGCCGTCACAACTACGAGGGTCTGCCCGTCTTTCTCTGCCCATTTGAGCACTTCGCCTACGGTGCGGTCGAAGTCGAAGAGTTCCTCCACCACCTGGCCTATCTTGTGACGATGCCCGTAATCGTCTATCTGCGAGCCTTCTACCATGAGGAAGAAACCTTTGGGGTTGTCGAGCATCTCTATGGCCTTCATGGTGCATTCCTGGAGTACGGGGCCGCGCTCTGTGCACGGAGGCAGGTCCAGGGGACCGAATAAGCCCAGGAACTTGTCGCCGCGAGCGCCGCGAATGTCTTCCAACTTATCTACGAAGGTGTAGCCCTTCCCTTGCATCTCGCTTACGAGGTTGCGGCCGTCGGAACGGGAGGTCCAGAACTGCAGGCCGCCGCCGGCAATGAAATCTACGCCCGAATCTATATATTGGGCAGCAAGGCCTTCCTCGTCACGTACGGTGGGGGAGTGGCCGCAGAAGTCGGCGGGCGTGGCGTCATTGATGCGGCAGACCACGGCAACGCCTGTCTTCTTGCCCTTTTTCTGTGCCGCCTTGAGAGTGGATTCTGCCGGGTTGCCGTCCTTATCCAGGCCTATGTAGCGGTATCTTGTCTTCTCTCCGATAGCCAGCGCAGTGCCTCCGGCGCAGGAATCGGTGATAAGGGCGTCATAAGCGTAGGTGCGTGAGGTGCCGAAGTAGGGCATCTGCTCCATGTTGAGTTTGCCACCGTTGCACACCCAGCCGCAGCTCACCTGCTCGAAGCCCATCCCGTCTCCTATCATGAAGATTATGTTCTTGACTTTCTTGCCTTTAGGCTGCTGCACGGATACTACATCGTAGGTCTCGTCCTTGGTGTACTGGTCGTCCTTGCTGAAGTTGTAGGTGGCAAAGCGCGAACGGTCGCGTGAGAGCGAGTCGGGCGAGTGCACCATCTCTGCACTGGCGTTCCACCCCTCCAGGGAGAGGACTGCGCTGCTGCATCCCTCGGGGAGGCGGCATTTGAGCGTCTTGCTTTCTCCGGGGCACAGAGTTACAAAGTTATCTGACCAGATGACGGCTGGTATGAGCTGCCCGTCCTTGTCTTTGGCCTTGAGAATATTCTGATAGGCAATCACTTCGCTGTTGTTGCCCAGGCTCACCTCATAGCCTCCCTTCACGGCCTTGGTCTGCATGGAAAGCTGGGTAGCCGGAAGAGCAGACACGAAGTTCAGGTCGGGATACCTATTTATAGGGGTACCGCACCAGTCGGTCTTCTTCCAATTGTAGTCTGTATATTCTTCCGGGATGCAGTAGAAATTGTCGGCTATGCGCTTGCCGTCTTTGTCGAGCACTTCCAGGCTCACGAAGCAGGGGCCTTCAATGTTCTCAAACACCTTCCTGGGGCTGCGGCGGCGGAATTTCGCTACCGCAGCCTCGCTGCGGGTGAGCTTGCCGTCGGGGCCGTAAACCTTCATGCGTACGGGAAGCTCGCAGCCAGACACAGCGTCATCTACGCTGTAAACGCAGCGATCTTTGAAGTTATAGACAAGCTGCAGGGGAGCGCAGGCCTTCTTGGTGCCGTAGTAAGCGGCGGTGGGTACCATGTACCAGTCGTACAGCTGCCAGTAAAGCGAGGGCCATGCGGAATTCAGCATCCACTGTACAATTCCGGTGGTCTTATGCACGTTGCAGCGGAATGCCTCGTACATTGCTCGGGTGCCGTCGTAATCTACTGCGTGGGCCTTGCGCATAAAGTCTTCTATGTTCTCCGGCTTGCCGTATTCGCCGCTCACCGTGCTCATTATCACGGAGGTGTTGTTCATGTGCGACGAGGAAGCGGTGCAATGGTAGTCCCACACTTCATCCAGCGGCCAGAGGTGATCGGCTCCAACCATGCGCCGCACAGATTCGAGCTGGGGAATGTTGGTGCCTATGCCGGTCTCTGTGTTGAAGCCGTAGGCTCCGCCGTGCTTGCGGTCCAGGTACCAGTAGTCAGGCGCTACATATTCGTAGGGCCCTTCCATCTTCATGCCCGACGGGCCTCCGAATTTGCTGCTCAGTCCCTTTGCAGAGCACACGTACGGGCGGTATTCCAGCTTCTCATACGCTTTCATGTACTCCTCTTCCAGCCTTGCGTTGGGGATGCGGTCGCTTCCGGTGAGCCAGCAGATCATGGCAGGATGGTTGCGCAGGCGCAGTATCTGGTCGTGGAAGTAGCGGGCTGCGAGCACCTCGGCCTCGGGCGTGTTGATGCAGCCGAAGCCTCTAACCTCGTCGTAGCCGCAGTAGTCTTTCCATTCCCACTGGCAGCTGAAGCCCATGATTACGAGGATGCCGAGCTCGTCGCAGCAGTCGTACACGTAGTCATCTTTGCCCCATACGTTCTCGAAGCGTATGCTGTTGAGGCCCATGTCTGCTACATATTCGACTTGTGCACGTATGCGATTGTGCGTGTCCTGCATGAAGATATCGTCTGTCCATCCGGCCGATTTCACGAGTACGTCGCGGCCGTTGAGAGTAAACTGGCGATGCCCTCTGTCGGTGATGCGTGAGCTTATATTGCGCAGGCCGAAGCGCACGCTCTTGCTGTGCGATACTTTGTCGCCTCCGCTCAGGAACGAGCTCTTGAGGGTGTACATTTCCGGCTTGCCCAGGTCGCGGCTCCACCAGATGCGGGGATGGCGAATCTCCTCAGTGAAGCTGAGCACCTTGGTCTCGCGGGGCGCAAGTTCTACATCCTTGCGATAGCCGCCTCCGTCGTAAACACCCTGCAATACGCCTTTGATTGATGAGTCTGAATGGTTTACCAGGGTGGTAACTACAGTGATAGACGCATGCTTGAGGTCTTCCGGATTCACCTCCGGCTTCACAAAAACGTCTTGCACCTGCACGTCGGGCGTAGTGATGAGCTCCACCTTGCGCAGGATGCCCATGCTCTCGTCTACCGGCCTGGGGTTCCAGTCCACGTAGCCGTGGTTGAGGGACTTGGCGGGAGCCTTGAACACGGTAACCTGCAGCTTGTTCTGCTTTTTGGCAAGTAACGTGGTTACATCGAATTCGCGAACGCAGAAAGGACCCACGGTAGTATCGGCAGCAGCGATTATGTTGCCGTTGAGCTTGATTTCGGCGGAATATCCTAGCGACTCAAATCGAAGCACGTGCTTCATCCCTTTAGCGGTAGGGAAGGTGGTGCTGAATACCCAGGGGCTGTCGAAGAGGCTCTTGTCTATGCTTTTGTAGTTGAGCCCTTCCAGAGCTTCGCCGTTGCACAGAACGCCGGCCTCGTTGAGGGCTCCGGCTACGGTGCAGGGGACGGTTACGTCGTAAGACTTGGCCTCGCCGCGGCGCTGCATCTTCCAGGAGCTGAGTTCCTGGGCCTGAGCTGCGAGGGCAAGGCAGAGTATTGAAATTATGCTGAGGAATCGTTTCATGGCTGTTAGTTAAGTAGAGATGCGCCGAGCAGGGCTACGTCTTCCTGCGGCATTACTTGAATGACCAGCTTGTCCAGCACATGGCGGTAAGGATAGCTGTTGCTTAGAGACTTATGCATAGAGTCCTTGAAGTGCTTGTACGTATTGGCAATGCCGCCGCCCAGCACTATGCAGCCGGGGTCGTATGCGTAGAGCACAATAGACAGAAAGGTTCCGAGGTGATGCCCGAATTCGTCGAAAAAGTCAAGGGCCCTCTGATCTCCGGCTTCTGCAGCTGCGCTGGCCTCCTTGGGGCTCCAGCCAAAGTCTGTAAAGAACTTCTTGGAGCAGAAAGACTCGTAGTCCTTGCCGTTGTACGGGGCGGAGCCAAGCTCGCCCGCACCGCAGTTCTCGCCGCAGAGCAGTTCGTCCTCGTTCATGATTCCGAGTCCGGTGCCGGTTCCGAGGGTGACTCCTGCTACAACGCTGGGGCGGTCCTCAAGTCTTGCGGCTGCTCCGAGGGCAAAGCAGTTGGCATCGTTGTTCACGCTCGCGGGTATGTCGAAGCGCGCCTCCAGAAGGTCTTTCAGGTGCACTTCTTTCCAGGACGCGATGTTGGTGGCCTCATATACGATGCCCCGCTTTACATCTACGACGGTGGGAACGCCAATCCCTATGCGCTCGACTTCGGGTGTAATGATTTCTTGGATGCGGCTGCAGAGGTAATCTATAGTCTGCTGAAGACTTGCATCTTTTGGGAACGAGGGCACGCGTTTGAGCTTAACAATCCGGGTGCCCTCTACGAGGCCCAGACTGATAGTGGTGCCACCAATGTCTATTCCTAGTAACATTCTAAGAGTGGTTTTAGTGTGGTCTATCGCAAAAATAAATAGAAGTGCGCCTGCATGGGTGCGAGATTTGCGTAATTAAGCGCCCAATTTGCGTAATTCTCGCTGACGGAATTCGGAAGGTGTGCATCCCTTGATGGCCTGGAAGCGGCGCGAGATGCTCTTGGTGTCCGGTTCGTCCATGCGAGCGGCTATATTTGCAATCGAATCTTTACTCGCAAGCAGGAGCTCGGCAAATCGGTTCATGCGCAACTCGCTAATGTAGCGGTAGATAGTTGTTCCCGTAACCTTCAGGAAACGTTGCTCCAGCAGACGCCTAGACAGAGGCACCTGAGCCAGTACATCATCTACCACAATCTTATGCTCTATGTTTGCACCTATGAATTGCAGTGCGGTGAGGATGGCGGTATCTGTAGTGGCAAATATGTTGGAAGAAAGACGAGGTACCAGGTTCAGGATACGCAAGCTTATGTCTTCTCCTTTGAAAGACGGGTCCTTGACCATTCGCTCCGCCATTTTTGCGGCTTGATACCCTCCGCCTTCGATGTCTATGTTCACAGAAGAAAGAGAGGGATTGGACAGGTTGCAAAGGATTTCGTCGTTATCTACGCCCATTATCGCAGCTTCCGTGGGAATCTTTATGCCGAACGAATTGCATGCCTGCAGCAGAATACTGCCCTGGGTGTCGTCGCAGGCCATGATTGCGATTGGCTTGGGAAGGCTGTGCAGCCATTCCTGGAGCATAGGAAGGTCATACGCCCAGAGGTTGTCTATCTGTTGTTCGTTGTACTGGTAGAAATTGCTGCCGAAACCGGCTTCATCTACGACTTTCCGGAATCCCCGGTAGCGCTCGTCGCTCCAACAGACATTGCGGTATCCGAAGAAGGCAAAATTCTGGAAGCCCCTGGATAAGAAGCGCTTGGCGACCATGCCTCCTGTAAGGTCGTAGTCGGAGGTGATGTTGGGTACTCCGTCGAATTTGGCGATGTAGTCCTGGGCCATCACCACGATGCCTTCTTTACGGAAGGCCTCCAGGTCGTCGTCCGGGTCAAACTGGCCTATGACCACGTCGGCTTTCCATCGCTTGGCCCATTTAATTACCCCCCCCAGACCTACTTTCTGCTTATATGCCGGAGGCATTTTGCAAACCACCCATGGCTCCGTCTCTTCTGCGTACTGCATTACGCCCTTGAGAAGCCGGTATGCGAATTGCTCTGTAAAATCTGTGATAAACAACAGTCGCATAATTGGTTGTATTAGTGTTCTTGATGCAAAAATACATATTTGGCAGTCCTGTTTTTCGCAAATTGCGTTAAAAAGAACACAAAATGCGCAAAACGCATAATGTAGCAGCGCGTAACAAAATATTCACTATTTTTGCATGATTATGGGAATTTTTAATTTCTTCGGTGAAGGAGAACACCGGGTATTTAATTACAAGCCAATTTATTACGATCCCAAGGAAGAGGAGCGTAAGCGTATGTTCGGCGCCGTTGACGGCACAGCAGACAAAGAAAAAGAGAAGGGAACTTATGTCCCGGGTTCTTATATCAAGGGTTCGCTCCGCGACGGAGCATACCGCAATACGCGCAGCCACATGGGCAAGACGCAGACCATCATTGGCATCATCACATTGCTGCTGATAGTGGCTGTGCTGTATTTCATCGCCAAGTTTTACCAGATGCTTTAACAGATGGGACGACTCAAAGTACTGCCTTCCAGGATTTCCAACATGATTGCCGCCGGAGAGGTGGTCCAGCGCCCTGCGTCCGTTGTGAAGGAGTTGATGGAGAATGCCGTGGATGCCGGAGCAAGCCAGATTGACGTTGTGATTACCGATGCCGGGCGCACCCTCATTCAGGTTATCGACAACGGCAGCGGCATGAGCGCGTCGGATGCCGTATTGTGCTTCGAGCGCCATGCCACATCCAAGATTACAAGCGCCGCCGACCTGGACAGGATTATGACCTACGGATTCCGTGGAGAGGCCCTGGCCAGTATCGCCGCAGTGTCGCAAGTTACGCTTCGCACACGCCGGGAGGCCGACGACACGGCCACTAAAGTTACCATAGGCGGTCTGGAGCCGGTAAAAACCTCCTCGGTGTCAGGCCCGGTAGGCTCCAATTTTGCCGTGCGCAACCTTTTCTACAACACTCCGGCCCGCCGCAAGTTCCTAAAGAGCGACCAGGTGGAGTTCAAGCATATAGTGGAGGAGTTTACGCGGGTGGCCGTACCACGCCCTGAGATTGGTTTCTCGCTCACCCACAACGGCAAGGAAATCTATGTTCTCAAGCCTGCCAAGTCGCTGAAATTCCGCATACTGGACCTTATGGGACGCACTGTGGTAGGAGAGGTGGTAGACGTATTGGCCGATACTTCCGCAGTGAAGATAAGCGGTTTTGTGGGCCGTCCGCAGAGCGCCCGCAGGGCTCCAGGCAACCAGTATTTCTTTGTGGGAGGCCGTTATTTCCGCAGCCCGTATCTGCACAAGGCCGTGATGAAGGCCTACGAAGAATTCATTCCGGAGGGACTCACGCCCAGCTACTTCATCTTCCTGGATGTGAATCCTGAGTCGGTAGACGTTAACATTCACCCCACCAAGACGGAGATTAAATTCCAAGACGACAATGTAATCTTCCAGGTCCTCTTTGCCTGTGTGCGGGAGGCTCTGGGGCGCAACAGTTTTGGGGCCAGCCTGGACTTCGAGCGCGAGGGTGCGGTTGAGCTGCCGCAGCTGGGGCGCAGTTTCGATGAATACCGTGCATCGTCGCAAGCTCCTCAGCCTCAGGTAGATCCATTCTTTGATCCCTTCGGGTCCGAGGCTCCTCCCACTGTGGGGCAAAGCTCAGTTGCCAAGTCATCCGTAGCTCCTTCCGGATTCGGTGGCGGCGCCAGCTATGCCGCCGGAGGCCTTTCTGCCGGCCACAGAGATTACGGCAGCTTGTTCCAGTCTTCCGTGAGCGAGCAAGACCTGCTCATCGTTCAGGGAAAGTATATCGTACGCAAGTCCCCGTCGGGCTTGATGATTGTGAATATTCGCCGCGCCTGGGAGAGGGTGCTGTACGAGCGTGCGCTCAGAGCGCTTGCTGCCGGTGAGCATGTTACGCAGACGGCTTTGTTCCCCGTTCAGGTCAAGGTGGGGGTGCAGGACAGGTTGCTGCTGCAGGAGCATCAGGCCCTGCTGGCCAGCCTCGGTTTTGACATTTCGTCAGTGGGCAATGACACGGTGCAAATAGGCGGCGTGCCGGAGGGCTACAGCTGCGAGCCGGGCAAAGTGGAGCAGACCGTGGGAGACCTTCTGCTCATCTTATCCGATTTCCAGCCTGCTCTGGAGGAGGTTATGAGGCAGAAGACGGCAGCAAAATTTGCCATGCTCGGGGCTTTGAACACCCAGGCACCGGAGACTCCGCTCTCTGCCATGCATCTGATTGACACGCTTTTTGCTACAGACAATCCGGAGTTCACCTTCAACGGAAAGCGCATTGTGTCTGTGTTGTCGGTGGACGAAATAGAAAAGAGATTCTGATTTATGTCGTACTATTACCAGGAAAACAGGAGGGGACCGTTTGCAAACTTGCCCTCGGTTACAAAAAACCTCATCATTATAAATGTGCTGATTTTCGTGGCCACCATTTTCAATGAGAACTTCATGGTGAGCACTTTCGGTATGTTCTACCCTAGCTCGCAGTACTTCCATTGGTGGCAGCCCGTTACCCACATGTTTATGCATGGCGGTTTCTGGCACATTTTCTTCAACATGTACACCCTCTTCATCTTCGGCACTGTGGTGGAGCGCATAATAGGGAGCAAGAAATTCTTGTTCTTCTACTTTGTATGCGGTCTGGGCGCCGCTGCAATGCAGATCGGGGCCCAATATCTTGAGATGCAGTCCTTCCTTGCGTCTGACTCGCAGGCGGCTCTCAAGGGCATCATGGCCCTTAAGATGACTCCTACTGTAGGTGCTTCCGGCGCTATTTACGGAGTGCTGATTGGTTACGCGATGCTCTTCCCCGAGTCGCGCATGACTTTGCTCTTCCCGCCGGTGACGCTGCGTGCAAAGTGGATGGTGGTGATATTTGCAGCCATCGAGTTGTTTACCGGTGTGGCCGGCTGGGCCGACGGTATCGCTCATTTTGCCCATCTCGGCGGTATGTTGATTGGCTGGCTGGTGATACGCTGGTGGCGTAAACGCAATGTTCTGTTCGACAGGGATACGATATGAAAGAAGTGATAGACGAGGCCGTACGCGTACTCAAGGAGGGCGGCGTGATTCTTTATCCTACCGATACGGTATGGGGCATTGGCTGCGATGCCACAAATGAGGCCGCAGTAGCGCGGGTGTTCCAGATCAAGCGTCGCAGCGAGGCCAAATCGCTGGTGCTGCTGGCTGCCGACCTGGATATGGTGGCAAGATACATTCGTGAGATTCCGTCAATTGCCATAGATCTGGTGGAGGTGAACGATGCTCCTATGACTATCGTTTATCCTGGCGCCCAGGGACTTGCGCCTTCGGTAGTGGCCGAGGACGGTTCCGTGGGCATACGCATTCCGCAGCATGAGTTCTGCAAGCAGCTGGCCTTCCGGCTGCGCAGGCCGCTGGTCTCTACATCTGCCAATATTTCCGGGGAGCCAACTCCCGAGTCTTTTGCCTCTGTGAGCCAGGAGATCAAGGATGCGGTGGATTGGTGCGCGCCACGCAAGTTCGAGGCGGGTGCTACCGGCCGGGCCTCGCAGATTATCAAGCTTGGCCTCAGGGGAGAGGTAGAGATTATCAGGGCTTAACCTATGTACGTAGGGCTTATCTCAGACACTCACGGTGTTTTCAGTGATGGGTTCAAGGATTTTCTTGCTCCCGTTGATGTAATCTGGCATGCCGGCGACTGGGGCGGTGACGCGTCGTTTGCCGAGGATATTGCCGCCTTCAAGCCTGTAGTGGGAGTGTTCGGCAATTGCGACGGTTCCGGTATTCGTTACCAGTTCCCCGAGGCTCAAGTACTTAAGGTGCAGGGCCTTACTATCTTGATGACCCACATCGGAGGTTCGCCCGGGCACTACTATCCCCAGGCTAAGGCGTTGATAGAGAAGCATAAGCCAGATGTCTTTATCTGCGGCCACTCGCATATTCTCAAAGTAATGCGCGACGACAAGTACGGCCTTCTCTACATCAACCCCGGCGCCGCCGGCCTCCAGGGCTGGCAACTCGTGCGCACCGCCCTCCGCTTCAAGATAGAAGCCGGCAGAATTCAAGACATGGAAGTTTTCGAACTTCCCCGATAGTAGCTCCGCCGCTGCGTCTGTCCGGGAAAGGACTGGCGGCCCCCTCACAGTCCTTTCCCGGCCAATTTTCGGTCCGGAATCAGCAAAACATGCCGCTGAAAGGACTGCCAGCCTCCTCACAGTCCTTTCCCAGCCGCAATCGTGGGGCAGGTCTGTTTTTCCATTGGGGACTCGCCCCTCCGGCCGTCTCCGTTCCGCAGTCGCGGCGGCGGTGCTGCTCCAGCCGTCCCTTTTTGCTGAGGGGGTAGGGACGGAATCCGGCTTTTCTGCGCCCGGCGGCCCAGTTGGCTGAGGGGGTAAGAACAGTTTCGGCCATTTTCGTTCCAGGTCGTCCCAAGTTGTTGCGAGGGTAGGAACGGTTTTAGGAATGTTTGGGAGGAAGGCCGCCGGGCGCAAGGGCTGAACTCCAGCAGATAACAAAAGCGACCACCTCTATCTTCTGTAGAATCCCCGGCAGTGCCGTATAGCCCTCCCGTGTGCAGTATGTTCGGTTATATACACGTATTGTCCTTTCGACGTTATTTCTTATATTTGCGGTATCCTACCGGGAAGAGTAATACCCGGGGGCTGAAGGTCATTTTGTGATTCTTATATCCGGCATGTAAATTCTGGAAAAATTTCAATAGGGATATAGGACATAGGATGGTCCTGGTTTCGATATGGATTCACCTCCATATAGGGCCAGGGTTCAAGTATGTTCAATTATTCTATTTCGGTTTTCCAGAGCCGTCATGCCGATAAGAGAGCAGAAAGTTCCCTGCCCTTCTTTTTTATTATCTCGACCCTGGGGACTATCGAGCAGATACTTCTTGAATGATGTTAAATAGGTATAATTTCTTACCTTATTCCGCTCCTGAGTGCGAAGAGCATGAGGTCTGTTGGAAAGAATTATTATGCGACAGTTATGACTCCGGAATCGATAATGTAGATTACGAAGAAATAGATTGGACTACCAAATCTTAACAACATATGCCGTATGAAAAAAATGTTTAGAGTTTTAACAGCGGCCGCTATGATGATATTGACCGGCTCCTGTATAGCAGAAATCAATTCTGAATTAATTTCGGACCAGATCCGCACCTATAAACTAAGCTTCTCTGAGGCCACCAAAACAGAACTCTCCGGCACCGGCAGCAAGCGTCCGGTCAATTGGAGCGAAGGTGATGAGATTCAATACTATACAACATCCGAACAGGCTTCAGCGGTAAGCGCGAAAGTTAACGTTGACGACTATAGCGCTTACGTAACAATCCCTCGCGGGCGTAACGACGAGTTTATCAATGCCGTATACGGGGCTGCCCAACTAAAGAGCAGCTCAAGCTCGGAAACAGTAATGTACGTAACGTCTCCTGTGAAAGACAACCAGCGCTTCACATCATTTGCCAAGGCACATGTTTGTGCTGCTTTTTCCAACGACATAGAGAACCCAAATTTGAAGTTCCATAACGCCGCTCCTGTGTTTTTGTTTACCTCCGTGGCTGCCGTCAGCAAGGTGGTTTTCCGTGGGAATGGCGATGAAATCATTACCGGAGGAAGCGATGGCGATTTGAAGATAGCGTTTGAAAGTGGTGCCATAACCACAACAGCGGCATCAACCGGTGGCACATCAGTAACTATTGCTACTAATGGAAAAGTTTCCGACTTCTACTTTGCAATCCTTCCAGTAAGCTTTGCAAACGGTTTTACTATAGATTGCTACGATGCCGACAACCTTCTCTTTGTCTCAAAGAAGGCCGAAGGACCGATAAACACAGTCTCCCACAAGGGTGTCGTTAAGGTGCTTAACCTTGGCAGTGTCCAGGAATGGATTGACAGCGCCCCTCCGACTGCGGTAGACCTGGGATTGAGTGTCAAATGGGCTAGCTTCAACATCGGAGCCGCCAAGCCTGAGGATTACGGCGACTACTTTGCATGGGGCGAGACTGCGCCAAAGAGTGAATACAAGTGGGCGAATTACCAGTTCGGCAGCAGCAAGAACGGTCCGTTCTCCAAGTACGTAATTGATTCCACATACGGTACCGTTGACAATAAGACGGTTCTTGACTTTGAAGACGATGTTGCACATACTGCCTGGGGCGAAAACTGGCGCATGCCAACGAAAGAAGAATTTGCCGAGTTGATGAATGCCGACAACTGCAGCTGGACTTGGACTACCAAGAACGGTGTGCGGGGTTACAGGATCACCAGCCGCATTTCTGGATACACGGCCAATTCCATCTTCCTCCCGGCTAATGGTATGAAGAGCGGCGCTTCGCTTTCCGACGGCGGTACTGCAGGTAACTACTGGACTGCATCTATCTCAACAGACTATCCGTACTACGCCATTTCGCCGTTCTTTGATTCATCCAGCACGAAAAGTGACAACTGTTACCGGTATTTCGGCCTCGGGGTCAGGCCCGTTCAATATCCCCCTATCCCTGTCTCAGTCATTGAGATTCCGGATACTTTTAATCTTATGGTCGGGTCAAGCAGAACTATATCCGCCACTGTACTCCCCGAGAATGCAACTTTCAAGAAACTGAGATGGACCTCTTCCGATGACTCAATCGCAAAGGTTGATGCAAACGGCATGGTAACTGGTGTGAAGGTGGGCTCTGCAATAATTACGGTAACTACCGCTGATGGCGGAGTTCATGCTAAGTGTTCTGTAGAAGTCGTCGAACCGGAGGCGGTAGATCTTGGCCTTAGCGTAAAATGGGCAACTTTTAACGTCGGCGCAACGAAGCCAGAAGAGTTTGGAGACTACTTTGCCTGGGGTGAGACGGAGCCAAAGACCGATTATAGTTGGTCAACATATAAATATGGTGTTGGTGTATACTACTGGCATGATCCAGACCTGACCAAATACAACACAGTCGACAATAAGACTGTCCTCGATCCCGAGGATGATGCGGCACATGTGATACTAGGAGGCAGATGGCGCATGCCTAGGGTTGAAGAGATAGATGAGCTGAGGGAAGAATGCACCTGGACCTGGACGTATGATTACAAAGGAACAGGAGTAGCAGGTATGATTG
>CAMKAJ010000002.1 GCA_946410455.1 uncultured Bacteroidales bacterium
TTCCCGTAAATCTCAGGTTCCTGTTTTAATCCGGATTGTGCTAACCCGCAGCCTGTAGGACGTTCGGGGCGGGCTTCTGACCCACGCACCTTGATGCCTTTGATGCGGTGAGATGCCGTTCGAGCGAGGAGTTACTTTTAGATTTGCACCGTGATTCCAATATAGGGTTGCGGTGTTCTTTTTATATTTGCTTTTGAAGTGGAGCGAGATGGTCGGATGAACTATCCCCCAAACTAGTCTCGATGTCTTCAGGGGGTATTAGATCCATCTTCTCGCTCCGTTTCAATTGTAATAATAAAGACTGACCGGAAAGAGGAGGCGAGCTACAGGCTGTTACTAGATGTTGCTATCTAAATTGTGTATCAGGCCTCCTCTTTCCCCATATTGAGATGACCATTTAGAATGATAGACATTGCAGTCTAATAAAAGTATCCGTGTCAAGAGCAATATGGCGTCAGCCAAACTAAACACCACAAATTTATGTATTTTTCTCAATTTGTTGGAGTAGATATCTCCAAAGACACGCTGGATGCTGCCATCTATCCGGCGAAGGACAAGAAGTTGGACTTCCTCCACTTCGACAACACGCAGAAAGGACTCAGCGAGATGATGACATGGCTTAAGCGCCGTGGGGTCAAGGCACCAGAGATGGTTATCTGTGCAGAACACACAGGTGTCTATACAAACCCGCTGATTGCGTTTGCAGACAAGAAGGGACTGGCACTAAGCCTAAACTCGCCCTTGGATATCAAGCATTCCATGGGTATTGCCAGAGGTAAGAATGATGCCGTAGATGCTGGCCGCATAGCTGAGTATGCACACAATCACAGGGATAAGCTTCGGTTATATGAAAAGCCGTCCGAAGCTATCCTAAGACTGCAATATCTCCTTACGGAGCGGCGTCAATATATGCGTCAACGGACGGCGTTGATCAATCTCAACCACGCCATGAGCAAATATGAGACCCCGGAGGCCCGTACTCGTAATGAGTCAGCCATTCACCATTGCGAAAAGCTTGTCAAGAAAGTCGAAGAACAGATGATGGCCGTCCTTTGTACCGAGCCAGATGTTAAACGCAACTTCGACCTGGTGAGCAGCGTAAAAGGAATTGGCCTTATAAATGCAATAAACACCGTTGTTTATACCAATAACTTCAAGGCGTTCGAGACGCCGAGAAGGTATGCTTGTTATATTGGGGTGGCGCCATTTGACCATACGTCAGGGACAAGCGTAAAGGGTAAAACACAAGTGTCGAAGATATGTCGGACCCAGCAAAAGGCAGAGCTATCAATGGCTGCCAGGAGTGCTATAATACACGATCCTGGACTCAAACGCTACTATCAGCGGAAAATGAAAGAGAAAGGTGGTGGCAAGGACGCACATGGAGTTGTGCTCAATGCCATTAAGTTCAAACTCATTCTCCGGATGTTCGCCGTCGTTAAGTCCGGACATCCCTATAAAGTCTTAAATTACTAAAATACAATCGGTTGAACTATCTATAACACTTAGTGCCGGATTGCAGGAGATGCAACAAGTTAGAGTAATAGACGCGGGTCTAGTCAAAGTAATAGTATCGCTCCACGCCTGCGGTTCTGGCAAGAGTAAATGGTGAAACCGTCTACATTACAGAATATGGAAGAACAATATCAGAAACGGATAGATCAGTGCTTTAACGCATATAAAGACATTATACTTAGCCAGGCAGCACATCCTGATGAGGATTATAATATGTGGGAGGCTATGATTGTAAGTGACCTGGAAAGGGCTATTGAGGATAAAGTCAGAAGACAGCTGTTATTGGATCTTAAAGCATACCTAAGCAACGAACTGCCCTTTTAGATTATAACCGTCATACGAGCATCTAACCGGCAACAGTCGGGCGCGAGGAGAGCCCTTAAGGCGAGCTCCCCGTAGCGCCCGTACTGTAGCCGTCGCACGTCGTATATTGCGGCGGCGATGCCGTGAAAATAGTTGATAAAATGTTTGGAAAAGTCTTAAAATACACAATCCCGATGGGATTATGTCTAAGTTCGCGGATTCGGGGCACTGACGGTTGCGTTGGTAGGGCGCTCCCGGGCGATTATGCTCCTCCCTGTGGGAGGCCGGGAGGGCATAAACCAGCACGGCGAGCTGGCGGTTGTGGAGGGGGCGCAGCGCCCGGAGCAACCAACTGCTGGCCGTGACCGCTTTGTCTTTCTTGCGCGAAGCGCGGCGCGGAACGGCCGCGAGTATCTGACTGGAGCGCCTTGGCGCGGAAGGAAGATTCTCGCAGTGGAGCTGCCACAAGTGGAGTTCGTAGGGGCGCGACAGTGCCCCGGAGGACGGAACCAAGCTGACTGAACGGAGCTTTAGCGGAGTGAAGTGAGCTTGACCGCTTTTTTGTTTCTATCGGCCTACGTATCCAGTGCTTTCGACAGTATCGGCCTTACGGAATCTACGGAATTCACGGAATCGTCTCTATCGCTTGTTGCCCATCGGCGTCGATATTATGAAGCGACTGTTACCTCGTCCCGTTGGCTCAAATATTTTCCTTGCGCATGAATTACAGAAGAAGATTTCTTTCTGGTCTACTCTCCATCCAGCATTTGCCGGGAAGTTTCTACCACAGCAACTACATGTAAAGGGCTTGCCGCATTTGTGTCTTCCAAGATCCTGAACTTCGGCGTGCCACTTCTCTGGACTCTTGACATATCGGATAAACTCATCCACCTTGCGAATTACGCGAGGATTAGACAATATAAGATAATGATTTTTGGTTACAGGGCTTGGAGCTATTGAATGGGATACCACCGTACATTTGACATTATCTCCAGCCGCATAACTGGATGTTGTTTCGGATAGAATATGAAGGATACCGCTTCGATCCTGGACGATTTGGTTACCCGCATTATCTCGCCTCCTTGTAACCACAAATTGATAACGTTCTCCGGTCTTGTATCTTTGTTTCAAGATGTCTGGGACCTTTGGTGAGTACTCCGGCACGGTACTTTCCGTCAGCTCAATAAACGGTTCCGGACGTGGACGAACTTTTTTCTCTTTTTCACTACCCGGAGGAGCTGGGAACAATACCAGGTAATGGCTGGACGTTATGTCGCTTGCTTGATGAGAGTACCCCTTCACAATGCATCGCATCCTCTTCCCTGTTGGGAATATCTCACGAGTACCTGTAAGCAAGTGGCGACCTCCGTTTGAATCCCGCACAATCTGACATCCTACAGCATTACGGTCCTTGGTCACAATAAAACTGTAGGTTTCGCCTTGTTTAAACATTGTCTTCAAGGCATAACGACTGTATTTGACGGGTTCCATTGGGCGTTTATTATCTATGGGAGGAATGGGCGAATTGTCGTTAATCGTCGTGGTCGCCCCGCATCTCAATTCTATCCCAGAAACTGTTATAGGACTTCTTCTCAACCTGTTTCTGCTGGCTAATCATCCTGAGCCTTTGCTTTCTTGCCCGCTTTTCGGCGCTCTTGACGGGTTCTTTTGGCGGTATTTGCTGAACCGGCCTTGAATCCCTCTTGGTGACGTATATCTGTTCTATCGGCTTTATGTCCGAAATATCGACATCGGCAAGGAAAGAGAATTCATCGGGTATTACTATTTCTGAACAGGCATCGTAAATCCGTTGGCCTTCATCTAAAGCAAGTGCCTCCTGTTCGTTTGCAGGATCATCTCCAGTCAATACCTTATCAAGCTCTTCTTTGAGTATTGTCAAATCTCCATATTCTCCGACACGTGCGTTATAATGGACAAAAATACATGAGAAGCTGTTGATTTCAAGGATAAAGAAATATTGCCAAACATTCTCTGAAATGCAAATGTTTACGTGCCCGATTCTCCTTATTTCCCTGAACAAGAAAGCGACAACCCGAAATGCCTGAATTCGGTTTTCTATCTGATAACTAACCTTATAAGAGGGCGCCTCGAAAGCCAACTTTATGCAATCATCGTTGTCCGTCCGAATAACAAATGTATTCGTCTTTTTTGAAAGACGTAAAGAAAACCTTTGGTCCAAAGAAGAGATGCGAGCACACAATTCTAAGGCAAGGGCAAAAGCATCAAAGCCGGAGTCACACTGATGTACAATCTCTATCGTGTCTTGTGAATGGTTCCTCAAGTCCAGTTCTCCTGCAGAAACACTTAGTAAAGGCTTCCCCTCGGCCACATTTGGCTGTTCTGGATCGGCCAGAATATCTACAAGTTTTTTTTCTTTACCATATCAGGAGCGATTCTATTTGTAAGCGTCGTAGTCGGCGTATTCGACGCCACCAATGTCTTGGCCGAAGGTGCTGCGGCCTTTGTAGGCTTTGCTCATCGGGTGGGTGGTGTCGGGTTCGTAGTCGCGCATGTGGGCGAAAAGAGCGCCGAAGGGGGTCATCTTGATTTTGTCGTTGGCCCGGCTAATGGATAGGCCGTAGGCTGTGGAGAGGATCGGACAGAGTTTCTTTTCGCGAATATCATCCATGTCGTTCATAGAGACTGTATTCCATTCCCGGTCGGAAATGAGATGAATTTCGCTGAATCCGGCGTATGGACGGCGAAGGCGGCCGAAGGTGCTGCCACCACCACAGAAGATGAGAGGACGGTTCCGGAGTACGGATTTGACACTCTCTACGTTGAACTTGGTGTTGTGCTTGAAGTTCTTGACGATTCGCTGGTACAGGTCATTGAATCGGTTGTTGACGTGGGACTGGTATTCGCTTATGCGATACTCTTTGAGGTCACGATCTGCTGCAATGGAGTCCCGGTGGGTATTGTCTTCCGGATTGGATTCCGTGAGGAAATTCAGGCCTTTGTTGATAGAGAAGAAGTCATAGACCTGGGGCATGTTGTTCTCTATGGTAAAGAAGGAAATGTCCGTGGTACCTCCACCTATGTCGAACATTACGCTCATTCCGTTGGACACCTTGCCCTGGCTGATAAGCGGATTGAGGCAAGCGTAGGCTTCCGGGAACACCAAGATGCCGAACGAGTCTTTGTCGTGCTTGGAGTATGGCCGGATTTCGGTTACGTGGCGCAGGACATCTATCGGCTGGTCCAAAAACTCCTGCTTATTCCCTTCGAACAGCTCTTCAACGAGACCATAAGCACTGGAAAGGATACGGACGGCCATTTCCTGTGCCTGGTGAAGATGTCCGGTATCGGTAGGCGCCCCCATCTGTATGGTGAAGTCCTGCCCGTATTTCTCTTCCAGGTCGAAGAGAATGTAGGCAAGGTACCAGATGGAATAGAGCATTGCATCTTCGTGGGTCAGCGCTGGGGACTGGGTACCGTTAAAAGTGGCCTGCTTGAAGTAGCGGATGATTTTGCCGTTATCGTTATCGGGAAGGTACCCATAACGAAGTTTGCCGTCGGGTTGGATGCTGATGATGGACGGAAGTGTGTATTGGCTCTGGCCGCGGCTGTCGGGGAACTTGATGAAGGAGTATTCAAGTTCCGCCCGCTCCTTGCGCTCGACGCAGACTTTTGTCTGGTGGGTGCCAAAGTCTAATCCGACAGTTATCATAGTATGCAGACAAGGTTAAGCGAGAGGATTTCCTCTTCGATGGTGATGCCGGGATCGGCGTTGATGATGTCCAGCCGCGCCTCCATCTGCTTGCGGTAGTTATCGACATTGGCCTTACCCAGTCGGATGGCACCTTCCAACTCACGTATTTCCTTGGGTGTCATCCAGCCATGTTCATATTGCAGGCGCGATTCCCACTCATCAATGCTTGCCTCACGGCTGTCAATGAGGGACTGGTAGTATTCCCGGGTCTGGAGGTCATTGCGCTGGCGCTCGGATTCGGCGGTCCGTTTGATTTCGTCAACCCGGCGCTTAATCTCGGCGTGGATGGCATCCAGGAAGTCGTAGCGCATATCCTGTATGATTTCCTTGTTGAGATATTCCACGTCAGGGTTGTGCTCGCGGCCAGAAATCTGACTGAGACCGAAAAGATGGTCCACCAGATTCACGTCGGTGACGATGTTCTGGGTGTGGGCATCGTAGAGCACCGGGAATAATTCCGCCGATGTCTTCTTGATACCCTGCACCATCCGGCTGGTGGACAGCTTATATACCGCAAGGAAGTAGTGGCCGCCTGCGGGCATCACATCGTCGCCGCGGAGTGCGTAGCTGAAGGATGTGCTTATCTTGTCATCCTTGGCCTGGAAGTAGTTCTGGCAGGCGCAGATGAGCGGATGGTAGATATTCACGAAGATGAGGCTGCGGTCGTCGTAGGCCAGCTCCTGCTTGAAGGTGAGCCGGAAAGTCAGTTTATCGTCCAGGGAACGGATGAAACTGTTGAACAGCTGGTCATATTCATCGCCGGAGGGCTGGTTGCGCACGAGGAAGTTGCGCAGCGCCCTTGGATCACTGACCGGAATCACGAATTCAAAGATACCGCCGCCAAGGTCATCGAGCCGACAGGTGGTGAGTTCTGCCGCGATGGCAGACTCAATGTAATTGCGGAGCTCAATCTCCGTGACGTAGGCATTCTTTCGGAGGATGCGGTCGATCTCGTCGCGGAAGTAGGAATCGTTGGTTAGGGTATTGTTGAGGCCTTCGTCCAGATGACGGATGTTCTCGCGCTCGTTCTCGATGGCCTGGGCAACCTCTTCCATCTTGCGGATGCGCTCTTCCGGCGTAAGCTTCTTGACGTACAGTTCACGCTCGCTCTCCTCCATCCATTTGCGGATGGAAACACGCTCGTTGCCCGGTGCAGGAGCATCAAGGATGGCTTCCATATCGCCGATGGTGCCCTTGAAGATGCCAATACGATTGAGCAGGCGCTCGTAGATGTCTTCCTGTATGGAACCGGCAACAACCATCGAGTAGATGTTGACCACTTCCGACTGCTGGCCAAAGCGGTCAATTCGGCCGATACGCTGCTCGATGTCCATCGGATTCCAAGGCAGGTCGTAGTTGACCATCGAGTTACAGAACTGCATATCCAGACCTTCGCTACCGACCTTGGAGGACAGCAGGATGTGGATATTGGGATTGTTCTTGAACTCGTCTATAATCTCGGCCCGGTTATGAATCTGACCGTGGATAATGAGGCTGTTGTATCCGCGTTTCTGGAGACGAATCTGCAAGTAGTGGAGGGTACGACGGAACTCCGCGAAGATGATTATCTTGTTGGTGCCATTCCTGAAAACCTCGCGGATGATTTCCACCAAGCGGTCTATCTTGCCGTCAGCATACTCCGCATAAGCATCGTGACCGGCTATGAGGTCCTCTTCGAGGTTGAGGTATGCAAAGACGGAGCTGGCAATCTGTTTCTTTTTGGTGATAAGCCCCAAAATGGCGCTCTGGTCCATCTTGACCTCGCCTTCGGAATCAACGTAGGAATTCTCGTTGATGTATTCGTCGATGGCTTCGTCAAAATGTTCCTGTTCCTCTTCTGCCAACTGGACTTTTATCAGATGCGGCTTGCGCTCGGCCTGGGACATATCCATCGTCACCTCGCGCTTGCGGGTACGTGAGAACACACTGTTCATCACACTGATGGAATTGAGCAGGTACTGGAGCCGTGCCCGGTTCTTATAGTTGTCCTCCCCGTCGAGGAGTTCCATTATCTCCTGATAGATTGGGTCGTCCTTGAAGGCGTCACCGACTGTAGTGTAGTTGGTGTAGATTTCCCGCTCATCGGCCGAGAAGGAGGTGCGGACCTCGGAATCGCTCAACTCTGCTTTGATGGAATGCAGCGGTGCATTGGCGTTGAGGGCTGATATAGCAGCGATGAACGGACGGTTCTGCTCCACGAGGTTACTGAAAATCTGATAGTTGAAGTACCGGGTATTGTCCAGCAGGTGCAGCAGGTTGTAGAGGTTCTCGTTGCTAATCATCACCGGCGTTGCCGTGAGGAAGAGCGCGGAGTCTGAAAGTGACATCAGGATTTCCGCACCGCCATAGATGAGCGTTCCCGTGTTCCTCAAGCGATGCGCCTCGTCGCAAACGACCAGGGAGAATTTCCGGCCGGAATCCGTCAGGTAGGAAATGAGGTTATCCGGCTCCCCGGTCTGCTCCGCCTTTTTGGTGTCGTTCTTCTTGAATCGGATTTTCTCGTAGTTGATGATGGCCCGGACTTGACCGTTGTGGTACTGGAGTTCCTCCAGCAGCTCCTTGGGCTTCTCGTAGATGCGGAACGTGAGGCCAAACTTCTCCTGAAGCTCCATCTTCCACTTCTCCTGCAGGGACTTCGGGCAGACGATAAGCACGTTCTGCAACTCGCGCCTTGCCTTCAACTCCAGCATGATGTGGCCGGCTTCTATGGTCTTACCCAAACCCACTTCATCGGCCACCAGGAGGCGTCGTGAAGGAGAATTCAGGAACTTGAGGAGCGGCTTGAACTGGTAGGCTCGGAACAGCGTCTTGGAAGCTTTCAGGGACGATATGGTTGAATTATTGGAACTCTTAATCTTGAAGGAGGTATTCTTCTTGGAGTATTCCGAATACGTCCCGAAAATGGCATTTGAACAGCGCTCAAACGGGTCGGACACATCATAGTCCAGCACCAGGTCTTCTTCCAACTCATCCGTCACCTTGCTGCCCCAGTTCACACGATAAATCTGGCGGCCGCGACGTGCGGGCGCAACCTCAACGATGGTTCCCCGTTCCGAGGAATCATACTTCAAGACTGTTGCTCCGAGTTGGAAGTTAGCCATAGAGAATCAGTATAGTTAAGCTTGATATAGGTCTTTGAAGGATTTGCCGGAGTCATCTACCAGGTCGATAGCGCCGTTGCGGGAGGTGGCGGCGCAGAGGGCGGCGGCGGTGGAGGGTGAGGTGACGGGGAGGTCGTAGTCCTTGGTGATTTCGTAGACGTCGCCTTTGCGGAGGGCGGCGGGGGTGGCGAAGAGGTCTGCGCGGAGTTTTTTGATGGCGGGGCGGAGGCTGGGGCCTTCCTCGGCCATTACGGTGCTGCCGGCGAGTAGGACGTAGCGCTGGGTCTGTTCGTAGTAGCGGATGCGGGCGTTGACGCCTTTTTTGCTGAGGACGAAGTTGAAGTCGTGGAAGGGTTCGGCCTGAGCCGGTTTCTTGGGCTGGGGCTTGGCCTTGGGGGCGGCGTCCTCGAAGAGGCGGCAGTCGTTGTAGAAGCGGGTCAGGAGCATGATGTCACGGAAGAAGAGTTCCATGGCGCTTTCCTGGCTGGAGGAAATGCGTGGCTTCTTGGGGACTTGCTTGTTCTCATCCAGGTTGTAGTTGCCGATCTTGAGGGCGGTGGTGATGCCGAGGTATTCAAGGAATGCCACTTCTGACTGGAAGATTTCGTCGGTTTTGGAGACGAAGACGAGGGCGGCGTTCCAGAAGTCCTTCTTCACGAGGTGGTCCCGCACGCGTGCCGTGAAGTCGTAGGACTGGCCGATGTAGGCTTTGGGGCCGCCGGTGTCATCTTTGCCGAGGAGGATGTAAAAGCAGTGCTGGTGCAGCAAGGTGTCGTCCGCTACCTCGTTGATGTTCTCGCGGGGAATCACGAACATGATGCAGTTGCGGGATACGCCCATGTCTACCTTACGCGGGCCATCCAGAGAACCGTCCAGCAGGATTGTATTGATATTGATGTGTGGCATACGCTGACGTTGATTACTCACTATTGGCTCCTCCGAGGAAGGATTCTTTCATCTGATACAGACTCACTCCTTTGAAGGAGAAGTATTTAGGCCCCTGACAAACACCAGAAACACTGCGTTTATTACGCGGCATATACTTGGCCGTGAAATTAGCAAGCGTGTAGAGTTCGCCTTCATACTCAACCATATTGTCTTCAGCGACTGTTAGTTCCATATCTGTAGGCGTATAAACAATCTTATCGCCCACCCTTACTCCGTGCTCCGCAAGATTGAATTCACCAAAATTCGCGTCGATAAGATCTTCTGGATTGAACAATGATTCTCCACCCATGGGCTTTATCATTGACTCAACGTAAGCAATTTCCTCTTTGGTGAACTGGTAATGCTTGTAAAGCTCTGCGTCTGTCCAAGTCCTTGTCAAGTCAAGTAAGGGGACGAAACGGTAAACGCCAGAAGGCGCATCTTGCGTTATCTTGGCGGCTGAAACCAGAATACGGAAAAACTTCGTTCTTAGATAGATGGCAAAATTATGAGCTGCTTCTTCGCTTTCAAACTTAGCATATAAGAAGGTCTGAGAGCAGATTGCGTTTTTCTTGGCGACCTCAGGCTGACCAAGAATCATCATATCGTTACCAGATCCTCCTGCTTTTGGTATGAATACTTTCGGAGAGGGAATGTCTTGTGCATTCTTCTTTATGTCGGCCTTGCGAACATAACCGTATTTCCTTGTTCCCTTCTCCAGATAAAGCAACGGAAGAGAGAACTCTGCATTCTGGACATCCGAAACGGCAAAAGGAGACTTCTTGCTGTCTTTAGGGTTGGTCGGTACACCAAAAGGCGTATCAGAAGAGATAAGCGTATCAACAAAGCGGGTTCCATCGGGAGTAGTACTCTGGACCTTTTTGACTATTGCCGCCAATTGAGGGTCACGGATTAATATGTCAAAGGAATTTAGAGACATCTCCCTGGTCTCAGTTTTTCCATCCTTAACCAGTGTATATTCGCAATCTCCTTTATACTTGGCATCTTCGAGATAGTAGCATATTCCTCCCTTAATCTCGACATTGCTAAATATGTCGCTACTGTCAGCATATGCTACAAGTTTCATCAGGTGGCCACCCGAGAGCATCGCTTCGCGGAAAGGCTTCAGCAGATTATCTCTACCTCCAGAGAACCACTTGGAAGGAATAATCATAGAAACGTATTCCGGGGCCAGCTTTGTTGCAATTCCACAGAAAAGCTGGAAAATAGATGCATCATTCGTTCCCCCTGAACCACCCATCTGCTGATACGGCGGATTTCCTACTATAGCGTTGAACTTCATATCGTTTTCAAGCGTAATATTATTCCAGTAATTGATGCCATTCTTCACTTTGGTAAGGAAGAGTTGAGGCTGATTGGTAATTTTGTTGACTAAATCCTCAAAGTACCGTGCATTCACCTTCGCCGACCGGAACCCTCGGAGCGTCCTCTTGGTGATGCTCTTTGCCATCTCAGTCTTGCAGATGACGAAGATGTGATTCCGGAGCACATCGTCCCAAATCTGATTCTGCACCTCCTTAGAAACCTCATTCGGCAACATATGGGATTCCCGGTAAGCCTGGAGTTTCTCGGCAAAGACGCTGTAGGTCATATACAGCGGGTACAGACCGGTCTTGGAGTTGATTTCCAGAATCCGGGTGTCCGGGTCTTTGAACACCTTTGCCGTCACCTCGCCGTGGTCCACAAAGCGGGGCTTGACCGCTTCGGTCTCCATATCCGTGTCGTAGAACACCTGGCCGCCGATGCAATCGCCAATGTGCATATTCACGACGCGCCAAGGGGTCAGCACCGTTTCCTTATCCGGATTGCGGAAATAGGAGAAGATGCGGGCCACCTCCCGGGTACGTTCCATCGGTGCAAGTTTATCGGCCTCCCGGACCAGGTCTCGGTAGTTGCGGCTGACAGCGCGGAACATATCCGGGTCGTAGTACGGGATGAATTCGGCAAAGAGTTCCTTGGTGACGCCACGCGGCATAAATTCCTCCCAAGATTGCTTATCAATGAGGTCGGCGAAGTTCTCCAAGGTGATGTCCTGCCCTTCATCCTTCAGCTCCGCTCCGTACATCAGCAGCGGGAGACGGATGGAAATGCCGCGCAAAATAGAGATGGCGCTATCGGCATTCTTCTTCTTTTCCTTAGCCTCCTCCAGAGCAGCCAGCTCCTCGGGCGTGCGCTCTTTCTTGGGCTTCTTCTGAATCCTCTCCAGCTCTTCATACTGCTCGTTGGTGAGGCCGGACTTGGCCATATCCACATCCGTTGAGGCGTGGTTGGCCTTGGTGGCACCAATGATGGCGTGGAGGTTTTTGAACTTAGCCAGCGCCTCGGGGTCGAGTTTCCGCAGCATCTCCTGGTTGTAAAGACGGTCATCGTCGCAGCCATTGCGGGTAACGCGGGAGATGTAGGCCCGTTTAAGCTGCTCCAGCATGCTCTCCACGTTGTACTGGGCCATCTTGGTGCCGTTGTAGCCAATAACCGGGCAGAAGTTGAGGAAGGCCCCCAGCTTGGCGCGGTCGGATTCCGTTGCCGTGTTCTTGGTCTGAACCTTTGCAGTGTCGGCCAGCACCTTGAGGGTGCGGTCGGGGGCAAAGTCGAAGACGTAGCAGTTTTCCTTGCGGAAGCCGTTCTCTGCCGTGTAGGGACTCTGGACGCGGAAGATGGTCTGCATATAGGTCTTAGCGTCGGTATTGTGGGAACCGGCAAGCATCATTACTGCGGTCCACGGTTTCACGGTGACGCCGGTAGTGAGTTTGCCGCAGGAAAGCGTAATGGTGCGTGTCTCCTCGGGATTGCCGCCCATGGCCTTTTCTACCAATCTGAGCGCGTTGTCGTTCTCAACCTCTTCATCACCGTCTCCTGCCACATTCACGATGTCGAACATGCCGAAGATGGGGTGATTCTTGAGCATCGTGGAAAGGGCGCGGGCTTCTCTGACACCCGGCACCATCCACAGCGTATGGCGGAAACTATTGCGAAAGTCCTCTGTGGAGAAGGGGTAATTGCTCTCCGGGTCATACTTCACGATGAGGTCCAGGAAGGACTTCACGTGTTCCTCGTGGATGAACTTACCTTCTGCACCTTCCGGCATGGGACGGTGGTCCTTTTCCGGGTCGCCGGTCCAAGTGCGGAAGAATTCCTTGAAGTTGAAGGCGGAATCCTCTATGTCCTCAAAGCCGGAGAGGGCTTTGCCAATGTCGAAGGTGTAGATATGGAGTTTCGGAAGACCGGCATAGGGGTTGGGGTCTCCGAAGTGATATTTGTCCCAGTCGGCCTTGGCCTTCTGCTCCATCACGTAGTCCCAGGTGTAGATTTCGTCATCCGAGAACTCTTCCATCAGATTGAACGGGGTACCGGAAAGCTTCAGGACCTTTGTATTCTCCTTTGTCAGCAGGTTGATTACGTTCTGGCCAAGCTCTGTCTTCGTGCCCTCGTGCGCCTCATCGATAATGAGCATATCGTAAGAAGCCTTGAAGATGGCGGCGTTCTTGTCGAACTTGCCACCGGCGAGCTGGGCTCCACGGAGGTCCTGCATGGAGGCGAAGTAGATATAGTGCTGCTCGGGATTCCTCTTGGCAAAAGACTCCAGGATATGGAAGGGTTCACCCTTTTCACGAGAGCCGTAGGTGTACGGGTCGAGCATGGTGAAAATCTTGTGGAAGTCCTCGAACCAGCCTTTATCGACAACTGGTCGGTGGGTAATGATGATGGTGCGATGGCAGCGGAGTTCCTTTACGACCTGCAGGGCGGTGAGGGTCTTGCCAAAACGCATCTTGGCGTTCCATAGCATCATCTTGCCACCACTGCGGAATTTAGCCAGCGTGCGGTCTATGGCGTCCTGCTGCTCGGGGCGGAATTCAATGGATTCGTCAATGGGCACCATCTCTTCCGGCTTGATGGAGAATCGGCCTTCCTTAACAGCCTGAATGGCGGCAACGGCGGTCTCTACACTGCAATCGAACCACTCCGTACCCAATTGCTGGCTGGCGAAGACGTGTTTCTTGACGCCGGAGCGAAGGAGGACGTTGTGGACATCTTTGTCGTTGAATGAGCCTATGAAGCCGCCGTGGACTGACACTGCAAGTTCCGTGTGGCGGAGTATGTACTTGACTCCGACGGTCTTGGTGTACTGGTCTATGCGTTTTTTGGCGGCCTGGTTGAGCTCGGTGCTATTGGGCTGGAGTCCGAAGTTGAATCCGTCTTCCAACGTGGCCTCTCCCACTTTCACGCATCCCTGATGGGCGGCATCCGGGACGGTGAAGATGTAGATGAGCTTCGCTTTGAGTGTAGAGTACTTTTGCATACGCCTACTTTTTTATCAGGTCTATGTAGCGGACGGGCTTGCCGGTTTCCCAGTCCATTATCTTGCAGTATATGCCGTTGTGGCGGCGGATGTCGTCGGTCTCACAGCCTTTGCAGGGCCTTATGATCTGCTCTCCGTCTCCAAACAGGGATGGAACTTCCTCTATGTCGTCGTGGCAGGAATTGGGGATGACGCCTTTGAGGCCGTCCATCTGCCAGAAGTTCCAGGATATGATTTCGGCAATTTCCCGGGCCTGCTCTTTGGTGGGCTGGCCTTGGAATTTGTCCTGATAATAGTCGAAGAAGGTATAGAGGGCGTTTTCTCTTGCGAGGAGAAGGTTGTCGCCCTGCCATTCGTATCCGTAGGTGGCCTTGTAGGCCTGCTTGGTAGCATCGAACCATTCCTCCACAGTGGAGGTGTTCTCTGCCACGACGCGGAGTTTGCGGCCCAGGAGGCCGATGCGATCCTTCACGGGGATGATGTCGCCGGTGATGGTGTCGTATCTACTGGTGAGGTACGGGGCCTCGCCGCAGGTGATTTCCAGACGGGTGTCATTTACGTAGTCCTGCCAGGTCTTGCCGTCTTTGGTGGGGAACTTTATGGGGTTGGGGTTGGTTTCCCAACCTTTATCAGTCTCAGTGTTGAAGGGGCTGTCGGTGCCGAACCATTCTTTGTCAACAAGGTTGTTTTGGGCGTTGCAGATCCAGGCGGGGGTGAAGACTTCGCCTTTGTCACGGGCGCGGGCCTGCTGTTCTTCCTTGGTCTTTTTCACGCGGGGCTGGATAATATCTCCGTTCTTTCCGGTAATAGCCTCAACGGTAATCTGGTTATTCTCTGCATAAACGGGGCCGCGGGATTCGTAGTTGTCGGTGGCCCAGATGATGTGTTGAGGCTTCTTGCTGCCGTTTCTCGGGCGGCTGCGGTCTATGAGCAGGGTTTCAAGCAGGACGGGGTCTTGCTGAAGGATGTCATTCTCACGTATGTCAACGTCGTTGCTCATGCAAAGGAAGGGGTTGTTACGGTTTTAGGGGTATATCGTACAAATTTAGTGAATTTTTATCGTAAATCAGGTAACAAAGTGTAAGAGAGTGAATATGAGGATACAAAAACGCCCCTGCAGGCTTTGCAGAGGCGCATAAAAAACCACCGGTAAGACTACCTACGATTTCGCAGCCACGCACGATAATTACGCAAGAACGTGCGATAGGCTTCCTCCATATCGCGGCCACGCATACGCGACTTCACGTGCTCCAGGAATTCCGCCTCACTGCTGTAGAGCGAGCGATTCTTAGAGAGATCCCACTTGATGTCACAGGCCAGGTCCGTGTAAGGGGAGCCAAGGGAAGATTTGTTTTTGTTCAGACGGTCCTCGACCATCGAAACGTAAGCATAAAGATCGTCCATAATTAATGGGGTTAAAGTTGTGAAATATAATTGCAGATTCCCTCCACGTGGAGGTTACAGATTGCCACCTTGCCTTCGTCAGACTCCAGGTAGCGGAGCGACAGAGCCGAATCCTGAAAACCGTTTTCCGTCAGGCAGGCCGCACAGGCGGTTTTCTTGAGAATGGTGAAGTCGGATTCCCAGTCAGGGTCGCCATCGGAGTAATCCTTGCGGATCTTGTGGCCTTCAAGGTGACGTTCGGCGGCAGCATACAGGGCATCGGCCAGCTTGTCGCCAGCGGTCTGCCCACGGCTGGTGTAGGCGCACCAGCCCATAGCATCGTACCAGCGGTCGCCCTTCCCGGCAGCATTGACGTGAATGCTGACCAGGAGGACGTTCTGCTTGCCGAGTTCCCGGCAGTGGCCGTTCACGCGGCGTACACGCTCCGAGAGAGGAATATCTTTCGCCTCCGGAACGAGCAACCGTGCATCGTAGCCACGGTACTGAAGGTGGAGAACAACAGCCCGCGCAATGAGGCGGGTGTACTCATACTCCCTGAACATCCCGTCCGGGGAGCGTTTGCCAGGGGTGTCTATCCCATGGCCATTGTCAATGAGTATTCTCATGGTATTACTCGATTTTGCGGTATTTCCCGTAGCCCAGGCGCTCCACGAGGTGCATCTTGCCACAGAACTTGGAAACGTAACCCTCCGCCGTGCGCTCATTGATTTTCAGCTCACGAGCCGCCTTGATGTAGTCGGGACGGCCGAATTCGGCAGGCAGGGCGTTGAGCAGGCGCTTCTCATCGGTGGAAGAGAGGCGCTGGCGCTGCTTCTCACCGAAGAGCTCGCAGAAAACCTTGGTGGAGTGCTGGAGCAGGACGGATGAGATTTTCATCGCCGAATGAAAATCCACGTCGGTGCAGACGGGGTTGGTGCAGAAGTCGCCGGTCTCCATCAAACGGAGCGCGGTGAGGACCATCGCCAGGCGGTAGCAAATGACCCCCATGCGGCGGATGGTGGCCAAAATACCCTCACCGAAGTCGATGAAAAGGTCGGTCTGGCTCTCGGAGAAGTAGTCAAGGAAAAACGCCTCCTGCTCCTCGGTCAGCGAGAACTCCAGCGGGTGGGCCTTCTGAAGCTCGTGGTAGAACTCCAGGTACTCCTGCCCCAGTGAGGCGAAGTACTTGTTGAGGGACTGCCCGGAAGAGCGCTTGAAGACGTTCTTGAACTCCAGGTTCGACTCCAGGTAATAAAACGCGAAGCGGCTGAATAGGCCGTTCTCCGGCGACTTGATCAGGGTCTTAATCTGGTCGGGCGTGCCGGAGAGGACGGTCGAAAGCTTGGGTACCTCAACCTCAACGTGCTCATCGTCGCCACGACGGTGGAAGCCGAAGGGCTCGTGATGGAACGAGTTGCGGAAGTTGGTGGAATAGTTGCCGTAGTCGCTCTTGAAAGAGGTGGCCAGCGTGTCGCCCTCGGTCTCGAAAATCAGGACCGTGCCGTCGTTGTCATGCATAATCTGGATGACGGCGGTGGCGCTGGTGTCACCAGGCAGGATGAGCATCTTCTGCGCAGGCTTCTTGGGCTTGCGGACGTCGGTCTTCTTCTTGTCGTGCTTGTCGCGGTCGTACTGGATCATATCCATCTCGTACTGCTCCTGAAGGCGCTTGCGCTCCTCCAGCAGTTCGTCGTGAATGGGTTTGACCAGCAGTCGGCAGAGACCCTGACGGCCCTTGCCGGAGGAGGCAAAGGCAGTCAGGTAGTAGCAGATGTTGGGATAGACCGTGACGTCATCGTAGATGCCGGAGTAGTTGGGCAAGACGGCAGAGATACAGGCGATGGCTCCAAGAATGAGGATGTCGGCCTCCTTCTCGTTCTCCGCCTTGCAGGCGACTTTCTTCAGGAAATCCGGAAGTGACTCGAAGATGTCCTGGGAGAAAGAGGGTGCCGGCAGATACTCGGGTTCCTTGGTCTTCGCGCTTGCCTGCGGGGAATCCGCAGGTGCGGAATGTGCGGAGTTGCGTAAACGCGGAGTCGCGGGCGTGATGTCAATGCCGTAGCTCTTGGCCAGATAGAAGAAGGTGGCCTTGGTGATACCGGTACCGTGGCCGTTGAGGCAAGCCGTGTACTGCCTGTCACATTCGGCGGGGTCATAAGTGGGGTTGAACTGGCAAATGCGGTGGTAGATGCCGCGGCCAGCCTCGCCAAGCGGGTCGCCGATACCCCAGGCGATATTACGCCAGTTGATGTAGCCGGAGGTAATGTCGATGCCACGCTCTTCGACCTGACGGGCGACCTTCTCGAAGTCAGCGATGTCGCCGAGGGAGTTGTATGAAAGCTCTGGGGCTTTGCGCTCAACGGGCTTTTCTTCGCCCTGGTTGAGCCAAAAGTTTATGTCGAATCCTTCCATCTGGGGGTTTATTTGAAATTAGGGGCAATGTAGGCCTTGGGGTCGAAGGGCAAGAAACAGGCACGGCTTATATCCTTGCAGTTCTGGTCCATACGAATCCCGTAGGCAATCCTTAAGTAGTTGGCTACTGCATCGAAAACCTCCTGATGGGTGTGGCCGTCGTACTGGACGGGAATGGTCCATTTGAGGCCGTCGCCACTGGGGCTTCTGAACAGGAGCACTGTTGAGAAGTAACGGTCCTTGAGCAAGGCCTGGAAGGTTCCCTCAACATCGTCAAGGTGGTCCAGGTCAACGCAGAGCAGGTTGGAAAGCTGGATGAGCTTGGAGTCATCGCGATAGCTGAACTGGCCGGAGAATGTCACGTAGTCAAAGTTGTTCGCCTTGAATGCGCGGGCCTCCTTACGGTCTGTGAGCGAGCGCAGGTGCTCGGTCTGCTCTTTGGCATAAGGGCCGGTGAGGTAGTTGTAAACATCTATCGGCGTGACTGCCTTCAAAGGATGGCAGTTGCGGATAGGCTTGCGAAAGAAGGAGAAGATAGGCTGCGAGGGTTTCGCTTCGGGAGCATCCGTGTCTCCTTCCGGTGAGGGTACGTCCGGTTTCTCGGGTTTGGCGTACTGGCTGAACTCTTCACCAATGTGGAGGTAGAGTTCTTTGTTGAGGAATTCGAGAAGCTCCTGCCCGTGAAGGTCATAGTAGCGTTCTGCGAATTCGAAGCAGTCGCCGTCCGGGATGGTACCGGAGAGGTCGTGGTGACGGGCAATCTCGTCGGAGAGTTTCTCCTCCGGGTGGAGTCTCTCACGCCACACGTGCAGCGTGTTGTTGCCGTCATCGTAGGGGTTGCGGCAGTTGCCACCATCGCGGCCTACGATCTTCATTACTACTTCATCCTGGGGATAGCTCTCCCGGAGGATGTGCGAATAGATCCCCATTCCGTAGAGGGTCTTCCGCAGGATGGCATTACGCGTCAGCATGGCTTTCCTTGCTTTCGTTGAACAACTGCAGCGCGTAGTCGGCGTCGGTGACGATCTTGCGGCCGTTCTGACGGACTGCGGGCTTCAGGATGCCATCCTTGTACTTCTGCGCGGTCCGGTGCGAGACTCCGAAGAACTTCTCGATTCCGGATATGCCGTACAAAAGGTGTTTGGGCTGCCCGTCCTGGGCGGCGCCCATGGTGCCGCGTTTTGCGGCGGTTCCGAAGTGCTTCTCCAGCAGTTCGAAGAATTCGCCAACGGTGAGGTCGGCGAGGTTGCGAGTGCAATCAAAATCTTTCATTGGTATATATGGATTTTGATTTACGCGCTCCTGAACAGGTAGTGATCAATCCATCGGCGCGTTTCGCTATACTATTTGGTTCGGCACTACTCCTCCCCAATATTCGCACTGCAAATTTCTACAATAATTGCAGCAAAGACCAGCGTAAATGGCTCAGGGTTACCCGGTTACCCGGATAACCCCGTACGTTTGCGCAAGTTATGGAAGAATAAATTTGAGAAAGGTAACCTCTCAAAAAAGGTTACCCGAAAAGGTTACCTGGCGATAGAGTTTACTTGAAAATGGCGTCGATTGCGTCGTTGATGACGGTGTATCCTTTGGGATACTGTTTGTCCTTCTTCATTCTGGAAGCCCTCTGTTTGAGATAGTTGCTATCTGAACCAACCAGAATGTACTGCTTGAAGGACTGCCAGGGAATGGTCTTGAATTCGCAACGTTCTGCAATGCGATAGCACATGTAGGCATAGAGAGCCGCGTCACCTGTGAAAGCCCAGGTATCCTTGTTCTTCTGCTTGATGTAGTCGGGCTTAAGACGGTGGCAGAGGGCGGTGAGGTTCTCGGGGAGGGTTGCCTGGCGCCTTCGAGCCCTCTCTTTGGCGTCCTCGGGTTTTTCCTCCTCGGGCTTGTAATCGGTGATATGGGTGCGGTCCTGACCACCGATCATCTGACGGGCGAACTTGGTGGTCGTGCTGGTGAGGTTGCCAAGCCTCCAAGCGTAAAGGTCTTCACATAGGATAACGCCGCATTCTTCCTGCAACTGGAAAAGCGATTTATCGGCACCGACTTCGAAGAGGATGCCTTGTATGATGTGGCCCATCGCGTTCATTGAGTCGATAAGCTGATACAGCAACGCGAGGTCATTATGGTTGTCTTGTATGAACTTAATTTCTTCTTCCGTGGCACTCTGTCTGGCGGCGGCGGAATCTGAAATCAGGCCTAAGTCGTTGAGGACGTGCAGCAGTCGATGCCGTCCTTCACTGGGGTGGAAAGCATATAGGTAGCCGCAGCCATACGCCAGGTATTTCAGAATCTCACCCGTATCACGGTCTGTGTCTGAACGCTCCTTGGTTGGATAGATAACGTAGGATGCCTGCTCGAAGATTCCGATGCAGCGCACAAGAAAGGAATACAGGGCGTTGGGAACCTCTTTCTTACTCCAGGCCGTCGCCAATAATTCGTCGTGGAGGTTATGCCAGCTATCGAAGGTAAACTTCTTGTTACTGACGGGGAAATCCTGAAGAAGCTCCTCTTCTGTAGTGTATTCCTTTGGGCCATAGACGCCTTGAACATGGCGACCCAACCGGACGGCAATCCGATTGGTCAAGCTAAGTTGGTCGAAGACATCAATGGTTTCTTCAAGTGTGTCAAGAGCGCTTTCTGCCATTGTTTAGATTATCTATAGCATCATCTACGAGGTGGTGGGATGACGGGAAATCTTTTGCAATATCTCCCGCAAACATGTGGCGATAAAGAGTGCCGAGTTTACTTAAATATCTGACAGAGCCAGTCCGATGGATGACCTTTGACATCTTCTCCCAGGAAGTTGATTTACGCTTTAAATGTCTCTCCAGTGAGACACCGATGTAAGCATACAATTGGTCGTTGGTGTCCAATTGCCACTCATCTTTCCCGTTAAAGCGCTTTATCCCGGGGACAGAAGATGCTTCTAAGTGTTTGCATATTGAAATAAGCGCCTTTTTGTATACCTGTTCCGGGCTTTCTTCTGGTCGTGTCTTTTGCTCGAATATAGCACCATGAATCTTACACGCCGCACAGCGGTAAGGGCAATTCTCACGCGCACATTGTTCACAGGCTTGACTTGTGAAAAAGTCGTATGAATTTTTAAGATGCTGACGAAGACCGTACTCTTCCCAAGACATTGAAGAGTCAATATCTTTGGTCATTTTTCGCACCTTACCTATCGTAGTATCGGGAAAACCGTCTTCAAGAAGGGACTCATAGTGCAAGTCCATGCACATTTTCTTTATACAGATAGGCTCAGGAGCACGGAGAAACGCAGATTCGAGATCGGAAAAAAAGAATATTGCGTAATCTGCGTAATCTATCAATCGCGGGGTCTCCTTGAATGTAGTATAACAGTGGCCTAACAGATGGACAAGATTGCGCAACCGGTGTTCTTTCTTGGCAACGGATTCACTTGTTTCGGTTATCTCCTTACACCGGCCTATGAATCTCTGATTGTTACGGAAAAAGTGGTACGTAGGATAGTCCGGATAGTTTCTGAGGTCGGTTTGAAGTAGCAAAGAATCTAACTCGGGAATGCCGCTGAACGCGACGCCGTCGAATTCCGTCTGGTCGTAGACATATCCATACCCCGCCATTTCAGTGAATGAATCCAATTTGGAATATCCACGCATCATCTTGACGCAAATCTCTTTTGACCAGCCAAGGTTGGCCCAGAAATCATCTTGAAACAACTCTGGGACAAGGAAGGTCTCATACTGCTTCTGATAATAGAAGAGGTCCCACTGACAATTATTCTTCAGTAATGCGGCTTCAATTATGGTAGCGAAACGAGCGAACTGCCTTTTAAGATGGTAGCACTGTTTGTAAGAAGGGATTTCTTTGCATTTTTGAAGGCGGGCGAAGGTGTTATCGCAAAGTTCCTTTATCTTTTCATCGCGCTGTTCCGGGGCAAAATCCACATCGCCAGATTCAAGCCTCTCATCAATATAACGTTCATGGATGGCAGCTAAGTCTGAGGGGAGTTCCGGGAAATACGGATTGGCCACCAGGTGCTTGACGATACGCTGAAAGACATCATCCGGTGAATTGGGTCGAGAGGAGTAGAAATAGCTGACTGGTTCATTGATTGGAGAAAGAATACTCCACAAGTAGTGGCTGATGCTCGCTTCGTCATCTTTTAATGCCTGTACCCCCACAGATATTTCATCTTCAAGAGCAGCCCAATCCTTAAATAAATACTGGTCTGGAAGCCAAACATTCTGTTTGATGAAGGACTCTTGATCAATATCTTCCCCGCACATTCCCGGCGTAGTATCGTAATAATAGCCCAGCTCCATGCATAAAGAGTCCACTAAACCCTCGGTGCAGCAGAAGTTAATAAGCTTCTGAATTTTGCTGATATATTCCATGTCTATATGTCTCCTTTTCAAGCGTTCAGTTTGAATATTGCATTATGGATAACAAATTTAGCGTTTTATGCGCAGAAACTATACTGAAATTCCCCTTTTTGTAAACTCCAACATCTTGAGGAAGAGAAGAATCCGGCCTCTCAGTGCCTGGAAGCCGGATTTGAAGTGTCAGGGAGGCAAAGCCTTCTTGTATAGATTACGCAGATTCCGTAGATTCCGCAGCGATGGAGATGTATAATCTACACCTTCGCAATCAAATCGGCAGGCGCTATGTCATTCATCAAAGAGAACGCGAACCATTTCTTTCCGAGGTCTTTGAGCGATGCTCCGATGTGATAGACCTTGTCGTCGATGATAAGGAAGCGGTCGTGCGCCTTGTTGAAGGGCTTGATGTCTATCGGCGCATATTGGGCGTTGTGCCGGGTCAAGTCGAGCTGGAGCTGGGGAGAGAATTGCTTGGTGTAGATGGTCGCCTTCACTCCGGCAGAGCGCTTGTCCAGAAGGGTCAGGACGGTTTCGTCAACATAGTTGTCGAAAAGGATGACTTCCCGGGATGCTTGTTTGATCAGGTTGCAGACGAAGCTATAGGCGTCGAATATCTGCCCCTCGAAGAAGATGCCCTGCTTGGGTTCCAGTTTTCCTTCTTCCAGCTTCTCGTATATTTTTTCAACTTTCTGGTCTGTTGCGATTTGCCTGTATTCCAAGTTCTCCAGACGCTGGAACACCTGCGCGTTGGAGACCAGGAAGCGGCGCATGGCAGCAAAGGCACGCATGATTTGGACATTAGCCTGAATAGCGGTCTCGGAAGAAAGAACACTGCTAAGCATAGAAACACCGAGCTCCGTGAATGCATTGGGTAGCTTTCTACGTCCACCCCAACTTGATGTCGCATTTTGCGACTTCAAGATTTTGAACTCCTCCGATGTGAGCTGGAACATGAAATCTTCCGGAAAACGGCTGATATTGCGCTTGACCTGTTCGTTGAGTCGCCTGGTTTCCACACCATATAGTTTTGCAAGGTCCTGGTCAAGAATGACCTGAACTCCACGAATAGTGTATATCATTTTCTCAACAGGTTGGTCAATGAGGACCGCCCCAGGATTCATAACCTTCAATTCTTCGCTCATAATCAGTTCAATTGTTGGATCTTTCAATCTTGATGTCGCAATTTGCGACTTCAAGTTTCCGTTCTACAAAAATACAAATAATCAGTGGGCATACCAAGATAGTTTGCAGTTTTTCCCGACTACCCCTTCAAACCCTTCTCGAAGATGGACATATTCTCGGAGCGGACTTTCTCGGCAATGTCGATGTAGGGGCGCATGGCCTTGTAGTCGGAGTGGCCGGTCCATTTCATGACGACCTGCGGCGGGATTCCGCTCGCGAGCGCGAAACATATGAAGGTGCGGCGACCGGCGTGGGTGCCGATAAGTTCGAACTTGGGACGCGTCTCTTCTTCTCGCTGGCCAGCACGGACCACGGAGCGAGAGATGGGCTCATTGATTTCGCAAAGCTCGCAGAGGTCCTTGAGGTATTCGTTCATGCGCTGGTTGGTGATGACGGGCAGAGCCAGGCCGCCGGGGAACCGCTCCTTTTTATATTTATCGAGTATGCCCTTCGAGAATTCGTTGAGGTCGATGGGGATGCGGTCGTTGGTCTTCTGGGTGGTGATGTAGATGCAGTCGCCGACAATGTCGGAGCGCTTGAGGGCGGCCATGTCGGAATAACGGAGGGACGTGAAGGCGCAGAAGCAGAAGAGGTCGCGGGTCTTTTCCAGGGCGGACTTGTCGTGGATTTCTTTCTCATATTCTTCGCCATCGTAGTTGTGTAGAGTAACTTTGGTGCCGTTGGTGGGAATTTCGTAGTTGTAGAGGGTCATCAGCTCGTCCTTGGTGAGAAAGATGACGGGCTTGTCGATGATTTTGAACTTGGGCTGAACCTTGCCGATTTCAGACTCTTTTGCGTAGCCGTTGCGGACCGCCCAGCCGAGGAACCAGCGGAGGTTGAGGTAGTGTTTCTGGACAGTGTTTTCGCCCATCTTGCATGTGGTGCGCAGATAGCGGACGAATTTGTTGATGCCTTCGTTATTGAAGTGGTCGAACTGGATGCCCTTGCCCTGCGCTTCGAGGTGCTTGCGAAAGGCTTTCCATTGCTCCATTGTACCGACGGTCCACTGGCAGTCAATGCTCTCTTCTTTGATGAAGCGGTCGAAGTACGTGAGGACGTTCTTGGATTTCTTGACAGGGACCACGCCGTTGATGGCGTGCTCCAGTTCCTTTTTGATTTCTTCGCTCGTGGGCTTGTGGGTGAGGTCCTTCTCGTATTCCTCAAAGTGCTTGCGGATGGTGGAGAGGCGATCATTGATGGCAGAGCCTCTGATGCCTTTGCTATTTACAGCTTTGGCGACGGCACTCTGGGCTTCTTGGCTCCAGTCGTCCGGTTTGATGGACATGCCAACCGTGGAGATGTAGCGCGTCTTGTTGACGGTGATGGCTGCGCGGATGCGATGCTCGTGTGTCTTTTTGCTCTCGTCCGGAGCAAGGTAGTAAAATATATTCATAGTCCTTCCATTTTCAGACACAAATTTAGACACAAAATGCCATAAATCCAAATATATTTAAAAGAACTGTAATACACGTTATTTGGTTGTATTTCAATTGGTTTTGCGTTCTATTGCGCTTCGTTATACGTTCCGGTTAATCCCTCACTCACCGCGCTATGCAATCAGAATCAGGCGCCGCACTGTCGTGCGGCGTTTTTGCTGCCACGAAATCAATGTGAGATAGTTCTGGTGTATCTCGTGGCTTAGGCACCTTGATGGTTACTTTTGCCTGCACGCTTTTTCTTGCAGGCAAAAGCCATAACTGCATGATTGCCAGCGGTTTAGCCGCCAGCGGCACCCACACCGTCCCATTCTGTTGCGGGGGTAGGAACGGAATCCGGCTTTTCTGCTCCCACCGTCCCATGTTGCTGCGGGGGCAGGAACGGAATCCGGCTTTTTTGCTCCCACCATCCCATTCTGCTGAGGGGGTAGGAACGGAATCCGGCTTTTCTGCTCCCACCGTCCCTTTCTGCTGAGGGGGCAGGAACGGAAACCGCCCCTTCGTTTCGCGGCGGCGATGCCGCACTGGATTATCCTCCGGGATCACCAGACCCCTCCAGTGATCCCAAAACCTTCCGAAAACCATCAACCGGGATCACCGAGCCCCTCCAGTGATCCCCAAACGGCAAAAAACATGGCAAACGGGATCACCAGGACCCTCCAGTGATCCCAAATCCATCCCCAGTCCTTCCTCCGGGATCACCAGAGAGGTCTTTTATTCCCAAAGCTACTCCATCCGCTTCTTCCGCTGACCCAGTAAAGAGCTTAGCGCTTTTTGTAGTAGTATCTGTAGGTAGAAACCAGAAGACCGAATCCGTCGCGGCTGATAGTCATCTCCTTGAATGTGAGATTGTCTACCTTATAGGTGGCCACTCCGTCTACGTAAATCATATTATCCTTTACTGCGAAAGGAGCTTCCTCTGCAAGTTTGCCGGCCTCGTAGAAGGCGATGGTTTCTTTGGTTATCACCAAATAATCAAGAGTTTTAGAAGCCGATGTGGTTACGGCCCCGTCGGTGCCGACTATCTCTGTGGTCTGAAGGTCCCAGGTACCCACAAAATTGGAGGCGGTGGGATTGTCTATCTTGATATTACAAGAACTAAGTCCTAATGCAAGTGCTGCAACAGCAATAAAAGTGAAAAACTTTTTCATAATACAGTGAAATTATGCAGCAAAGATACTAAAAAAACGATTCCCTTTCCACTCCAAAACTTTCGCTATATTTGCGATACTATGCTAACATTACTGCTCGTCGCGCTTTCGCTATACACTTAGTACGTCAATCCTTTCGTGGGTACAGATGCCCATGGCCATACTTTCCCCGGGGCCTGCGCGCCATTCGGCATGATTCAACCGGGCCCGGACACCCGCCCAAATGCCGGCGACTGGGATGGCTGCAGCGGTTATCATTATTCCGACAGTCTTATCTACGGATTCAGCCACACCCACCTCAGCGGTACTGGCTGCGACGACTGGTGCGACATACTCATCACTCCCGGCAGCGGCCCCTCCCGCTTTTCCCACTCCCGCGAGAAGGCGGAGCCTGGATACTATGAAGTCTGGCTACAAGATGCCGGAGCGCAGGCCCGACTTGCCGCCGGCCGCCGCGTGGCCCTGCACGAATATCGTTTCCGACGGCGGCCGTAAGACCTCTTTCCTCTTCGAGGGCAGCAGCATCAGCCTGCGTGTAGCAATCTCCAGCGTATCCGAGGAGGGCGCACGGAGGAGTATAAGGAATACATGCGGAGCTCGCAGTACAGTTTCTTCGTGCCGCATGACGTTCCCGGACTGATGGAGAGCGCAGCTTCACCACTCGTTCCGTGGTGCATAAGATTCAGTCCGACAAGGACATACAGATACTTTCGCGTTGCAGTTCCCAGTATACGGCCGGCGCCCCCGAGGGGCTGATAGACGGACGGCGCGGCGGAATCAACTGGCGTACCGGCGGCTGGCAGGGCTTCATTTTCATCGACGAGATTTGGGTGGAGTAACGGTCTTCGCGACTGCGCTAAGCGGCGCCGCTTTAGAACGTAAAGCGCACTCCGGCGGAAATGTCGAAGGAGAAGGGGTGATTGGTGTAGTAGGTGTCTGCTCCGGCGCTGCCGGGGAAATGCCATGACACTCCGGGCTGGATGAAGAGGCCTCCGTATTCTCCTAACTGCCACTGCGCGCCGGCGTTAAGTGCGAGCGACCAGACGGCATCATTCACTTTCCCATAAATCGAAGACTCACGCGACAGCAGCTCATTGCCCATGTATGCTTCTTCCCTGACTCTGTGAAGGACTCCAAGTTCAAACATGGGGCCCGCAGAAGTATATAGAGAAAACTGCCCTATACGCCAGGGGGTATAGACCACCATAAGGGGTATTCCGAGATAAGAATAAATGTTGTCTGTATATTTAGAAATAGTACCGGATTCAGAACTAACCTTAGTGCTAAGATTGCTGAATTGAAGACCGGATTCTATACCCCAATACTCTGTAAACGAGTAATTTAGCAAAATCCCCATTCGGAAGGGAACGGAATAGTTGACGTCTGTCCGGGCCGCCTTGTTACGGCTCAATATTGCAGCTGGTGCCATTCTTTGCGAGCTGCCTCCGGCCATGCCATAGCGTATATAGGAGTCTGACGCGCCGCCCGGCACGCCTCCGGCAATTAGGGACGCGGTGAGGCGGCGCGAACTGCCGGCATTGCGGGTAATAGGCGGCATTTCGGGTTGGTGGCTAGAGTGTTCGGCGCTCCCTGGATGTTTTTGCAATGGCTGGCTCGGGCATTCCGATTGGTGCGTTTTTTCTAAGTCGTTGTCAGTCAAATTATTATCGATTATCGCCTGGGTAGATTCTCCTTGGTGATTTTGCACAATCTGCTGATTATCAGAACTTTGCATAAAACGCTCCTCGGCAGCAGTTTCGGCAGAATCTTCTGCGACTGTTTCTGATACTCCTTCTGCGGGCGTGCCTTTAGATTCCAAAGGCAAGTCATCGTCGGCATTCAAATCTGCCACAACCAAGCGGTCAACATCCTGACTATCAGCAAGGTAAGGGGCCGGCTCGCCGGCAGGATGCCAAAGAATCAGCACCGCCAGAAGTACTGCAGCGGCTCCGGCCAGCGCCCACATCCAGGGGAAGGCGGCGGCGCGATGCCGGGAACCTGCTGCTTGACGCTGAGCGCCAGTAGCGTGATGCCGGGAGCCGGTCGTTTCACCCCCGGTGGCTGCAGCACCTATAGGAGCGGCTCCTGCGTGCAGCCCGCCTTCTATCGCCTCCCAGAGGCCACCGGGCGGAGTCTGCTCATATCCCTCCATCTTGCGACGGAGCTTTTTGTTCCAATGTTTGTCAGCCATTCTTTCTGTATTCTTTTATCTCCTTGGCCAGCAGGGCTTTGGCCCTTAAGAACTGGGACGCGGAGGAATTCTCTTTTATACCAAGCAACGCAGCAATTTCCTTGTGCTTCATCTCCTCGAACACGTAAAGGTTGAACACCGTCCGGTAGCCGTCCGGGAGGCGACTAATCATATCTTGCAGCACATCCATGGGTACGGAATCCACATCGGGATCTTCGTCTCTAATGATATCCGGAAGTTCCTGCACCGGCAACAGGCGGTTCTGTTTGCGCAATACCTGCAAAGCACCATTAGCCACTACCCTGCTCATCCAGGCCCTAAGCGAACCCTCTCCCCGGTAATGGAAGCTTCCGAAGCGCTCAAAAATACGGATGAACGCATCCTGAAGCACATCCTTCACCGCATCTGCGTCGGCAAGATAACGGGAGGCCACGGCAGTGAGAGCGCCGGCGTAGCGCAGGTACAGCTCCCGCCGGCCACGGGCGTCCCCGTCGCGTACGAGTTTGGCCAAGTCTCTCTCACTCAGTCTATTATCGGGTCTTGAATCCAAAGTATGCCGTGCCGGTTGTACCGTCTTGTTGAATCCAATTAAGCGTTATTGTTTTGGTCTGCCCGTCAGTAGGGGGAAGACTGCTGATATCGAAACATATTATTGCCTCTGCCTGGATATCGTGAGCATCAGCATTTGCATTGTGCCTCAGAACCAGATGGTAAGGGTCATCGGGGTAGAGGCCGGCAACCAGCGTAAAATCGTGGTGCACAGGGTTTTGGCCCCACCACGTCTGATAATACACACTCAAGAATCCATCTTCAGCCCGGGTGAGGAACGAAGACGTGTCGATATCCAGACCATCGGAACCGGAGACAGAAGCATCTGAAGAAAAAACACCCTCGTCAAGGGGCTCAATCCAGTCCAGACTGCACTCGTGATATCCGCCATACGAGCGTGGGAAAATAGTCATAGACGCCATGGCCCTGTAGGGACGTGTAAAAGTACCTGGTACAGAGGCCAACAACTTATTGAATCCGTATTGCAAAAAGACGGCTCCGTCGTCAGCCTGCCTCACGGTTACAAGGTCGGTTGTGGAATACTCCCTGGGCGCCAGGCTATCGTCTTGAGGGGCCAGTTCCTTGGAGCATGCCGCCGCCAGAATAAGAACCGCTGCTATTATACCTATTTTAATGTTCATCTCGACTTATAAATCCTGCAAGCGCAAAAATCTTGCATATTTTTTCTCTTCTCATGCAAGAATACATAAATTTGCGCGTTTATTGAGCAAAACGAACGAAAAATATGAAAAAAATCAGCATTGTGACTTTGGCCGTCTGCGCCCTGCTCTTCACTACAGTTTCTTGCGATAAAGAGGGGTTTTACGAGGCCTACCCCATGGACGGCAACTACAATATGATAACCGGCTACAACCAAGACAATAAGGAAGGGTTCGAGGATCCGCAGGCCGGTAACGACTTCGACCAAATAGTGGAGAACAAGTTCATCAAGGTCTCCGAGCAACCAGTCTCTACCTTCTCTATAGATGCCGATGGCGCAACCTACGCATACATGCGCCGCTGTATCGCCTCGGGCTTCCTGCCCAGCGCCAACTCCGTGAGGACGGAAGAATACCTCAACTATTTTACCTTCGACTACGCAGAGCCGAGCGGAGACGAGACCGTTGCAATCAATGCCGAAATGGGTATATGTCCCTGGAACACAGAGCATTATCTTCTCCGTCTCGGGCTCAAGGGAAAGTCTATCCCCCAGGCCGACATGCCGGTGGCCAACTTCATATTGCTCATCGACACCTCAGGATCTATGCTGGGCGCCGACCGCCTGGACCTGCTTAAATCCGGCCTGATGAACATGATTGATTACATGAGGCCTACAGACCGTATCTCCATCATCACCTACGCCGGCGAGGTGAAGCGCGTGCTGGAATCCACCTTGGTAAAAGATGCAGCCAAAATCAAGAGGGCAATCGCCAAGCTGGACGCCAGCGGCTACACTCCCGGCGGACAGGCCATGAAGCTTGCCTACGACGAGGCCGTAGAGCACTACATCAAGGGTGGCAACAACCGCATCATCATGTGTACCGACGGCGACTTCAACGTGGGCGTAACCTCCACGGAGGCACTCGTAGAGATGGTCGAGAGCTACCTGGACAAGGGCATCTACCTGAGCATAATGGGCTTTGGTACAGGCAATTACCAGGATTCGCGCATGGAGAGCCTCTCTAACCACGGCAACGGTACCTATACTTATATAGACAGCGAAGAGGAGATGATGAAAGTATTCGTGCACGAACGCTCCAACTTCTACTCCGTAGCAAATGATACCAAGTGCCAGATAAAGTTCTTCGATTGCATAGACAGCTACCGCCTCATAGGCTACGAGAACCGCGTGATGAAAAACGAGGACTTTGAGGATGACAGCAAGGACGCAGGCGAAATTGGTGCAGGACAGACAATTACGGCACTCTATGAGCTCATTCCGGCCGAGGGCGTCTATACCGCCAACGCCACCGCCGCCAGCTTTGACGTACGCTACAAGAAGGCGCTCGGAGAAGAGAGCCGTCCCCTCCACATGGATATAGGGAAGTATTATCCCGAGACCGCAACTCTGAGCAAGGAGTTCAACTTTGCAGCCGGCATTGCCGCTTACGCCATGCTGCTCAGAGACTCCGACTATAAGGGCAACGCCGATTACGCCATGGTTAAGGAACTGCTAAACGACTCTGCCAGAGGCAATAACGCCCCCGATCCGTTGAAACTGCGCCCGCAGTTGCTGGAGCTGGTAGAAAAAGCCTCTAAGATGCGGCAATAGCCTGCGTGAGGAGGATAAAATCCTCTACGCTAAGGCGCTCCGCCCGCAAATCCAAGAATGGAATATCAACCGACTCAGGCCGCCCGTTAAGGAGCGGCTTGAGTGCGTTACGGAGGGTCTTGCGCCGCTGGTTGAAGGCGGTTTTGACCACCGTCTTGAAAAGTTTTTCGTCGCAATCGAGAGAAGTTCGGCCGTTACGTGTAAGGCGAATAACCGCAGACTGCACCTTTGGCGGAGGAGCAAAGGCTCCTGGACCAACTGTGAAGCAGTATTCTATATCGTACCAGGCCTGCAGAAGCACGCTCAGAATGCCGTAGGTCTTGGTTCCGGGCTTTTCTGCAATGCGCTCTGCAACTTCTTTCTGAATCATGCAGACCACCTCCGGCACGAGGTCTTTGTCGTCCAGGATTTTGAAGAAAATCTGCGAGGAGATGTTGTAGGGGAAATTGCCTATGATACGGTAGCTGCCCGGGAACACCTTATGAATGTCGAGCTTGAGGTAGTCTGCCTGCAGCAGGCGGCCCTGCATGCCCGGAAAGTGGGTTAAAAGGTACGCTACCGATTCGCTATCAAGCTCAACTGCCTTAAGGTCAACGTCTTGCCTCTGAAGGAGATACTGCGTCAGCACACCCATCCCCGGACCTATTTCAAGCACTTGCGATGCTTGGTCGGCCGACAACGTTGCAACAATTCTTTGAGCTACCGACTGGTCGGTCAAAAAATGCTGCCCGAGGGCCTTCTTTGCACGAACTTCCATAAGCGATTATCCGAGTTTTTCTGCCAGACGGCCGGCGAGATCCAGGAAAGCCTGGGCATCTGGACGGGTACCAAGCGCAGCAGGTTCCCCGCAGTCGCCACTCTCACGGATGCTCTGGACAAGGGGAATGCGGCCGAGCAGCTCGATGCCGAGCGATTCCGCCATACGCGCACCGCCGTCCCGCCCAAAGATGTAGTACTTCTCGTCCGGATGCTCGGCAGGAGTGAACCACGCCATATTCTCTACGAGCCCGAAGATGGGACGGTCGATATTCTTGTTGCGGAACATCGCAGCCCCCTTCTCTACATCAGCAAGAGCCACTTCCTGGGGAGTCGTGACGAGGACGGCACCCTCCATGGGTACCTCCTGCAGCAGGCTGATGTGGATGTCGCCCGTTCCCGGAGGCATATCGACCAGCAAAAAGTCGAGCTCGCCCCACTTGACCTGCAGAATCATCTGCTTGAGGGCGTTGCTGGCCATGGGGCCGCGCCAAATGAGGGCTTGCCCCCGCTCGGCAAAGTATCCTATGCTCATCCACTTGGCTCCGTATTTCTCGAGCGGCACGATAAGCTCCTTGCCGTCAATCTCTTCCGCCATGGGCTGCTCACCCTCTGTGCCAGTCATCAGGGGCACGGAAGGGCCATAAACATCGGCATCTGCCAGGCCCACCTTGTAGCCCAGCCGGGCCAGGGCGCATGCCAGGTTTACGGCAACCGTGGACTTGCCCACTCCGCCCTTCCCTGACGCAACTCCCACAATATGACGCACATAGCGCAGATTGTCCGTGTCGAATTCTGGTCCCTTCTTTTTGGGAGCAGCCTCCTCTATAACTATGGTCTCTACCTTGGGGTCGCGGATTCCGCCACGAATGAGGGCGGCGCGCGTGGCACCAATCAGGTACTCCGCCAGAGGGTCGCGGCGCTTGGGAAAGGCCAGCGTTACGGTAGAACCGTCAATTTTGTGGACCATGCCGAGCTCCACGACGTCGCGGTCGCCACGGGCGGGATGACGCACCTGGCGAAGGAGGTCAAGTATCTGTGCTTCAGTCATTAATGTACAAGCTTCATTTCGTCCAACAAATAGCCTGCGCCTCCGAATTTATCCATCATCAAGAGCACATAGCGAATATCCACGCAGATGCACCTCTGGAGCTGCGGCTCAAACATCACGTCGCTGCTCATGGCCTCCCAGTTACCGTCGAACGCAAGGCCAATGAGATTACCGTCGGCATCCATCACGGGGCTTCCGGAGTTTCCGCCGGTGATATCCAGATTGGTGATGAAGCAGGTCACGAGCTCGCCCTGCTCGTTGGCATACTGGCCGTAGTCCTTGGCCTCGTATATTTCTTTGAGGCGAGCAGGAACGCGGAACTCGTAGTTATCCGGATCTTCCTTCTCCATCACGCCCTTGAGGGTTGTATAGTGCTTGTACAGCACTCCGTCCTTGGGCTCGTAACTCTTTATTGTACCGTAAGTTAAGCGGCAGGTCATATTGGCGTCGGGATAGGACGGCTCGCCTTTGCGCCACTCCAGCAGGCTGGCGCCGTATGCCTTGGTTGCAGAGGCCAGCTCGGCGCGGGAAGCCATAATCGACTCGCGCATGGGGCCCATTGCCGCCATAATCGCCTCTCCAAACAATACGGCCGGGTCGGTCTGAAGCATTTTAGCCGTTACGGGCTTGGCCTTAAGCTTCTCTTCGGATGTGAATATGCTCTTGCGGAAGAGATTGTCCACGAGTTTGCGGGTGTCTTGTGAGAGGATGCTCTTGCCGTTGACTATCACTGCATTAGCGGGGTCTACATTAGCCTTGTAGAAGTCTATCATGGCAATGGCCGCATCGCGATCGACACCGTCATCGTAATCTTTGTACTGGGCGCAAATCATCTGTATCGCCTCATCAAGTGCCTTCTGTGGGTCAGCTTCGGCATTCCCGGCTCCGGCATTGCGCGGTATCATCTGGCTGCGGTTAGCAGTGAGCGCAAAACTGATAAGCTCGATGCGCCCCAGGCTCTCCTGCAGAAGGGTTGCGGCACGCATCTGAGCGGAAGACTTGCGTACGTTCTCTTCTATCTTGGTAATGGCACCGCCATAAGAAGCGCTACGCTGAGGATCTGCGGCAATCCATGCCTCAAGCTCCTGCTCCTTCTGCTTCTCGCGGGGGATAATCTGCAGGGCCTCGAAGGCCTCTTTCATGCCAATCCACTTCTTCCAGCCGTTGGAGGAGCCAGCGTACTTGCTGGCATACTGCAGGCTCACTTTTTCGTCGGCCCTCATGGCTTTCCAGAGCACGTCCTGGCGCACGGTTCGGGCTGCGATGCGGATATTGTTGGTCTCCAGCATCTCCTCGAGCTGAGCAGCAGTCTGGAAGCGCTGGGTGCTGCCCGGATAACCCATAATCATCGCAAAATCACCCTCTTGCACGCCCTTGAGCGATACTCCGAGGAATTGGCGGGGCACGAAGGGCACATTCTCCGGCGAGTAGTCTGCGGGCTCATTGTCGGCACCGGCATATACGCGGAACATAGAGAAGTCGCAGGTATGACGGGGCCACATCCAATTGTCTGTGTCGCCGCCGAACTTGCCGCTCGATGCCGGAGGGGCTCCTACGAAGCGCACATCCCGGTAAACCTTAGACACTATGAGGTAGTGCACATTATCGTTGTAGAAGCTCACTATGCGCACCTGGCAGTTGGGATTCGCCTTCTGTGCCTCCTCTATGAGGGCCTGACGCTTGGCGCCGGCGGCAAGAGTGTCTGTGACGTCCGTCATGCTCTGCAAGAAGCGCACGGTGAGGCCGGGAACAGGCAGTTCCTCGGCAGGGCTGAGGGCCCAATATCCGTCTTCCAGATAGTTGTGCTCGGTGCTGGAAAGCGACTGAATGCTGCCATAGCCGCAGTGGTGGTTTGTAACCAGCAGGCCACGGCCGGAAATAATCTCGCCGGTGCAACCTCCGCCAAACTGCACGACGGCGTCTTTGATAGAGGAGTTATTTACGCTGTAAATCTGCTCCGGCGTAAGACGGGAACCCAGATTACGCATAGCTTCTGCATTCATTTTCTCCAGCAGGGGCAGCAGCCACATGCCTTCATCTGCCCTGAGGGGAGCGGGCAACAGCAGCATTGCGGCTGCCAGTGCGGTAAGGATACGTTTCATATTCAAAATAAAGTTGGTTCTAACTCTTTGGGATGGAATGATTTACGATGCTCCGGGGTGTACCCCAGGCGCTTGATTGCATCTATGTGTTCTTTGGTGGGATATCCGGCATTGTGCTCCCAGCCGTAGCCGGGGTACTCCCTGGCCAGAGCCTCCATACGCTCGTCGCGCCAGGTCTTGGCAAGAACAGATGCGGCAGCAATGCTGGCGTAAGTAGCGTCACCATGAACGACCGTAGCATAGGAGATAGGACTCCTGCGGTCGAAGCGGTTGCCGTCTATCAAAAGGAAGTCCGGCCTGGTGCTCAGGGCATCTACTGCGCGGAGCATTCCGGCTATACTGGCATGCAAGATGTTGATCCTGTCAATCTCCTCTGCCTCAACGGCTTGCACCGCCCAGGCGATGGCCTCGCGCTCGATAACCGGACGAAGCGCCTCACGGGCACTGCGGCTCATTTGCTTGGAGTCGTTGAGCAGCGGGTGATGGAAATCTGGAGGGAGGATTACGGCAGCGGCGTACACAGGGCCGGCAAGTGGGCCTCTGCCGGCCTCATCGCAGCCGGCTTCTACCCTGCCGGCCTGCATGTATGGAAGTAAAGAAATATTCCGCTGCATATCTCGCAAAGTTAATCAGAATTGCGAAAACACACAACCAGACAGGATTATTTTGATGTTTGGCTACGGTTTGTGTCAGGGATACTGTTTAGCGCGTCATTGAGCTGGCGCAGCAGTTCGTTGAGGGTGTCGAGCTTAGACTCTATTGCCTCCATGCGATCTTCCAGAGTACCCTCCTGCAAATAGCCTGCGGTTAGCGGACGAGGGCCGCCGAGGATGATTTCTTCTTCCGTAATACCGAGTACCTCGGCAAAGCGGGACATACTCTTGCTGAACAGCTTGGTCTTACCCGTTTCGAAATTGCTGTAAGTAGAGCGTTCCACCCCCATCAGGTCCGCCATTTCGTCCTGAGAATAACCCCGCTGGAGACGAATTCTCCTAATAGTATCAAGCGTTTTTTCCATAACTGGAGCAGCTATGACAAAATTAGTGCTTCCCTTTGGCTTGTCCTATAGAGGTTTTTTGGACATTTTTCTATAAAAATTAGACAAAAATCGAAAAAATCAGCAAAAAGTGATTTTTACCCCCATTTTTACCCCCGCCGGAATGTTGTATTTTTTTGTGCAGATGTCCATATTTGCCAGACAAAACACGACGCAATGAAAGAGAGTTTATATTCAGAATTTGCAAGCCACCTCGAGATGGGAGGCTTCGACAGCTACGAAGCGCTTTGCCGCTCCATGAAAGTATGCCCCGACGACCTTGACGAGGTGGTTTTGGGAGAAACAGGATACACAGGCCAACAAGTGTTCGATGAATATTTTGGTAATCGGTGTAAAAATTATTAGATTTGCAGGCTACTGTGAAATAATTAACAACACCAGATACAAATGAAAGAATATTCCACCAAAGATGTACGCAACGTTGTCCTTCTCGGAGCTACCAAATCCGGAAAGACCACGCTTGCGGAGGCTATGCTCTTCGAGGGTAAGGTTATTACCCGTATGGGCACCATCGAAGACAAGAACACCCTGTCCGACAGCAACGAACTGGAGAAGCTCAACCAGCGCTCCATCTACGCTACTCCCCTTTATGCAGAGTTCCAGGGCAGCAAGATCAATTTCATCGACGCCCCCGGTTCCGACGACTTCATCGGCGGCGCTTACTCAGCTTTCCGCGTTTGCGAGAGCGGCGTACTCGTAGTCAATGCCCAACAGGGAGTCGAGGTTGGTACCGAGAGCTTCGTGCGCAGGGCAGAGGAGCAGAAACTCCCCATGATCATCGCAGTAAACCAGCTGGACGCCGACAAAGCCGACTGGGATAACGTACAGAACTCCATGAAGGAGACCTTCGGTGGCAAGATGATCAACGTACAGTTCCCCAACGCCGCCGGCGCATCTTTTGACGGTGTCATCGACGTTCTTGCAATGAAGTACTACAAGGGCGGCGAGGAGCTCGAGATTCCTGCAGAGTTTGCAGACCAGGCCGAGGAGTACCGCGAGGCCCTCATCGAGAAGGCGGCCGAGTTCGACGACGCACTCATGGAGAAATACTTCGAGGAGGGCACCCTCAGCGAGGAAGAAATCCACAGCGGACTCAACAAGGGCATTGTGAGCGGAGATGTTTATCCCGTCTTCTGCGTATGCGGCAAGAAGGATCTCGGTGTCAAGCGTCTCCTCGAGTTCATCAAGGACGTGGCCCCCGCGCCGGCAGTAAAGGAAAGCGGTTCCACTTCCCTCTTTATCTACAAGAACGACGTTGAGCAGCACCTCGGAGAGGTTTCTTACTTCAAGGTGATGAGCGGCACCCTTACCACCGGCATGGATCTCGAGGATCCCGTTTCCGGCAACAAGGACCGTTTCTCCGCAATCTACGCAGTTGCAGGTTCCAAGAAGGAGCCCGTCACCAGCCTCCACGCAGGTGACTTCGGTTGCGCAGTGAAGCTCAAGAACAGCAGGTCCAGCACCACCCTTTCCGTGCCCGGCTCCGGCATCTGCTACGACAAGATCCAGTATCCTGCTCCCAAGTACCGCTGCGCCATCAAGGCAAAGGTACAGCAGGAAGACCAGAAGCTCGGCGACGCCCTCAAGAAGATTGCCTCCCAGGATCCTACCGTTATCGTAGAATATTCCAAGGAGCTCCGTCAGACCATCCTTTCCGGAAACGGCGAGCAGCACATCAATATCGTCAAGTGGCGTATCAACAACGAATTCGGCCTCGAGGTCGAGCTCTTCGCTCCCAAGGTGCCTTATCGTGAGACCATTACCAAGGTGGCATGCGCACAGTACCGTCACAAGAAGCAGTCCGGCGGCGCCGGTCAGTTTGGTGAGGTTCACCTGCTCGTCTGCCCTGCAGAGGGTGAGCTGAACACCAAGTTCATGATCAACGGCAAAGACACCCAGCTGAACATCAAGACTCAGGATATTACCGAGCTCGAATGGGGCGGTAAACTGGAGTTCTACAACTGCGTTGTGGGTGGTTCCATCGACCTCGGCTTCATGCCCGCAATCCTCAAGGGTATCAAGGAGCGTATGGTAGAAGGACCTCTTACCGGTTCCTATGCACGCGACATCCGCGTATTCGTATATGACGGTAAGATGCACCCGGTGGACTCCAAGGAAATCGCCTTCATAATCGCTGGCCGTAACGCCTTCCGTGAGGCATTCCGCAACGCCGGTCCTAAGATCCTCGAGCCTATCTACAATGTAGAGGTCATGACTCCGAGCGAGTACCAGGGTGCAGTGATGTCCGACCTTCAGAACCGCCGTGGTATGCTCGGCGACATGGGTGCAGACAAGGGCTTCGCAATCCTCAAGGCACGCGTGCCTCTGGCAGAGCTCTACCGCTACTCCACTACCCTGAGCTCCCTTACCGCAGGTTCTGCAACCTTCACAATGGAGTTCGCAGACTACCAGCCGGTACCCGGTGATGTACAGAACAAGCTCCTCGCAGACTACGCTGCACAGGAGAAAGAGGAAGACTAGTTTCTTTCAACATATACTTACTGTTGCCGGAGGTACATTTGCGTGTACCTCCGGCTTCATTTTAAAGCTATTTTGCTGCCGGAGGTCCAGCGGGATGTACCTCCGGCTACGCTTGGAGCCGAGTTTTTTGTTTATCTTTGCAACTTGTATGACGCTGATTCTTACAGGAAGCCCCACACGTTACGGGGAAGACAGGTTTACGGAGGATAATGGTTTTCTGTCCACCGTAAAGGCGGAATTGGCCGATGCCGCGCTGCGATGTAAGGGGAGTAAGTCATTAGCACCTGTGCTCCTGATGATAAGCGCCGCTCCGGATGACGTCCTCTTCACGGACAGCGTGCTTGAGGGCATGAGTCTTTGCGTACGGAATTCCGGAATCAATCCTTCTATAATCACCATGCTCGACAGAAGAAACGTGGAGAAAGCTCCGGAGTTGGTAAAGCAGGCGGATTGGATTGTCCTTTGCGGTGGTCACGTGCCAACTCAAAACAAATTCCTCCACGAGATTGGCCTGAAGGAGCTTCTGAAGGGGTTTGACGGTCTTGTGATGGGCTGCAGCGCCGGCTCCATGAATTGTGCGGACATTGTGTATTCCCATCCCGAGATGCCTGGAGAAGCTGCCGACCCCTCTTATAGTCGATGGCTGCGCGGACTTGGCCTTACCCGTCTGCAGATTGTGCCTCATTATTACCAAGTGAGGGATGTTGTTCTAGACGGCCGCCGGCTTTTTGAAGACGTGGTTTTCCCGGACAGCTGGAGGCACAGATTCTATTCTTTCCCGGATGGAGGTTACATCCTTTGCAAGGACGGACGAGAAACGCTCCATGGAACGGCATGGGAGATTTCTTATGGCGCCATGCGTCAAATATCTTCTGAAAATCAAGTATTTACATTTATGAATTGCGTTTTTATTTCACCCCACTTTCCTCAGACCTACTCGCATTTCTGTGCGGGTCTGCGCAAGAATGGAGTCAACGTATTAGGAATTGCGGATACCCCAAGAGAGTATCTTACAGAAGAGCTTCGCGGGGCGCTCACCGATTACTATCAAGTACGCAACCTGGAAGATTACGAAGAGGTTTACAGGGCGGTTGCATGGTTTGCCCACAAGTACGGGCACATAGATTGGATAGAATCCAACAACGAATATTGGCTTGAGCAAGATGCTCGGCTGCGTACAGATTTCAATGTCTGCTCCGGCATAAAGTCGGATCGTATAGCTTCCATCAAGGAGAAATCTGAGATGAAGAAGTACTATGCAGAGGGCAAAATCCCCACAGCCCGCCAGATTAAGGCCGCCGAGGGACTGGCCGCCGTTAGCGCCTTTGCTAAGAAAACAGGTTATCCGATTATTGCAAAGCCTGATAATGGCGTAGGTGCCAGCGGAACCTTCAAGCTGAACTCTGACGAAGAGCTGAAAGCCTGGTTCGCAGACCATTCATCCAATTACGGCGCGTTTGTGATAGAAGAGTTCATAACGGGCCTTCTGGTGAGCTACGATGCAATATTCAACTCAAAGATGGAGCCGATATTCGAGAATAATTCCGTTTTCCCGACTCCTATAATGAATATCGTTCACGATAATCTGGACACCTGTTACTGGACCAACAAGACCGTTCCTGCTAAGCTTGCAGAGATTGGCCGCAGGACGGTAAAAGCCTTCGGGATAAAGAGCCGCTTTGTGCATTTGGAGTTTTTCCAACTCGACCGCGACCGTGAAGGCCTCGGCAAAAAAGGCGATTATGTAGGTCTGGAGGTCAATATGCGCCCTCCTGGAGGCTACACTCCAGACATGATGAATTATGCCCACAGCACTGATGTTTTCCAGATTTGGGCAGATATGGTTGCATTTGACGAGCGCCGCAAGGAATTAGGAGAACAATACTACTGCGCTTATGCAAGCCGGCGCGACTGTCATCAATACATTCACTCTCACGACGAGGTCTTTGCCCGCTACGGAAATGATATATGTATGTGTCAGCGCATGCCTGCAGCCCTCTCTGATGCACTCGGCGACCATGTTTACATCGCCCGGTTTGCAAACAAGAAGGATATAGAACCCTTCTTTGAATACGTTTGTGAGCAGCGTTAGCTAAAGCACCAAGCGTTGCCGGAGGTCCATGGGGATGTACCTCCGGGCGCAAAATCAGCCCAAAATGCTGCCGGAGGTACAGGCAAATGTACCTCCGGCAACGGTGTTATATATCTCTCGAGCCGCAAAAGGGCCTAACTCTCTGCAGGACTTTTAGCAAGGACATCCCGCAGGATGCGGGCAAACTGGTCTGAACAGGAGGTTCCGCGCCCAGCGCAGTTTATGCCGAGAAGGCGCTCCTGGGCAAAAGCAGGCGTAGCGCCCTCGAGAAGGGCTCCAAGAGCCTTGAGGTTTCCATTACAGCCGCCCATATATCGAAGATTATGAATCTTGCCGTCGATCAGCTCAAAATCAATCATTTTTGAGCATACCAACCGACTGGGGGCAGCTGTAATATGGTGCACGCCGTTTTCTACGGTATCTGCAATTATCTGATAATCATCTCCGGGCATCATGCTTCCTTAACGGTTGAGGCAAGGAACAATTCGTCCATCTGGGCCTGGTCTATCTTGGACGGGGAATCAATCATGACGTCGCGACCCTGGTTGTTCTTGGGGAATGCGATGTAGTCGCGAATGGTTTCCTGACCACCGAACAGCGCGCATACACGGTCGAAGCCGAATGCCAATCCTCCGTGAGGCGGGGCACCGAACTTGAAGGCGTTGATAATGAAGCCGAACTTGTATTCTGCCTCCTCGGGACCTATGCCGAGTACCTCGAACATGCGCTTCTGCATATCTGCATTGTGGATTCGGATGCTTCCGCCGCCCAGCTCGGTACCGTTGAGCACAAAGTCGTAGGCATTGGCGCACACGCGCTCCAGATCTTCTTTCTTATCGGAGTAGAACCACTTCTCATGCTCGGGCTTAGGTGCGGTAAACGGATGGTGCATCGCGTAGAAGCGGCCGTCTTCCTCACTCCACTCGAGCAGAGGGAAGTCCACAATCCACAGAGGGGCGAACTCCTGGGGATTGCGTAAGCCCAGACGGTTTCCCATCTCGATACGCAGTACGCCGAGCTGGTTCTGGGTCTTGCGCTTTTCGCCGCAGAGGAGCAGAAGCAGGTCGCCGGTAGCTGCACCGCACGCAGCAGCCACTTCCTGCAGCTTCTCGGGGGTGTAGAACTTATCTACAGAAGACTTCACGCTGCCGTCGGGATTGAGCTTGATGTACACAAGGCCCTTGGCGCCAACCTGCGGGCGCTTTACCCACTCGGTGAGCTCGTCAAGCTGCTTGCGGGTATATTCTGCGCAACCGGGAACGGCAATGGCGCCCACGTACGCAGAGGAGTCGAACACTCCGAAGCCGCATCCCTGCACGAGAGCGGTTACGTCGTTGATAGTCATTCCAAAGCGGATGTCCGGCTTGTCGGAACCGTACTTGTCCATGGCGTCGTACCAGCTCATGCGCGGAAGAGGATTGGGGATATCCACGCCGAGGGCGTTCTTGAACATCTGGCGCATCATGCCCTCGAAGGTGTTCAGCACGTCCTCTTGCTCCACGAAGCTCATTTCGCAGTCTATCTGCGTGAACTCGGGCTGACGGTCGGCGCGAAGGTCTTCGTCGCGGAAGCAGCGCACAATCTGGAAGTAGCGGTCGTATCCTGCAACCATCAGCAACTGCTTGAAAGTCTGGGGACTCTGGGGCAGAGCGTAGAAAGTGCCGGGGTTCATACGGGACGGCACCACAAAGTCGCGCGCGCCTTCCGGAGTTGACTTGATGAGGTACGGAGTCTCTATCTCCATGAACCCTTCCGAGTCGAGATAAGTGCGGATTTCCTGAGCGAGGCGGTGGCGCAGGGCAAGTGCGCGCTGGAGCGGGGGACGGCGCAAATCCAGATACCTGTATTTTGCCCGAAGGTCCTCGCCGCCGTCGGAATTCTCCTCGATGGTAAAGGGAGGAACCGATGAACGGTTGAGAACATTAATGGCCGAAACCTTGATTTCTACGTCGCCGGTGGGCATTTTGGGATTCTTGCTCTGGCGCTCCAGAACCTCCCCTTCTACTTGGATTACGTATTCGCGACCAAGAGAGGATGCGGTATCTACCAGCTCCTGCGCGGCATCTGCCTCAACTACAAGCTGCGTGATACCGTAGCGGTCGCGCAGGTCGATAAATGTCATGCCTCCAAGTTTACGGGATTTCTGAACCCATCCCGCCAGGGTAACTTTCTTGCCTTTGTCGGCTATGCGGAGCTCTCCGCAAGTGTGGCTTCTGTACATATTTTTATTTGATTTCTGAATCGAAGGTTGTACGGTTTACAGGGAGGGAAAAAGCGATGCCCTGCCCGTCGGTATAGAGACCGGACTCTTTGTATATAGCGCGTAGCACTGCGTCTTTTATATCTGAAGACACGAGAATCAGCACCACCTCTTTGTTGGGCTGTATGCTGATATTGAAAAACTCCTCTGCCTCGGGATTTGCAGTTCCGCGTCCCTTGACTACTGTGCCTCCGCGCGCGCCGGCTTTTGTGGCGGCCTCAGCTACGCTCTGAGAAAATCCAGCGTTGATGATACAGACTATGAGTTCGTATTTAGTATCCATATTATTCCGTTGTTTTAACAGTAGTCTTTTCGTCGCTTAAAAAGCCGTAGACAAGGGTTCCAATAACACTGGTGAGCTCTGTTGTGAATGCAATGCCTTTGTAATCTCCGCCTTTCGCAAAATACTCCTTGAAAATATCAATGACGCTCTGGGCTTCATCTTCCCGCACCACCCCGGCAATGAGGGTCTTGGGCTCCGAGATCAATCCCAGAGAGTTCAGCAGAAGATGGGTAACTCCGCTTGCTGTAGTCAATAATTGCAAATTTACTCTGTGCGACCGGATGATACTGGAATAGAAAGGCGCCTTGGTTTTACGCACTACGGCCACAAAGAGCTCCAGCTTTACAGGTGCAACGTTCCGGGGTTCCATAGGCCTATGCGAAGTAAATGATTTGATCGTCCGCAGCTGCCATGATGCGGCGCATGGCTGCCGACTTGCGGCGGCGCATACTCACCACGGACTTGAAGCCGAGAGACTGGATTGTAATGAGCGGAGTCATGGCTACCATAGCTACAACACCGAAGGCGAAATCGAGCACAGAAGACTCTCCCTGCATAGAGACGCACGCCCCTATTACCATAGGGAGAATAAAGCTGGATGTGAGCGGACCGCTGGCCACTCCGCCGGAGTCGAATGCTATGGCGGTATAGAGCTTAGGCACAAATACAGAAAGCCCGAGCGAAATCAGGTATCCCGGTACGAGGTAATACAGCAGCGAGAAACCCAGGTGTACGCGCAGCACGGAAAGCCCGATAGAAACGCCCACACCTATAGACAGGGCCAGCATCATTTGCTTCTTGCTCACCTCGCCGCCGGTTATTTCTTCAACCTGATTGTTGAGCACATGTACGGCAGGCTCTGCAAGCACAACTACGTTGCCTATTATGAATGCAAACAGTGTTATCAGCACCGGGTGGGATTCCGCCAGGCACAGGCCTATCTTGTATCCAATAGGCATAAAGGCCATCTCTACGGCAGTAAGGAAAACCACCAGCCCCAAGAAGGTGTATGCGGCACCAATCAGTATCTGCATGAGGGTATTCTTGGGGAGCTTGAGGATAATGAACTCAAGCACAAAAAACACTGCCAGCACCAGCAGCAGCGACAGGCCCACGTCTGCCATCTGGCCCAAAAAGATGCTCCCGAGTCCTTCTTCCAGGATACCGTCCATCGAGTAATCCGGCACACGGTAGTCGATGCTTCCTCTAGACATAAGTGAAAGAAGCAACACTGCAAGAATGGGCCCTACAGAACACAGTGCAATGATTCCGAAGCTGTTCTCGTTGGCGTTGCGGCCGCCCACGGTCATTGCTATTCCAACGCCAAGGGCCATCAAGAAGGGCACGGTGATTGGGCCTGTAGTTACGCCTCCGGAGTCGAATGAGAGTGCAATCAGCGAGCCCTTCCCGTTTTCCAGAAGAAGCGTGACGATGCAGAACAGCATCATGTACAGGAACATCAGGATAGAGGGCAGCTCGAGCCGGAAGAGTATCTTGTAAACGCCAAGCACCAGAAGCAGTCCCACTCCGGCACCAACGGTGTAAATCAGCACTTTACCGTTCATCACGGCGCTCACCTGGTCGGCCAGGACGGAGAGGTCGGGCTCTGCAACTGTGATAAGTACACCCATCATCAAGCTCACTCCCAGAAGTATGCTGATACGTTTAGATTTAGTGAGGCCCTCGCCTATATACTGCCCCATCGGCGTCATTGCCAGGTCGGCTCCCATATTGAAGAGGGCAATACCCAGAATCAGCATCAACGTTGCCACCAGAAAGACTACGATTTCGTGCACGGAAATACTCACCCAAGGGGTAAGTGAAAGGGCAAGCACCAATACGCTCACGGGGAGCACGGAGGTGAGTGCCTCTTTTAGTTTGTCCAGCAAAGACCGCCAGAGTTCTCTGGATTCTGAATTGTCCATCCGATGTAAATAACCTGCAAATTTAACAATTTTTTGTATTAGCTGAAGAGTTTGTTATATTTGTAATATTATGAGTTCATTCATCGTAGAAGGAGGCCACCGCCTGAGTGGCAGCATAGTTCCCCAGGGAGCGAAGAACGAGGCACTTGAGGTTATAAGCGCCATTCTGCTGACGTCTGAGGAGGTTGTCATAGACAATATTCCGGACATCCTGGATATACGCAACCTCATCGCCCTGCTCGAGGGAATGGGGGTAAAGGTGGAGCGCAAGAGCAAGAATAAGTACTCATTTACGGCTGCACACATCAACGAGTATTACATCTCCAGCACGGAGTTTGTAGAGAAGTGCGCCAAGCTGCGCGGCTCTGTGATGGTAGTGGGGCCGCTGCTCGCACGCTTTGGTCAGGCCTGGTTCCCTAAACCCGGCGGCGACAAGATTGGGCGTCGCAGAGTTGATACTCACATCGATGGATTCATCAAGCTCGGCGCCGACTGCTCCTACGATTCTACCCGTCGCGCCTACAAGTTAAGCACGCAAGAGCGTCTGCAGGGCAGCTACATGCTTCTGGACGAGGCCTCCGTGACGGGAACCGCCAACATCGTAATGGCAGCCACTCTGGCCAAGGGTGTAACCACCATCTACAACGCCGCCTGCGAGCCCTACGTGCAGCAGCTCTGCAAGCTTCTGGTAGGAATGGGCGCAAAGATAGAAGGCATTGGTTCCAACCTGCTCACAATCACCGGAGTAGATGAGCTCCACGGAGCCGGGCACATGGTACTGCCGGATATGATAGAAGTTGGCTCCTTCATTGGCATGGCGGCAATCAACCAGAGCGAGCTCACAATAACGGATGTCCATTACAAAGAGCTCGGGATCATTCCGGAATGCTTCCGCCGCCTTGGAATCAGGCTCGAGCAAAGAGGGGACGACATCTACATCCCCGCCCAAGACAGCTACGTAATCGAGTCATTCATAGACGGTTCCATCATGACACTTGCCGACGCCCCCTGGCCTGGCCTCACTCCGGACTTGCTATCGGTGATGCTGGTAACTGCCGTGCAATGCCGGGGCAGCGTACTCATTCACCAGAAGATGTTCGAGAGCCGCCTGTTCTTTGTTGATAAACTCATCGATATGGGCGCGCAGATTATCCTGTGCGACCCGCACCGCGCCGTGGTCATAGGTCACGACCACCGCATGCAGCTTAAGCCCGGCCGAATGACCTCTCCGGATATCCGGGCCGGTATCGCCCTGCTCCTTGCCGCCATGTCTGCAAAAGGCACCTCGGTCATAGACAACATAGACCAGATAGACCGTGGCTACGAGGACATCGACGTTCGCCTGAACGCCCTCGGCGCAAGTATTAAGAGGCAGTAAATGGGTTATAAAATACCATAAATGTCATTCAAGAAATCACTTAGTGAAGAGCAGCTGCTGGCAGCCTTGAAACGGGGCGATAAGAGCGCTTTTACCCTGATATACAATGCGTATGTGGGTAAAAGTTTCAACTTTGTGTTTTCTTTAGTGAAGGATAGGGAGACTGCAAAGGACATAGTGCAGGAGACTTTTATCAAAGTATATCTAAAGCGCGAGACCATTTCCAAAGTCAACTCCTTCAGCTCTTATCTTTATATGATGTTACGCAACGCAGTCCTTGACTATTTCGATTCTGAAATGGTAAAACTTCGCTACATGCATAGAATTCAAGAGGCGGCGGAAGACTTTGCAGACGTGGTGAATGAGACCATGAATGTTAATGAGTTGTCGGAGCAGATAGAGAGCGTCCTTTCGGGGATGCCGAGACAGAGGCAGAACATCTTCCGGCTGAGCCGCTACAGAGGTGTTCCTAATAATGAGATAGCAAGGATGTTCGGAATCAGCCAACGTACTGTCGAGAATCATTTAACCAACGCGCTAAGAGATATACGCAAGAAATTGTCGGGTAATTTGAATAATATTATCTCCGTAATTTGTGCGCTTGAGGTACTTTTATCGTCTTTATAGTGTATGACTGAGAAGGAATTGATTGAGTTGTTTTTGTTGAAGAGGGCCCAAGGCGGACTGAACGAGAAAGATGATTTGCAGCAGCTGTGGGAAGAAACACCCTCCGATGCTGATGTAGATATGCCAGAAGCCAAGAAGCTATATTCCATAGCCCGTAATACCGAGAGGGCTATGAACGGCTATTTCCAGCCCCGTAACTTCATGCCCTGGATTCTGGCCACCGCGTGTGTGATTCTTGCTTTCGTAGCGGTGTATGTATTTATGCCAGAACCTGTGACTCGCCTTGTTTCTTCTTCAACGTCAAAAGGTTTTTTTGAGCTCCCCGACGGCAGTTTGGTATGGCTCAACAAGGGCAGTTCCCTGACTTATACCGGAGAACTTAACGGCAAAACCCGGCAGCTTACCCTGGAAGGAGAGGCTTTCTTTGATGTGAGCCACGATGCCGAGCATCCTTTCATCGTACACAGCAAGGATATGGACATCACCGTCACCGGTACACGCTTTACCCTCACTTCCTATCCAGAACTGCCAGGAGCCGTATATTTGGAGGAAGGTTCAGTGATTGCAAATGGTCGCGCTTTCCCCGAGACCAGGCTAGCTCCAGGACAGGGAATCGTATTCGACGACAACACTTTGTTTTGGAAGAAAGTTCCAATTCTTTCTGCCGACCATACCGACTGGACTAAAGAGTACCTGGTGTTCACCAACACTGCCATAGCCGATGTATTCGCCAGCCTGGAGCATTGGTTCCACATTTCTTTGTCCTGTTCAAACAAGGATTTCTTAGAGAATACCCGCATTTCTATGACCGTCCGCCAGGAAACTCCGGAAAACGTCCTCGAATCAATAGCCCTCCTTACCGGCATCTCTTATACCCGCGAAGAAGGCAACCGCTTTATCATCCGCAAATAAACGCCCTGCTTAGCGTGTGATTGCCACACACAAGGGACCTTGCGGGACGATTGTGCGAACGTATTTCTATTTACGCTAGTTGCATTGGTACGGGCCGTGTATGGCATTCACGCGGTAGGCATAATCGGTATCGTCCAGAACATAGACATAGAACTGGTCCCCGCCGGGCCATACACGTATGACTACGTGGCCCTCAGTGTTTTTACATAGGCCATAAACTTCAGGGGACTGGCTGACCAAGCTGGCAGGGATGCCAGTGAAGAACATATCCTGAGTGCTTGCATAGCTATTGATTATGTTCTGGTTCGGCTGTTCGGTATTTTCGTAAAAACTCTGCGTTACCACTACCATGGGCTCATAAACTTCTGACTCTATGCCATACGATGCTTCGTTGTACATGTGATGGTGAGCCTTCATGGCTTCTATGTTTCGACCAATGCCGTTGGCTACTGTACTGCAGATGGTTTGATCGTTCATGTCGCCGCTTGTGAAGAAGTCGAATTTGCCATACTTCAGCAGAAAGGCGCATGACTTGGCGTTTTCTTTGTCGATGCCGGTATTCACCACCGTGCTGCCGTTCCAAGCCAAACCATTGCCCGCAACGCCGAACACTTGGAAGCCGGGATATGATGAAGCATCATACAACTGCACTATCTGGCTGCTTGAGCCCACAGTAAAGCGTTCTACCTGAAGCCCATTGTTTGCAGTGTTGTATTCTACGAATTTCTTGAAGTTGTAGGAAGCTGATTCCGTGTTCGATTCATCAACGGTATAGTCCGGATAGGACTGATCTATGATTTTATTAATCTTCACACGCTCATACAAGCCCGTAACACCTGCAAGATAATAATCTCCCTGCTGATGTGAGGGCCTTCCGCCACCGAAATAGCCTATGTGGTCTATATGGTAGTGAGACGCCTGAAAATAGTCCAGCGCACTGTGGCCTGCGGGCATAAAATGCTTCACATACGCTGCCTGGGTTTGCCAGGGTATTGCACTTGCCGATGGCTTAGCGGAAGTGAAGGTCTTTTTACCGGGATAGTTATAGAGGTCGCCGGCATCTACCATCATGGTGGTACCGTCGGGGAAAATGTAGAAGAAACATTCTCCCCTTCCGGTACTTATGGCATGAATGTCCAAATAACCATCCAGTCACTTCGGCAGCGGCGAACCAGCAGCCGCAGTAGAAGGAGTTGAAGCAACTGATGTTCCAATTACTACCCAGCCCTCTTTCCCTCCTTCATCTACGTTGCCTGTATTGTATGCAGAAGTCCATCCACACACCGTGCCATAACATGGATCACCCGGAGTAGCCACACCAGGAGGAGTAAGTGAAGAAGTTTTGTTCGTACAATTGACTATCTCAGATTCGGCTTCGTCAGAATTCGTTGATGCTCCGGACGAATCAGAGGCAGTACTTCCTCCGCATCCAACGCATCCTGCAACACCACCGATACATGCTTGGTTGATTGGGCCAGTGCCTGCGTAAAGATTTCCATGAGCATTTCTGAATGAGCCGTTCACTGAAACACTTGCTTCAGATTCGTTTCTACAACTGATAACTTTATTATGTGCCGCACCTACCACTCCTCCGATTTTGGGAGCTCCACACTTTCGGCTGGGCTTGGAAACATTTAGATTAGCTATAACGGAGCCTTCATTTGTGCATTGCTTTAAATCGTTAATAGTAACGCCTACGATACCTCCCAACGACACTCCAGAGCCATAGATTTTATCACTTATCGTTGGATAATCCGAATTAAAGTTCAACGTAACAATACCTGCATTAATACATTTATATATTACACCTGTGCTAGGATACTCGGCATTCTTCCATACACCACTATTGCTTGTACCTCCCTTATAATCTCCACCTGCAATACCGCCAACGCTACAATTTCGGTGGTAGCCGCTTTCTGGGGCGTTCAACGTGAGTGTAATCTCTCCCTCATTACTACACTCGTTAAGAATATTAGCTTCATTGCTCTGAGTGCTTTCAATTACACCAACTATTCCGCCCAAACTGCATCCATTGGCGTTGGTGCTAGTTTCTATTGTCACGTCGCTTTTGTTGACACACTTATAGAATTGTCCCGACGTACACTTGGGAGAGAAAACACCGAAATTGAATGACGCCACCTGCGGATCGGCAACGGATATTGCTGCTTCAACCGTACTGTTCTGTATCAAACCAGCGTTTGACAGTGTGACAAAGCCCATATTCTCTGCAGCCGAACAAGTATAAGAGCTCTCATCGTCCACGGTCAGATGGTCAATTATACCTGTGCTTTCCACCGTATTAATCAATGGTGCTGTAGTAGTAAAATCGGAAATTGTGATATAATCCAATTTACCGGAAACCGTCTCGAAAAGGTTTGTTGATCCTGTTCCTCCTTCAATTGAAAGATTCTTTACTGTACCTGCTACTGTTTTGAAAATCGTCGCACTTATTGTAGCGTTTTGTATGGCATGGTTCTGTCCGTTAAATGTTACACCTGCTGGAAGAGTTGTTTTGTTTCCTGAAACGGCGTCATTATTGTAGTCAATGTCATTGGCGAGCATAATCTCATCGTCAGAGTTCACCCAATATCCGTAATCACTATTGTTCAAAGCGTTCTTAAGAAGCACAAGATCACGAGCTGTTTTTACCTGACGCGGTGCGGAAGAAATGCCGCTGAAATTGACGCCAAACTTGCTCACATGACCAGCCTGGAACTCAAGATTCTTTGTGGAGCAATCCAGAATTTTCTCGTAATGATTATCGTCAGAAGTAACCACGTGAATAGCCAGAGCGTTTGCCGACTCAAACACAGCAGGTGCAATTGCAAACCAAATTGGCTTGCCCAAATCTTCTATACCCTTGAGCGTCATAGATGTATAGCCGGCACCAGATAGGGAGCCTTTATCATCGAGAGTCACATCTCCGGCAATCTTAACTGCCGTCGACATAGACTGCAACTCTACAAACTTAATGGTCTCACTGCCGCCCAGGGTGATACCACTGATACTCATGAGGCCATAAGCGGTAGCGTGGGAGAATCTAAGGTCCAGGGTTTCTGGCACGGAGCCTTCACTGTCATAGCTTGCTGTGGCAAACAACACAACACAAGAAGGGTCACAAGAAGCCTCTTGGGGCTCCTGATATTTACCAGCACTCGGACTATATTTTATCGTTGCCGATGTGCCGGCGTCATTTGTATTCGTAGTCACTTTGATGGTTATTGCTCCTTCTTCCGGGAGGACAAGCTCCAATAGGCCAAAATCGGCGGCCCTGCCTCCGGCCTTTATATCGTCGGCAGCAAGCTCCTTAGAGCATGCGGCGGCACCGTTAACACTAACATACACAACATCACCTTCCTGCCAGAGCATAGGATATGCCGTGCCCTCCTTTTCGCCGAAGGTGGCTTTACTCGTAATTATCTCGGAAGCAGAGAGATGGATAGTCTTGCGAACAAATCCTTTTCCCGGGCTATCTACGGTTATATTCATATTACAGGCGGATACGAAAGCCATTACAGCAATCGATATCAGTATGATTGTAATTCTTCTCATAATGCAAACTCTTTAAAACGTTCCATATTCATCTTCTTCCGCGCTGTCTATTAAATTGGGTTCGGAAGAAGTGCATACAATATCTCGTGCCCAGATAGTAAACACTACCGAAAAGGGCGTATTATACGGAAGACGCGTATCTTTATACATAATGCTGATTATTAAAGGTTAACGTTGAATACTGGTTGAGATGAGCTTGCGCTGCCACAGAGATTCCCGTTGCCGGCAGCTACACCATTTATGGTTCCATTCACTTTGATAGGGTTAGACGAGCTTCCCATGATGAGCGCAGAAGTTCCCTTATACACTCCTATCAGCATGCCTCCTGTAGATGCCTGCCCAGATGTGATGTCACAATTGACCGAACATCCTTCGCCTGTGCTGAGAGCAGCATCGAGCTGGAGGCCCACAAGACCGCCAGTGGGACAGTTGAGCGTTGAACTGATTGCTCCGGTGTTGCTGCATCCAGTCATCTTATAGCCTGCGTGCAAGCCGGCAATACCTCCTGCGCAATGTAGCGTGGTATTCTTAGTATAGGCAACTGTAATGTTTCCGGAATTGGAGCAATTAAGCATATCTATATTGCCCATTCCTGCGATGCCTCCAAATGCGTGGTACACCTCGGAAGCGTTGGTTACGTCGCCACTTTCTGTGAGTGCTGCCGCATTTCTGCATCCGCTCACAAGGGCGCCTTCACATCCCGAAGCCTTCCCGATTATTCCCCCATAAGCAGATTCTGATGTGTGGTTGTTCTTTTTGAAAATGGTTCCGGCGGCAAGATTATCGCAATCCTCGATAAGTGTCCGGGACATGGTGCAACCAATGATTCCGCCGTAATAACCGGATTTGCTTTGGGATCCGGTGCCTACTTCGCCGGCGTTGGTGCACTCACTGATTACCAAATTGTAGGTGCCGCCTACTGCCGGTTGGTGGTCCATACCGGCAATGCCTCCGAGATAATGAGCAACCTTAACATTTATGCCTACGGTTATTCGGCCCTCGTTGGAGCATCCGTTTATGGTTACGCCATCAACAGAACCGATACGGCCTACAATACCACCAGCAAAGGAGGAACTAATCAGTCCGCCGGATTTGCTGGACAGGTTCACCTCGGCATAGTTGGAGCATTGCTCAATAGTGGTGCCGGCGTTGGTAATTTGCCCTACAATGCCTCCCAGATACATATTCCCGGTCATTTTTACGCCGCTGGTGTTCTTGATCTCGCCATAATTACGGCAGCCGGAAATGACGGCGGACTCGCCTGTCGTGACGCATCCTGTGATACCGCCAGCGCGAAGGTCCATAGTGGCGGCAGAAGGCAAAGAGACGGTTATCGGTACGTATGACCAGACGTCGGACACAAGCACCTTGTCGCTGCCCTTATTGTTTTTGATAAGGCCGGCAAGAGATCCTACATAATAGCTGTCTGCTGAAGAATTGATGCTGATTGAACTGACGCCATCATATTCTCCGGAAGGGGTACAGCCGAGTTTCAGATTCTTTATTACATTGTCGTCACTGAGCGACTGGAAGATACCAAAACGGTCTATCCCAGAGTGTTTGGAAGTGTTTATTACGAAATTGTAGATGCAGTGGCCCTGCCCATCGAAACTACAACGTCCGGGGAGAGGCGCCCACTCGTCACCGCCCCAGTCGATATCGGCTGTGAGCTTGACCATGTCGCCCCTGACGTATGCAGTGATATTGTTTGCCCAGGTCTGGAGCTCCGCCTTGCTGCCTATCGACGTAGGGAGCTCAGTGCCGGAAGCCATACTGCCGAAAGTCATGCCCCCATTGATTGGAAGCACTGCCTTCTTGCTGCTCGTGCGCATATATTTCCCGCCGTCATTGCTGATGGCAAAAGTCACTCCTTTACTGAATTCTGCAGGCAGTACAGCGGCATAATACCTACCCTGATTGAATGAATTGCCGCCTTCAGGAGAAACGGAAACATAGGAGGAGCCGGATGCGGCCACAGAGGGGTCGCTGCCGCTCAAGTCCACCTCGCCGGATCCTGTAATCAATTCTTCTGCATTCCCATAGAATGTAACGCTGCGGATATTGTCTGACGTAATGTCGAAGGCCACCAGGGATACGACATTTCTGAATAGCATAGTACCTCCTGTAGACATAGCTACGGACGCCAGAGCATCAGGAGCTATAGATTTACCGGCAGGGACTTCCTGGTACTGTCTGATGCTTATGGTTACACCCTTTTCTGTACGACCCTTGGCGGCGCGGTAGGGATATACGGCGATGAATTCCGTTGCAGCATCGGACACTGTACCCTTTATTACAGCGCTCTTGCCAGTTACATTACTAACTACAAATTCTTGAGGCTCGGTACTGACCCCGTCAAATACTGCGACTTTATCACCATCTTCCCAACGCACGCTGAGGCCATCGAGCCACGCCTTGGTGCTGGTTTCTTCTAGTTGAACTGCGAATTCAATAGACTTCTTACCATCGCGGGAGGGGGGGGTAAATTCGTGGATGGCCTCTTTAGAGCAGGCTGCAAAGGAGATAATGACTGCTATTGCAGCAAACACAATTGCTAATCTTTTCATAAGGCTACCATTCATAATCTGTAAAACTGTTGAAATCTTCTGTCTCCACAATATCTGAGGAGCATAGGACCTGCTCTTCCAGCCACTCTTTATTGTCGCAGAGCGGCGGACTATAAGCTTTTAAGTATCTGTTCATGTCTGATATGTTTTATTGTTATTCTTCTCCTTCTGCAAAGGCTTTCAGGGCCCTGGCTAATCCGTGACCGAACTGGCGCAGCTTGCCGGGATAGACAAGGGCGCCATTGGAATATGCAAATGGGAATTCTATGGTGCGGGACACTTTAATGTCCTGAATGTTGGCATACACCCATTGCGTCGCGTTGAGGCCGTCTTGATAGTTGCTCGAAGCATTCCAGCTTGTCCCGAACGGCAGATTGTCGGAATTACGGTAATTAAGTCCGCCTTCCTGGTACTTTTCTATCAGGTGCGAGAAAACGAACTCCTTGGGATTCGGGTTCTCCTTATATGGGGTGTAGATATAATTGTCGTTATACTTATAAAGCTTGGGATTGTGACAGTCCAGGTAAATGTCCGGCTGCGTCTCGGCAATAAGACTGGCCAGGGCAGCTGTTTCCGGGTAGCGGAACTCTGTGTAATCTCTGTTATGGTCGTGCGGGAGTCTCCATTTTCCCTGGTCTCCCTCTACGACGCCGTCCATATCCACAAAAGGAACTACGTGCAGTTCTACGTTATCCCTCAACCATTCGCCAAGCTCACTGTCTTCAAGGAACGCAGCCGTAAGACCCTCGACCGCATACTCCGCAGGCGCTTCCGAGCAGTGGTGCCGGCAGCTTACGACGACCGAAAGCTTGGGCGCTGATTTCTTGGGCGTGATTCTGAAGAAAGGAACATCCCTACCCTTGGGGCTCTTACACAAAACGCCAGTCTCATATTGTCCTTTATGCGGGGCATTCATGAATGAATACCACATCTCGGGCGTGTAGGGATGGCATTCGTAGAACCACACTTCTTTTGCGTCTTTTGGAAAATCATACGTAAACTGGAACTTCGTGGCGCCCTCTTCCGCAAGATATTCATAACTCTTACCCTTATCTAGGGAAACGACAGGGCCGCGTTCGCAGATAGCAAAGCTTTTGGTGAACACGAAGGTCAGTTTCTTTCCCTGGGCTCCAGTGACTCGGAATGCCCAATAGAACCATGCCTTTTTTGAACCACGCAGCTCCTGGTGCACATAAACTGTGTCGTCCACCATCCTCTCAAACACAATGTTGCCTGCTGGCAGGTTCTTATCAATCACAACTCCTTCCTGAGAACAACAGGCAGAGATTAATGCCGCAGCAGCGGCAATCATAAGACAAATTCTTTTCATGTTATTCGCTCTTGTATGGTCCGTGTATGGATTTAACTTTGTATTCTTTGTTGGTGTCGTCGAGCACATAAACGTAGAACTCGCCATCTGGGGATACTCTTATCACTATGTGACCGCCGGTGCATTTGCAGTCTTTGTAGATTTCTGAAGCCGCTCCGGCTACGGCCATCGGAAGATTGGTGAAGAACATGTCTTGAGAGCCGGAATATTCTTTTATAATATCCTGGTTTGGCTGTATCTCGCGCTCGTAGAAACTTTGCGTCACAACAACCTGAGGTTGATAGACTTCGGACTCGATTGCATAGGATCCATAATTTGACATGTGGTGATGTGCCTTCATGGCTTCGATCTTCCTGCCGATTGATGCGGCAACCTCACGACAAGTATTCTTCTGGTTCATGTCGCCGCTTGTGAAATAATCGAACTTTCCGTAACTCATCAAGAAAGCGCAGGACATGCCGTTCTCGTGGGTTACGTGGGTGTCTATAACACTGTGTCCATCCCAAACCATGCCGGAGGCAGCATAGCCGAATACGCAGAACCCAGGATAGACTTCCGGTTTATATTTAGGTGCGAGCTGGCTGTCTGCCCCCACTATAAAACGCTCGACCTGGAGCCCGTTATGTTCTGCATTGTATTTGGTAAACCTGAGATAATGGTCGGTGGATGAGTTCTTTTTATAGTCGTGATATTCTGGGGCAGAACGGTCAATAGCCACGTCAAAAGGCACAAGCGAGTAGAGACCCATTGGCCCGGCAAGAGCATATCCGCCTTCAGGGTGAATAGTTCGTCCTTCCCCAATATAGGCGGAATGGTCAATGTGATAATGCGTAAGCAGGAAATAGTCCAGGTGGTCGTGTCCTTTTGGCAGAAAATGCAGAATATAGTCGGCATAAACCTTCCAGGGTTCTTCTTCTTCGGACGGACGGGCCGGAACCGGAGTATATTTCTCCGGTTTGTATCCAAATAAGTCACCTGCATCTACGAGCAGCGTGGTGCCGTCTGGATAGATGAAGAAGGTACACTCGCCGCGTCCAGTGTTGATGGCGTGTATGTCCAGCATACCTTCCTGCCAATCCGACAGCGTTGCTCCGACTGATGTGGGCAATGGCTGCAGGACCGACAGAAGGGTAAGAACAAATGGTAAAACTAAGGACATTTATTCGCTGGTATAAGGACCGTTGATGGATTTTACGTTATACTTTTTATCAGTGTCGTCCAGTAAATAGACCCAGAACTGGCTGCCGCCTTCTGCAACTCGAATGACCACGTGACCATTGAGACCCTTACAAGCGTTGTATATATCGGGAGACTCAGCGATGAGGCTCTGGTCTATGTTTGTAAAGTACAGATCCTGAGAGCCGGAATATTTCTGGATAATGCTTTGCTGGGGTTGCGTGGTCAAAGCGTAAAAGCTTTGAGTTACCACGACCTTCGGTTTGTAGGCTGCCGCCTCAACGTCGTAGGTGGCTTCGTTGGACATGTGATGGTGCGCCTTCATTGCTTCTATGTTTTTCCCGATGGACGCAGCTATGGCAGTACAGGTGCTTTTCTCGTTGAGGTCACCGCTGGTAAAGTAATCGAATTTGCCGTAAGTCAGCAGGAAAGCGCAGGACAGTCCGTTTTCGTAGCGGGCGTGAGTGTCGACCTCCTTACTACCATCCCACACTTTGCCGTTTACAGCATAGTTAAAAACTTTGCACGAAGGATAGCTGGATGCATCGTATTTCATTGCAAGCTGCTTGTCTGTCCCAATCTGAAAACGCTCAGCCTTTAAGCCCGAGACCCTGGCCTGATAATCCAGAAAGTTTGAAAACATCGTCCTGGAATCTGGGGCTGAATTGGCATCGTCGTCTTCGCTTTCGATTGAATAATCGGGGTAAAGCCTGTCTATTGACTTGTCGAACTTTATGTCCTGATATAGACCCATTGGTCCGGCATAACTGTAACCACCATCAGTATTGTTTATACGACCGTTCCCAAGATAAGCCATGTGGTCTATGTGGAAATGCGTCAACACAAAGTAGTCTATCTTAGTATGCCCGGCCGGCATATAGTAATTAATGTAAGAGCCGTAGGTCTTGTAGGGAATTGATTCCGTAGTTGGGCGCACCGGCACCCTGTTCGCCTTCTTACTCTTGTACAAATCTCCGGCATCACAGAGCATGGTAGTGCCGTCGGGGAGAATAAAAAAAGTACATTCCCCGCTGCCCGTATTAATTGCGTGGATATCAAGCACACCTTTTTGCCAATATGGAAGAGGCTTCCCTATCTCTACCTCTAAAGCGCCTCGATTGTCGGCAGGATTCTCTTTGTTGTCTTTCCCGCCATCATCCGGGTTGACATTTGGCCCGCATGCTACTACGGTTAATATCAAAAGAAGGCTCAGTTTGTTTTTCATTGTTGTGTGATTTTTATTCCATAAATGAAGCACCTTGGAGCATTCCCGCCGGAAGCGGATGATGCGGATATTTTGATCTGAGTATCCGAAGTTGCTCCGGAAATGTAGAATTCAAACCTCGAAGTGGGCTTGTGAATACTCGCATTATATGACGAGCCAGCTGTCATAAGGTAATCTGTACCAATATTGTACTTCGTCCCGCTCAAGCTTCCCAGGTCTCCGCTCTTTGCCTCCACCCTGACACCGTTCGCGTCTTGGCCTTCGGTCTGACTTGCTTTGCCTCCGGTGAAACTTCCAGCCCCAAGAATAGTGACGGGTATATCCGCCTTTGATGTGGAAGAATACCTGGCGATATCCAAGGTCAGGATAATATCCTGCGTGCCGGATATCTTAGAGAGTTTTGGTGTTAGTAAATAATTGTCCTGCTGGCCGGTATTGTTCATCTGGATTGCTCCGGGACGCTCGTCCACATACACAAATTCCCAATCTTGTACACCACGGTTCTTAATATAATCGTCGTTGGCCCTAATGTTAACCTTGAGCGCCGGGTAGTCCCACAGCTGCCCAATGCTACCAGACGAAGACCATTTCCCGTCATTTGGGTTTCCTGGCTCTAATCCGTCGAAAGTGCTGGCTGTGCCATTGTATATGGTGCCCACAAGGTAGTTGATAGCGTCGCCACCATAGGTAAAGAGATCGAACTGTTCGTCGAGGATAAGGGTCGGATCCTCGTCTTTTACGAGTTCAAGATAGTAGGACCCATGTTCTTTGTAAGTCTCATCGTAAGCAACCCTGACCTTTCCAGGCGCATCCATATTGAGCCATAGTTTGTTTCCGCCGTCCGAGACAGGGGTGAGGGCACCTATGGCTTTTTCTACTCTGTAGAAGCGAGTATGATTGGGCGTGAAATTGTAGAAAGGCAACGCAGATTTCATGTGCTTACAGGTGCCGAGGCCTCCGGCCCCCGAGTAAGAAGTGAAACCCAACTCAAGCTCTTCGTTCATAATTGTGATTTCACCGGTTGCCGGCGCATCGAAGACCAGTTCCCATACACCCGGCTGGCTTTCCGTGCAAATGCCACATTCCATCCCATCAAGACAAACGCTTATTTTCTTATTGCTGAATTCTTTAACGTTAGACTCAATTGTATCCAGCGCCTTTCCATTAAGTGTTACGGAGAAGCTGATGGGGCCCGAGCTCTCTGGAGTACCCTGAATAGGTATAACTATAGAATTATTGCCTGCGGCCAAAGTGAATTCGCCTCCACTTACTGTCAATCCTTGGGTGGCACCGACCATTGTGCATGTGACGATTGCTTTCTCCTGTCCGGTTGCGTTCTTATATGGGATTGCCAGAAAAGCATTACTCTGCTGCCCCTGTTTAAGAAGCCCGGACAAGTAGAGTTCGCCATATTCAAAATTGGTTTTAGCCTGACTGATCACCACCGGGTAACGGTTTCCGCCGTGAATGAGGTAAAAAGTACCCTCCCTGGCTTCTCCCATGTTGCCAGAAACCTGAACATAGTATGTCTGGTATTCAACCCCATCCCCTGAACCGCTGTCGGGACTCAAGCGTATCCAGTCCAATTCGCACTCAGAGGTCCATTCCCCGGAACATAAAAGGTACTGGGAAATGTTTTGCTCAAAGCAGTCACAGGATATGGCGTCGTATTCTCTTTGAAACACATCGACATTTTTCTGGCACCCCGTAGAAAACAGGATTCCAATGCAGATTATTGTAAGAATCTTTTTCATATTCGTGCGTTTTTACCAACCATAATTCTGACCAAGACCCTCATTGAGAGTAACATCTGCCGAGGGTATGGGGTAGAGATACTTTTTCTCGGACCAGGTATAACCTTCGCAGAAAGCGGAATAAGCTATGATGTAGCCATGGTCGCCTTCCGAAAGGTAATGACCAGCAGAAGAAAGGGTTGATCCATTATAATTGATGGCCAGTACATTAATCCCCGATTTTTCTACCACTTTTGCAGACACATAATTGTCTGGCTGTCCGTCGCCGTCAAGATCCAGGTTCTGCTCAATTCCAGAGATCCAGATTCCAGTCTTCGGCATAATCAGCCGTTCGCCAATATGCCAGCGCATCACGTCCGGCATCCTAATACCCTCCATGACAAACTCTATCCCTCTCTCGCGACGTATCTCGAGAATTATGGGGTCTGTTACAGTGTTGAGGAAGTATTCCACCAGGTAGGGATCTGCCTCAGTGGGATATATACTTTTGACCCCCGACCTTTCCCGGACAAGTTTGACCGACTTGTCCCAGACGTCCTGTGTACATTCTCCAAGTTCGGCTTTTGCTTCTGCATATCCGAGGAGAATCTCCGCATAACGGATGAGAGGAACGTCAGAATATGTACCATCCGAAATCTCATCCTTAATAGCGTCGGTGAGCCATTTCACAGGTTGGTAGCCAGTCTTTGCACAGGCCAGGTTTGGCGGGTAAGCTTTGGTGCCACTGGCACGCTTGAACCCGGGGGTTCGGACAGTCTGTGCAAAACGATAGTCGCGATCTTTGGCTTCGTCGGCCAGAGTAGCGGAGTAGTAGTCCTTTCCGGTGTATTTAGATGTGAATGGCGTTCCGTCCAGGCAAAGATAAGTCAGCATGAAGTCCCTGTTGAGAGCCCAGATATAGTGACCCGTATTGTTCAGGTAGTCATTGATTGAATACTCTTTGTTATTGACTCTCAACGCCTCATCATAGTCCCTCGCCCAGATGAATTCATTTGTGTAATATGCACATGCATCTGCATTTGTGAACATGTCCCTGTACTGTGTCTGCCTCCTTGCAGCATTGTCAGTAAGGGAGTAGAGTTTGGAAGCCATTATCTCTTCACAAGCCTTGACACATTCCCGCAAGTACATATTGACCTCCTCTTTCTCTGCGGCGGTCCACGGTGTACCCTTCGAGGGATCGTTCTCGTGGTATTTGCGGAATGTGCCTTCGAAAAGGCAGAAACGGGCCTTGATGCCAAGGGCTACATATTTATTTATATTGGTGCTGCGAATCCTGTACTTGTCGTCACCGAGGCAGTTCTTGCAAGCATAGTCCAGGTCTTCCAGTATTTTTGCAGCGATAAAGGACCTGTCGTCTCTTGTCCGGTATAACTCCGATTCGTCTGTCGGGTCTAGCACATGATCATACCAAGGCACGGCCCCATAACGTTGGAGCTTATTGATATAAAACATTGCCCTGAAAAAGCGACCCACACCTTCATAATGAGCCATAATAGCCGGAGACGTTTCAGCTGTCCCCATATTCTCCAGGAAGTAATTAATGGAGCGCAGGGATGTCCAGCTCCAGGAACTGTTGTCGGAGACTCCATAGCGACCGGTATAGAACAGGTATTCCCCGTCCCATGCCTGAGCGTCAACATATTTGTCTGCATCCAGAAGGTCCTTAATCTCCGTCGCATAGGCGCGAATGAGACCATTGGTATAGATTTGGAGCGATGATTCATCAGAGAAGAAGTATTCACTCTCTATTGCATTGGGACTGATCTTGGTAAGGAAGTCAGTGCAAGAAACGGCAAGCAGGGAAAGAATCGCCGGGAGTATAATTGTTTTCTTCATCTTTTTAGAATTTAAGGTTCATGCCGAGTGTGACTGTCTTAATCATCGGGTAGGAGTTACCGTCTATCACGTCGCTATAGTCGGAGTCGCCGCTCCCTGCCGTTTCCGGGTCGATGTTCGGCGCCCACTTCCAGAGCGGAGTAATTGTGAATAGGTTTTCACCATTCAAGAAGAGCTTGAGAGCGGACACTCCGATAGCTTTACATACATTCTGGCTGAAGCTGTAGTCTATCTGGATGTTCTTGACTCTTAGGTAGGCTGCATTCTGAATGTATCTTGTATTGGGAATCTCGAGCAACAAGTCTTTACTGTTAGTCCCTCTGGACTGATAGCTGGTAATTCTCGGCCAATATGCTGTGTCCGGATTGAGGCATTCTGAGCCGTCTTCCGAGAGTTGGCACATCGTGGGACTGTCCATGGCGTGGATTTTGGGCAAGAAATACAGGAACGGTCTATCATATTTTCCCCAAAAATAACTGGCATCGGAGCCAGGATACCAATCCCTTTTTCCTACGCCTTGAAGAAAAACTGAGAGCCCTATCCCGTTCCACGTGGCAGACAAATTAATGCCGTACCGATAGCGAGGAGATTTGTTTCCTACGATTCTCATGTCTCCATGGTCTTCGAGTGTGAGGTTTCCGCAGTCAATTACGTCATCTCCGTTAAGGTTAGCTACCTTCACCTGTCCGGGTCTCGTAACCTTATCGGAAGATTGCTGGAAAGTCTGCGTAGCATGGTTTGCTATGTCTTCATAATCCCGGAACAAGCCTTCCACCTCGTATCCCCAAAGCTCTCCTAGTTCCATGCCCACATAGTACTGTGGATCTCCGGCTATGATCTTAGCAATGGTGCCGAGTGAGTTACCATCGTTACCGTCGTATTTTGTGATAAACGACCTGCTATCCCACATAGTACCTTTAATACTATATTTGAACGGCTTCCCTCCCATCTGGAATTGGTCCCGGTACTGCAAGGAAAGCTCCCAACCCTTGGTCTGCATGGCCGCATAGTTGCCCTTCGGGGCGGAAGCACCGTACACCGGAGGCAGTGTGACACCGGTAGTGTACATGTTGGTGGTGTTGCGTATGTAGTAGTCGAACGTTGCTGAGAAGCGGTTCTTAAACAAATCTATGTCTATGCCGGCATCATAGGTAGATGCTGTTTCCCAGGTAAGGGAAGAAGGAACCAGACTGCCTGCGGTAGTGTACGAGGGCAGGGTCCCGTCGATGACTATGTCTTCAGCTTTCTTTATGGTCATTGTAGATGTGTATTTATAAGGATCCACATTGCCATTGCCCATTGAGCCAGCAGAGACTCTTATCTTTGCATTATCGAGCACAGAGCGACTCCAACGCATCCAAGGCTCGTCAGAGAGTCTCCACCCCATGGAAGCGGACGGGAAAAAACCCCAGCGGCTGTTGATAGGGAATTTTGACGATCCATCGTAGCGACCGCTCACTTCTAGCAGGTAACGGCCGAGCAGTGAATAGTTGATTCGGAAGAAAGCTCCCAAATACGACCATTCATTGCCGCCGGAGGTCACACTGGATTCGCCCTCCATAAGAGCGAATGATGGCTTTGAAGAGATAAAACCCACCCTTTCAGCGGTTGTTGTTTTATAGGTGCGCCATTCAACGTTGTATCCCAACAGAGTAGTAAGACTATGCTTATCGCCTAATTTAGGAGTCCAGGTCGCATAGACATTAGCTGCATGATAGTCTGTGCGATAGGTGGTCTGGGTAAGACCGTCACCATACTTGTCGCTCTCGTAAAGAATTACACCTGGTTCCTTGGAATAGGACACCAAATTTTGTACGAGCAACCTGGTACGTCCTGTATAATTATAGGAATAGTCAGCTTGAAGTTTAAGCACATCTGCGATTATGCTGGCATCGAGTCCAGTTTTGTTTCGCAGATATATGTAGTCGTTCTCAAGATAGTTGTTACCCTCAATAAACGCAGCATACCCGGAGATACCGGCTGCTGGAGTCCATGTTCCGTCCGGGTTCTTGAGTGGTGTCATCGGCTGTAGACAGTGCTGTATATACCGATATGGCGACTGGCCCGATTGGGTGCGTGGAATATGGGAGAAGTTTGTGCTGACACTTGTATTGTTGGTCAGAGTGAGCCAGGGGCGTATCTTTAGGGTACCCTTAGCGCGCATGCTGAACTTTTTGTATTTCTCGTCTCCTACCTTGAAGACTCCATCAGAACCATAGTAACGTCCTGAAACATAGTAGTCTGCGTTCTCGTTACCACCAGAAACGGAAATATTGTGTTCTGTGGAACCATGCCAGTCGTTATAGAACTCTTTCATCCAGTCATGGCTGTCAAGATAAACATAGCCGAATCCAGGGACTTCTGTAGACCGCACCACCTTGGAGAGTGACGGGTCGTTCTTGCGCCTCATTATTTCATTGTAGATATTCTCTGAATACGGGGCCTTGGAATCCAGGTGGTTTAGGAGGGTACGAGATGCATTGTAGTATCCTGTGTAGGCCGCTTTCCACCAATCCAGCCATTCATTAGGGTCGGTGATACCGTCTGGGATGACGGTCCTGCGGTTGATGCTGAAAGATCCGCTGTAGTTGATAACTGGACGGCCTTTCTGAGCAGCTTTTGTAGTGACCAGAATTACGCCGAATGCTCCCCTGGCACCGTACACCGCAGCTGAAGATGCATCCTTAAGCACAGAGATGCTTTCGACATCCTGAGGGTTCACGGAGCTTAGGCTACCCTCAACACCGTCAATTAACACAAGAGCATCTCCGCCAGCGCCCACAGAGGTCTCGCCTCGAACATTGTATGAGCCTTCATGGGATGGTTTGCTGTCGCTGATGGTGATGTTGAGGCCGGGGATTTCTCCCTGCAGTGAGCGCAACAGATTGGAGTTGGCACGATTGCCGACTACCTCACTTCCTACTGCATCTACAGAACCCACAAGGTCGCGTTTTTTCATTGTGGCGTAACCAACAACTACAATGTCATCCAGGGCAAGCGCTTCCTGCTCAATCCTGATGTTGCATTCCACCTGATTCTCGGAAATTGCTACTTCTGAAGACTTGTAGCCAAGACATGATACTATGAGGATAGCCTGTCCAACAACTTCGTCCAGAGAATAATATCCACTGTTGCTAGTCATGGCGGCATTCTTAGTGCCCTTCAGCATTACCACGGCCCCTATAACCGGCTGGTCTGTATCGTCAGTCACCACACCGGTCACTCGCCGAAAAGGTCGGATGTTCTCGCCCTGTTTCTGTGCCTGTTGCTTCTGGGGCATATTCAGCACGAGTTGCCTTCCGTTCATGGTCACCTTGATACCGGGCCAGACTTCCGCCAGAATAGCTGCGACATCTTTATTGTCTGCCTTGACAGAAATTGTTTTATCCAGATCTAACTCCGAATCCACGTATGCGAAGGTATAGTCCGTCTTCTCCTCTATCGCCTTAAGCAATTGTCGGGCAGACACTTTCGGAAGGTTGAGCGACACCTTCGGTAACTGCGCATAAGCGGAAAATGAAGAGCCAAGGAATACAGCCAAAAGGATGGCCGCCATGGTTATTAGTTTTCGTTTCATTGTCTTATTATTATACTATGACAATAATAAGACGGACAGTCTGCTATTTACGCACAAAAGCAGACATTCAGAGTATTTAGAGGCAACAGGGAAACGGCATAAAACCGATAGATATATGCCAGTGTTGCCGGAGGTACATTTGCCTGTACCTCCGGCAGCATTTTGGGCTGATTTTGCGCCCGGAGGTCCATCGGGATGTACCTCCGGCAACGGTGAAGTGATTCTAAAGGGTTAGCAACAGGGGGCGGGCATTTCTACAGCCCCAGAACGCTCTTCATCAACTCCCGGGTAGTGGCGGAGGCGGGGACGAGGGGGAGATGCATGGCGTCTGAGCAGAGGCCCATCAGGGACAGGGCGGCCTTGGCCGGGATGGGGTTGGACTCTACAAAGCAGGCGTGATATAAGGGCTTGAGGGCCTCGTTCAAGGCCTCGGCTTCCTGCCAGCGGCTCTCAAGGGCTGCGCGGGTCATGGCCGACACCTCGGATGGTAAAATATTGGACGCCACAGAGATAACTCCACGGGCTCCGGCCTTCATCATATCCAGGGTAAGGTCGTCGTCGCCGCTCAAGACAATAAAATCGGAGGGAGCCTCAGATACTATCTGAGCAGCTTGCTCCAGCTTGCCGGAGGCTTCTTTTATGCCAATTATCCCGGGAACTTCTCGCGCAATGCGTACGGCCGTCTCGGGGAGCATGTTCACTCCGGTACGCCCGGGCACATTGTACATAACTATAGGCTTGGAACTCTCGGAAGCAATCACCTTAAAGTACTGATACATACCTTCCTGCGTGGGCTTGTTGTAAAACGGCACTACAACCAGCCAGGCATCTGCGGCACTGCCTTCCAATGCCTGCATATTAAACAAGGTTCCGCGCACAGAATTACTGCCGCATCCCACCAGCAAAGGCAGGTCAGGGGCCACATCGTGGGTAATATCCAGCAGGGCGAGGCGCTCCATAGGATCGAGGGTGGGAGTCTCGGCAGTCGTGCCGAGCGGCACAAGGAAGTCTACGCCTCCTGCCACCTGACGCCCTACAAGCGCACCATAAGCCTCGTAATCTATTTCTCCATCCTCCAGAAAAGGAGTCACAAGGGCCGTTCCGCAGCCTTTAAGTTCGGGAATTTTCATCTGATTATCAGTTCTTTAAATGTGTGTACTCCGCTTAATCCTTCCGTCATCTGAGCAGCTACCACGGCCCCCTCGGCAAAGCCCTGGCGGGAGAAAGCCTCGTGGGACACCTTAATCTTATCGACCTCCGACTTGAACTTAACTACATGCGTCCCGGGAACCTCACCCTCACGCACCGAGGTGATATCCGGGCGCACGCCCAGATGCTCGGCCACAATGGATGCCATAGACTTGGCAGTGCCGCTGGGAGCGTCCAGCTTATGAATATGGTGAGTCTCTTCGATGTGCGGCACATAACCGTAACCCTTGAGAACGTCTGAGACCTTCTCCAGAGCCGCATACACAGCGTTCACGCCTATAGAAAAATTGGAAGAATAAATCATAGGCGTGCCGGCGGCATAGAAAGCAGCCACCACATCGCCCAGGATATCATCCCAGCCGGTAGTGCCCACCACTACCGCCTTGAAGTGCTCCGCGAGCCATTTGTAGTTGGCCCGGAAGGCCGCCGGAGTAGTAAAATCTATGCATACGCACTCGCGAGCCAGCGAAGGGTCAACAGAACAAACATCCTCTGTGACGCCGGCCAACTCCAGACCTTTGTGGAGCACGACGCCCTCTATCATACGGCCCATCCGGCCGTAACCGCTAATCAGAATCTTCATTGCATTATATTTCTTATGATTCCGCTGGCCGCAAGTCGCGCGCCCTCACCGGAACCCTTGATTACCAAAGGATAAGCATCGTCGCTATGGATCACTGTAACGTTCTCCGTGCCGTTGATCCAGTAGAAGGGGCTGTCTATCCCCACGAGCTGCATGCTGATGTTGGCCTTATACGTGCCGTCCTCCTCGCGACGCAGGGAGGCAACAAACCTCTGCCGTTTGCCCGTGGCGTCCATCTCTTCTTCCCGCCTGGCAAACTCCGGCTCGAAATCTTCCAGGCGGCGGTAGAAATCTTCCAAGCTTCCGCCAAAGAACTCCGGCCCCAGCATAGGAACAATCTCTACATCGCTCTCTTCCAGCGGCACTCCAGCCTCGCGGGAGAGGATCAGCAGTTTGCGAAGGGCGTCGCGGCCGCCAAGGTCCAGACGGGGGTCGGGCTCTGTGAGCCCCTCTGAGTGCGCCCGCTGCACCAGGCTTGCAAAGCTCTCGCGGCGAGGGCCGTTATAGCTGGTTACCAGGTAGTTGAGCGTACAGGAAACAACCGCCTCTATGAGCTTGATTCCGCTCCCGCAGCCAGCGCCGTCAGAGATAGACTGGAGTATGGGGAGGGCGTTGCCCACGGTAGTATCGTAACGGAAGAAACAGCCGTTCTGCGCAGCTGCCGCCTTGATGGCTGCATACTCTACGTAAGGGATGGCCAGCGAACGGCGATTAGAACAGACTATGTTGATACCGGCCTGCAGCAGGGGCACAAAAGAGCGCCAGATGTCTTCGCTGTCGGTGCAGTCTACAAAGACGCTGTGGCTCCGGGCCACGGAGAGCACATGCTGCGCAAACCCGTGGTCGCTGGATATCTCTATGATTCTGAGGCGCTTGCCGGCCGTCGGGAACTTACCGTCGTTGGCATCTACAATGGCTTTGAGGGCCTGCCCCACCGCGCCGTTTCCGGCCACGTAAACGTCTATGAGCGAGAGCGTCCGCGCCTCAAAGAACTCGCGATGCACCGCCGCCACCGCATTGTGAGCCACGTTGGTGCGCACGGTGATAAAATAGTTGACGCCGTCTTCTACGCTCACCTCGCCGAGCGGCTGTATGCCGGCGTCGCGAAGGGCACCTGCAATACGGCGGGGCGCCACCGACTTGCCGGTAGACGGCCCCTCACCAATCAGACAGATGCGGGTGGTCCCGCTCTGAGGGTCGTCCAGCGAAGAAAGGCCCTTCCATTCCCTCACTCCGGCGCTGCGGTCGCTGATGAGCGTGCCGGGATTCTCGGGGTCGAAGGTGTTGCGTATCCCGATGGCGATGCCGGCATCGCGGGCCGGAGCCACTGCGGGGGCATAGAGCACCTTGGCGCCGAATCGTGCCATGTCGAATGCCGCGCGGTAGCTGATGTCGCCTATTGTCATTGCGGCAGGTACTACCTTGGGATTGGCGGTCATGATACCGGGCACGTCAGTCCAGATCTGCAGGTCGTCGGCCCCTACGGCAGCGGCAAATATGGACGCGCTGTAGTCGGAGCCACCTCGGCCCAGGGTAGTAACGGCGCCGGAAGCGTCGCGGCCGATGAAACCCGGAGCCACGAAGACTTTGATAAGAGGATTGGCGGCAACCGCCTCCTGTATGGCCTTACATGTGAACGCCATTTCTACCTGCCCGCCGCCCGGAACTGTACGCACAAGGTCGCGCGAGTCCAGCCACTTGGTCTTGAAACCCTCACAGTAGAGCTTACGGGCAAGGATGCGGGTAGAAAGCACCTCGCCGAAGGCCTCGATAACCGGGGGTATGCAGCGAATATCGGAAAAAATACTTTTGCAATCGGCCGAGGCCTCGCGGCGCTCGTCGCCGGTGAAGAGCCTGGAGATAATAGCGAGATGACGGTCCTGCAGCTGGTTTATCAGCTTCTCGGGATCTTCCGCCTCGCCAATCTGAATCAGCGCATCGGTACAGCCGCTGATGGCCGAACTTACCACTATCACACGGTCGCGCGCCGCAGCCCTTTCTATTATATCCAGAACACGGGACATCGCCGTTGCATTAGCTACAGACGAGCCTCCGAACTTGAGTACAATCATAACGTTCAAATATAGCAATTAATTTTTATATTTGTGTCTGTATGAGAATAGAGAAGAATTACGACTTGAGCGGCATGAACACCTTCCGCATGAAGGTAAGCTGCGCATGTTTTGTGGAATACGAGAGCGTAGAAGAACTCGCCGCCCTGCCCTGGGACAGCCTTCCCAAGCCCATCAAACATATAGGAGGAGGGTCTAACCTGCTGTTTACCGGAGACTTCCCGGGAACCATACTGCACTCTGCCATCAAACATATCAAGTACGTAGATATGGGCCTGGACGAGGTGCCCGTAATCGTAGGCGCCGGAGTTTGCTGGGATGCCCTTGTAGAAGAACTCTGCGGCTACGGCCTCTGGGGAGCGGAGAACCTTTCGCTAATTCCCGGCGAGGCCGGCGCGGCGGCGGTGCAGAATATCGGAGCTTACGGAGTGGAATTCAAGGATATAGTGAGCGGAGTGAGCTGCTACGACATGATTGAACACCGCAAGTGCAAGTTTACCGTGCAGGAGTGCCGCTACGGATACAGGGAATCCATGTTCAAAGAGGCCGACGGCCGCTACATCATAACTTCCGTGTTGCTCCGGCTCTCCCGCAGCAAAGGCCCGAACCTCAGCTACAAGGGCCTGGAAGGCATAGATGCAAGCAGCCCGCAGAAGGTGCGCGAGGCCGTGATAGCAATACGCCGCACAAAACTGCCCGACCCTGCAGAGCTAGGCAGCGCAGGCTCATTCTTCAAAAACCCCGTAGTGAGCGCACTGGACTTCGCCCGTATAGTAGATGCCGCACCCGGCGTTACCGTACCGCACTACATTCTGAAGGGCGGTTTTATTAAAGTGCCCGCCGCATGGCTCATAGATCAATGCGGATTCAAGGGAGAACGCGAAGGCGGGGCAGCCGTGTACGACAAACAGCCGCTCGTGATAGTGAACGAGAGCGGAGAAGCGGCCCCGCAGGACATCCTGGAGCTGGAGCACCGCATCATTGCCGGAGTGCGCCAGCGCTTTGGCGTGAGCCTGAGTCCGGAAGTAGAGCATATCATATAATTTGGTATCTTTGCAGATTATATGGAATTTTTGAATTTCTCTCTGATCGACCTGATCGACATCATACTGGTGGCGGCCATTATTTACGTCATCTTCCGATGGATACGCGGCTCCAGCGCCATGAATATCTTCATTGCCATCATCCTGCTCTTCCTTTTGCGGGTGCTGGCCATGGCTGTGAACATGCGCATGATTTCTGCCCTTCTGGGCACGATTCTGGACGTAGGCGCCGTTGCCATCCTGGTAATCTTCCAGCCGGAAATCCGGCGCTTCCTCAACAATATCGGCCGCACCGCCGGCAACAATACTTTGGTACAGGCACTTATGCGCCGCCACAGGGCGGAGGGCCTGGACACCGACACCATCTCCGAGCTGATGCTTGCCGTGCAGCAGATGGCAGCCAGCAAAACCGGAGCGCTCATAGTAATCCGCCGCAAAGATAATCTGGAGAGCATAATCAACACCGGAGACATCATCGACGCACGCGTGAGCCAGAGGCTGGTGATGAATCTCTTCTTCAAGAATTCACCTCTGCACGACGGAGCCATGGTGATTGGCGGCAACCGCATCGTGGCGGCCCGCTGCACCCTGCCCATAAGCGAGCGCACCGACCTGCCGGCATCTTACGGCATGAGGCACAAATCGGCCGTAGGACTTGCGGAGCAATGCGACGCCAGCGTAATCGTGGTCTCAGAAGAGACCGGAGGCATCAGCCTGGTGGAGGGCGACACCGTTACCCGCATAGACTCCATCAACGTGCTCAAACTTAAACTGGAGAAGAAATGAACGACGCGAGGCTGGAAGCTAAACTTGGATTCGACAAGGTAAGGGGCATAATCTCTGATAAGTGCAAGACCGACTTTGCCGCAGCGCGCGTTGCCGACGAGAAATTCTCTACTTCGCCGGAAACCATACGCAAACGCCTGCAGCTCACGGATGAGATGCGCCTGATACTGCTCTTCGAGGACAGCTTCCCCACTACGGGATACATAGACGGGCATCCCTTCCTGGAGCCGCTGGGGAAAGAAGGCAGCAGCATAGATGCCCTCGGGCTCGCAAAACTCCGCACCCTGCTGGACACCACCCGCCGGGTGTGTAACTTCTTCGGGAGCATAAAAGACGGCATCTATCCCCGACTCAAGGCCTTGAGCAGGCCAGTTATGACCTATCCGGAGATACTCCGCCGCATAGAGGGCATACTGGACCGTTATGGAGACATCAAAGACTCTGCATCGGACGAGCTGTTCAACATACGCCGCAGCCTCCGCGACAAAGAGGCCGCCATATCCAAGCGCGCCACGGCCATACTCAAGAAGGCCCAGGCAGACGGTATTACGGATTCAGATGCCTCCGTGGCCATGCGCGACGGCAAGTTCCTCATCCCCGTGAACACTGCCAGCAAGCGCAAGCTCAGCGGCTTCGTGTTCGACGAATCAGCAACCGGCAAGACCACCTACATTGAGCCGGCAGAAATACTGGAGCTGGAGAACGAAATAAGCGAGCTGCAGTTCGCACAGAGCAGAGAAATAGCCCGCATACTCAAGGAGTTCACCGCCTTCTTGCGCCCCTACCTCAAAGAGGTGCTGGACAGCGCCACCTTCATTGGCGAGCTGGATTTCATAATGGCCAAGGCCCAGACGGCGCTGGACTTCATCGCCGGCATGCCGGTACTCTCTAAAGAGGGGAACGTGAACCTGCGCAAGGCACGCCACCCGCTGCTGGAGAGGGCGCTGCATAAAGAGGGCAAGACCATAGTGCCGCTTACCGTAACCCTGGACCAGAAAAAGCGCATCCTGCTCATCTCCGGACCCAACGCCGGAGGCAAGTCGGTGTGTCTCAAGACAGTAGGTCTGCTGCAGTACATGTTCCAATGGGGCATGCTCATTCCCACCTCCGAGACCTCCGAGCTGCCTGTGTTCGACCATATATGCGTGAGCATAGGCGACGACCAGTCGCTGGAAAACGACCTCAGCACCTACAGCTCGTTCCTCGCCGACATGCGCGACATGCTCGCCGGGGCCGACGAGCGCACGCTGGTGCTCATAGATGAGTTCGGTGCCGGCACGGAACCTGCGGCCGGCGGCGCCATAGCGGAGGCAATCCTCGCAGAAATCGACCGCAGAGGGGTGTGGGGCGTAATCACCACCCACTACACCAACCTCAAGCTATACGCATCGGGGAGCGAGACTCACGTGATAAACGGAGCTATGCTCTACGACTCCTCCAAGATTGCCCCAATGTTCGCGCTCGAAATCGGCCTGCCCGGCAATTCTTTTGCGTTCGAGCTCGCCCGCAAGATGCGGCTGCCGGAGACAATCGTCAAGGACGCCGAAACCCGCGCCGGAGAGGAATTCGTGGGTATAGAGAAGAACCTGCGCAAGATTGCCCGCAACCGCCGCCAGCTAGACGAGCGGCTGCAGAAGATAAAGCACACAGACAAGACCCTGGAGGGCATTACAGAGCGCTATCAGCAGGAGCTGGAAGACATACGCAAGCAGCGCAAGGATATTCTGGATGAGGCCCGCAAAGAGGCGGCGGAGATAGTAAAGGGAGCCGGCGCCCAGGTAGAAAAGACCATACGGGTAATCAAAGAGTCGCAGGCCGACAAAGACCAGACCAAGGCGGCGCGTGCCGAGCTGCAGGGCTTCATCGGAGCGCTCGAGCAGCGCAAGACACGGCAGCAGAAAGAGCGCGACGAGTACATAGACCGCAAGATCTCCAGCCTGGAGAAGCGACGCAAGAAAGAAGAATCAGCGCCCCAGCCACCCAAGACCAAGACGGAGCCGCTGAAGGTGGGCGAGAAGGTGCGCGTAAAGAGCAACGGCCTGGTGGGCGAAGTCACGCGGGTGAGCGGAAAGAACGTCACCATATCCGTGGGCAATATCTCCAGCACAATGAAGGCCGACGGGCTGGAGCGCATATCGTCCAACGAGTTCCGGGAGCTGTCGCGCAAGGTATTCGCCCCCGTACACCAGAAGGTAGATGCCTCCCTGAGCGCCCGCAAGCTGCATTTCTCGCCCGAGATTGATATACGCGGGCAGCGGCTCACGGATGCCCTGGACATAGTTACGCGCTACATCGACGACGCCATAATGCTGAGCGTGGGCGAAGTGCGCATCATCCACGGCAAGGGCACCGGCGTGCTCCACGAAGAAATACAAAAATACCTCCGCACCATACCCGGCATTGCCCGCGTGAGCGACGAAGACGTGCGTATCGGTGGCTCCGGAGTAACCATAGTAACACTGGAATGAACGACCCCCACTACTATTGCGTAATCATGGCCGGCGGTCAGGGCAAGCGCTTCTGGCCCATCAGCCGCGAGTACTGCCCCAAGCAGTTCCAGAGCTTCTCGCGCTCCGGGAAGTCATTCTTGAGGATGGCGTGGGAGCGGGCGGTGGCGGTGGTGCCGCAAGAGAATGTGCTGGTGGTTTCGCTGGAAAGATACAGCGACCTGGTGCGCTCCGAGCTTCCGGAGCTTCCTGCCGGGAACTTGCTTCTGGAACCGTTCAACCGCAATACCGCCTCCTGTATCGCCTACTCTTGCTACACTATACTCAAGCGGGACCCGCAGGCCGTTGTGCTCGTTACCCCCTCCGACCAGGTAATAGAAGACGAGGCGCTTTTCTGCCGTACAGTGCTCTCTGGAATGGATTACGCAGCAGAACACGACAATTTGCTTACGCTGGGTATTCTCCCCCGCCGGGCCGATACCAACTTTGGCTACATCCAGGTAGAGGTTCCCATTGCGGGAGACCGACCTGCAAAGGTTAAAACATTTACCGAGAAGCCCGGCAGCGAGCTTGCGCAGGTATTCGTAGAAAGCGGCGAGTTCTTGTGGAACTCCGGTATCTTTATATGGAAGGCAAGCGCTATTGCCGGCGAGCTTGAGGCGTGTGTGCCGGAGATGGCAGCCCAGTGGAACGGATGGGAGCAGTATCTTGGCACCCCTATGGAGCAGGAGTACCTGCACCGCATCTATCCCGACATGCCCAGGACGTCTATCGATTATGCCGTAATGGAGAAGTCGGAACGGGTGATGGCCATTCCGGCGTTCTTCGACTGGACCGACCTGGGTAACTGGGACTCGCTGTACGAGTATTTTGTGGGCGGCCCGGACGGTAACGCCGTGAAGATTGAGGGCACGGCGCTTACAGAAGACGTAAAGGGCTCCATGGTGCTTGCTCTACACAAAGACAAGCTTGTGGCAATCAAGGGGTTGAAAGATTATATAGTGATAGACAGCGACGATGTGCTGATGATATGCCCGCGCGAAGAAAAAGAGCGCAAGGACTTCATCTCCAAGCTGTCGCTGCCGGAATTCGAAAAGTACAGGTAGAAGATGAGTTTACTGATTAAAAATGTGATGCTTGACGGGCAGAAGCGCAACATTCTGGTGCGCGACGGCCGATTTGTGTGCCTGGATGCCGCCGATGGAGCCGAGGCCGGAGAGGTTCTGAATGCCGAAGGCTGCGCCATACTGCCGGCGTTCTACAACACCCACACCCATGCCGCCATGACGCTGCTGCGCGGCTACGGCGACGACAATCCCCTGCACGTGTGGCTGGAGGAGTACGTATGGCCTTACGAGAGCAAGATGACGGCCGCCGACATTCGCCGTGGCTCCGAGCTGGCCGTGCGCGAGATGATTGCCAGCGGCACCGTGTTCTTCAACGACATGTACTTCGAGATAGACGAGACGATGGATGTAGTTGAGCAGCAAGGCATAAGGGCCGCGATAGGCGTGACGGTGATGGAAAACCACCCGGCAGCCCTGCGCGACGAGAAGGCCGCCCGGATACGCGCGTGGCGCGATAGCCCGTCGCTCTCGCTGGTTGTAGCTCCACATTCGGTCTATACAGTGGGGCGCGAAACCTTTATCAGCTCTACACGGCTCGCCCGCGAAAACGGACGCCGCATACATATCCACCTGTGCGAGACTGAGAAAGAGGTGCGCGACTGCGTGGCCCAGACAGGGCTCACCCCGGTGCGCTACCTGGACAGCATAGGCATCCTGGGCCCGGACGTTATTGCCGCCCACTGCGTACATGTGGACAAAGAAGAATGGGACATCCTGGCAGAGCGCGGCGTTACCGTGAGCCACTGCCCCTGCTCCAACATGAAGCTGGGCAGCGGCCGCTTCCCCTACGAGCTGGCTATTGCAAGCGGGGTTCGCATAACCCTGGGCACGGACGGCTGCTCATCCAACAACAACCTCGACCTGCGCGAGGAGATGAAATTCGCCGCACTGCTGGCAAAGGTCAACGGAGACGCAGAGCTGCTCAGCGCGCCGCAGATACTCCAATGGGCAACTCGCAACGGTGCAGAGGCTTTCGGGTACGACACCGGAGTGGTGGAGGAGGGCAAGCTGGCAGATGCTATTCTGGTGTCGCTGGACTCCCCCAAGATGCAACCTTGCCACAACCTCATATCTAACTGGGTATATGCGGCAGACTCATCGTGCATCAAACATGTAATCTGTAACGGTAAGATATTGTTATGAACAAGTTTCTTCAGAGACGAGAGCGGCTCCGCGAGCTGCTGGCCGGAGAGAAGGGAATAGTGGTTTTCCTTGGCAACGTAGATTCTGCGGCGCAGTACCGCGACAATGCATACAAATGGCGCCAAGACAGCAACTGGCTGTATTTCTACGGCATAGACGAGCCGCGATTCGCTGCGGTGATGGACCTGGAGTCGGGAGCCGAGAAGGTGTACGCCGACGACTTTGAGATAGACGACATAATCTGGACCGGCCCTATGCCTTCCGTGGCGTCGCTTGCCGCCGGTGCAGGGGTGAGTGCCTCGGCGCCTTACGCCGCATTCGAGAGTGATGTTGCCGCAGCTCTGGCCGCTGGGCGCAAAGTGCATTGGCTGCCCGTCTCGCGCTGGTACAACGCCGTGAAAATCGGAGCGTTGATGGGGCTCGATCCAGCCGCATGCTTCAGCGCAGGCAAGAAGGGATGCCCCCATGCCTCGGAGGCTCTGGTGCGCGCGGTTGTGAAGATGAGGCTGGTAAAGGATGCCGACGAAATTGCGCTTCTGGACAGCGTCGCCGAAATCGGCTACCTCATGCACACCACGGCACGCAAAGGCATACGCATCGGCCGCATTGAGCAGGAAATCGTGGGCGACATGGAGGGAGTTACCCTCGCCCACGGTTGGGGAACCTCGTTCGCCACAATTCTTACTCAGCACGGAGAGATTTTCCATTGCCATTCGCATGAGTTCCCCGTGGAACCTGGCAGGCTTCTGCTTGTAGATGCAGGCGCGGAGAGCAACGAGCATTATGCCTCGGACCATACCCGCACCTACCCCAGCGGAGGCCGCTTCACATCCATGCAAAGGGATATCTATCAGATCGTTTACGAGTGCAACGAGCTCGCGTTCTCGCTCACCCGCCCGGGCGTTGCTTACAGAGACGTACACCTGGCTGCTGCGCGCCACATGCTTGATGGACTCGGCGCCCTGGGCCTTGTGCGCGGCGACGTGGACGAGATGGTTGCAGACGGCATTGCCGGGCTCTTCATGCCCCACGGACTGGGCCACAACATGGGCCTGGACGTGCACGATATGGAAGATTTGGGAGAAGACCTCGTGGGCTACGATCCCGACCAAGTCCGCTCTTCCCAGCTAGGACTCGGAAGCCTGCGAATGGCACGCCGCCTTGTTCCGGGCAACGTAATCACAGATGAGCCCGGTATCTACTTCATCCCTGCGCTGATTGCCCAATGGAAGGCGGCCGGCACAGACAAGGGGCGCGTGTGCTACGATGCGCTGGAGAAATATCTGGGCTTCGGCGGCATACGTCTGGAGGACGACGTGCTGGTAACGCCGGAGGGCGCCTGCAGGCTGGGCTCCAGGCGTCTGCCTATAGCCCCCGACGACGTAGAACAAGCAATGGCGGAGGATTAGCTTATGGGACTGCTGGACGGAAAAATAGCGCTGGTGACGGGAGGCTCCCGTGGCATCGGGCTTACTATTGTGCAACGCTTCCTGCAGGAGGGAGCAAGCGTAGCGTTTACCTGCAGGCACCTGCCCGAGGGACTGCTGGATGAGCTTTCGGCGCTCGGGACCGTGTGCGCCTTTGAGTCGGACGCTGCCGACTTTGAGGCGGCTCACAAAGTGGTGGATGCCGTAATGGAGCGCTTCGGCCGTATAGATGTGCTGATGTGCAACGCCGGGATAAGCCGCGATACCATTATGGTGCGGATGACCGAATATCTGTGGGACGAAGTAATTACCGGCAACTTAAAGTCTGCTTTCAACTACTCCCAGGCGGTCAGTGCCATAATGGCCCGGCAGCGCAGCGGCAGCATTATCTATATGGGCTCATCTGCCGGCCTGCATGGTAATCCCGGGCAGACGAACTATGCTGCGTCGAAGGGCGGCCTGGTGGGACTTGCAAAGTCTATGGCCAAGGAGCTCGGCAGCCGGGGAGTGCGGGCTAATGTGCTCGCTCCCGGGTTTATAGACGCCGGACTGCTGGACTCGCTGAGCGACAAGCTCAAGGAGTACTGGCTGAATTATATTCCCCTGCATCGCTGGGGCACCAAAGAAGAAGTCGCCGGCGTGGCGCTTTTCCTTGCCAGCGACCTTTCTACTTATGTAACATCGCAGGTGATTGACTGCTGCGGAGGACTAACGAGTTAACGGCTTATGGACCCCAAACTTAAACTTCTTGACTTCAACTCGCTAACCCGATCGCTCGTGGATTTCCTGATGCCCCGCTGCTGTATTTGCTGCGGGCGGCAGCTGCTGGCCGGCGAGGAGCATCTGTGCTGCGTGTGTATGGCAGATTTGCCGCTGACTCATTACTGGAGTATGGTGCATAATCCTATGGCAGATAAGTTTAATGCTCTGGTGTCTGCGCCGGGGTACGAGAGGGCGTGTGCACTGTTTTATTATTCCGGGGGCTATCGATATATTACTCAGGCACTTAAGTATAGCCGGAACTTTGGGTCCGGGCGCTTCTTTGCGCGTATGTTGGGGGAACGTTTGCTGGCGGCCGGATGGGCGGTTGACCTTGTGTGCCCGGTGCCGCTGCATTGGACGCGGCGGTTCAGGCGCGGATATAATCAGGCGGAGGTAATCGGGCGCGAGATGGCTCGGCAGCTTGGGGCGGCGTTTGAGCCTCGTTTGTTACGGAGGGTGCGGAGGACTTCTTCGCAGACTGAGTTGTCTGCCGGGGAGCGGGCTGCTAATACTGCCGGGGCGTTTGAGGTGCGCAGTGGCCTTGCTTCGCTTACGGGAGGTTGGGGCGGAAAACCTTCCGCTCGCACAGCTCGCTCCTTCCCTCCCACGCCTGACGGCGCGGGCCCCTCCCGCTCACTGGCCGCGGGTGGCCAGGGTATTTCCGCTCCCAACCTCCACTCCAGCTACGACCGGCCACTGCGGATACTGCTAATCGACGATGTTTTCACCACAGGGGCCACGGTTGCGGCGTGCGCGGCGGCGCTGCGGGAGGTCTTTGGGCCGGAAATTCGCGTGAGTGTGGCCACTTTGGCGCTCGCGGAGTGATTTTTTTTCGCTATCTTTCGACTATGAAACGATTGATTATTTGCATCGGCCTGCTGTGGGCCGCTATGGCATCTGCTCAGGAGCGCCAGTATCTATGGCCTTCTGTTGCCGTCATGCCTGATTATCAAGCACATCAGATTGCCGAGATGACCGATAAGGTAAAGGCTCCGGGGTTCAATCCGCAGGATAACCGCATCGCTTTTCTGGATTGGTACGAGGCTCCGCAGCATCCTAACGGCGGCTGCATGATACTGATTTCCGGCGGCTCGTACAAGAATTGCTGCGACGTGAAGCCGGTGGAGCAGTGGCGCCGTACTTTTACGGAGCTGGGATTCCAGTGCGTGAATCTGGTTTACCGTACGCCGCGTCCGGAGGGTCTGCCCATCTACAAGACCGCATGGGAAGACGGACAGCGGGCTGTGAGGCTGGTTCGCAGCCAGGCGGCAAGCAGGGGCTTCGATCCCGAGAAAATCGGGACCGTGTCTATGTCGGCCGGCAGCCACTTGGCGCTGATGCTTGCAAGCGGCTCGCTCACACGCTCTTACGCCCCAATCGACCAGCTCGATTCTATACCTTGCCATATTAATTGGGCGGTGGTGCATGCGCCTGCGTACGCTACTACCGACGGAGAGACTGGCACGCGTGCAATTCGAGCAGGCTACGGCACCGACGTGGGCCTGAGCAGCGCCTTCCCCTTCGACGAGAAGACCTGCCCGATGGTACTGTTGCACGGCGGCAAAGACCCTTATACGCCCTTCGGTTCTACATTGGTTTACAGGCAGTTGCGCCGCATGGGCGTACCTGCCGAGCTGCATCTTTATCCAGACAAGGGGCACGCAGTCCTGGGGCTCGACCGGGCGGTGGAGTTCATGCGCCAGATGGGCTTTATAGGCCCGCTGGAGGACGAGGTGCCGCTGATGGACCGCTACGTTTCTGATGGAGATCGCGGATCTTACAAGAAGGAGTCCCTCTGGCCCGCCGGCAAGATGCCCGACGCGAGCGAAGATCAATGCGAGCCCTATCTTGAGTGGCACTTCCCCAAGCATCTGACGACCAAGGCAATACAGATTGTTTACTCGGGTGGTGGATACAATCGCAACGATCCTGACGGCTTTGAGGTTGCCCCTACACGGCGATACTTGAATGCAAAAGGAATGACCGTGGTAACAATGAAATACCGCACGCCACGTCCGGAGGGCTTGGCTAAACACACCACTGCGTGGCAGGACCTGCAAAGGGCGGTGCGCGTGGTACGCAGCCAGGCGGCCGCTTATGGCCTCGACCCCGAGCGTATCGGCATCATGGGCTGCTCCGCCGGCGGGCATCTTACACTTATGGGCGCCACATCGGCCCGGCATCAATCCTACCTGCCTATAGACGATATCGACAAACTCCCGTGCAAGGTGCAGTGGGGCGTGCCTATTTACCCCGCTTACGTGCTCACAGACGGGGTTGACGGGCATAATGTTGGCGGAGGCAATGCAGACGATTCTGTTCTGGTGCCGGACTTCTCCTTCGACCTTGACACCGCCCCGCTGCTGATGATTCATGGCGACGCAGATGGATATTCCCCTATGGGTTCAGTCCGGGTTTGGGAAAAACAATGCGCCATGGGCGTGCAGAGCGAGCTTCACATCCTTGCCACCCGCAAGCACTGCTTCCAGCGAAATGCCTCTCCCGGCACCGGCAGCTACACATATCTGGACCGCATTTGGGAATTCATCAGCACAAAAGGACTCAATAAGTAAATAATTTTTGCGGATTCTCCGAAAAGACTTATATTTGCAGTCCCGTTTGACAAAACGTGGTGAGATTGGAGAGGTGGGTGAGTGGCTGAAACCACCGGTTTGCTAAACCGACGTACGGGTCATTCCGTACCACGAGTTCGAATCTCGTCCTCTCCGCTTCAAGGCCTTCTGCTACCGCAGGAGGCCTTTTCGCGTCGAGGCCGAGACCGGCTATTATCCCCCGCAGCTACGCTGCTGCCCCCAGGGGCACAAGGGGGCGCACCCCCTTGCGCTGCTCCTCCGTCGCAGCTATCCCCTGTGTCGCTTCGCTCCATAATATCCTTGATTGCTCACGGACAGACCGAGAAAAGGCCGCCGCAGGCGGGCTAATCTTGTCCACCCCTCCCCTCGGGGGAGTGGCTTAGTCGCTTCGCTCCATTTATTTGGTCCGGGAAAGGACTGTCAGCCCTCTCCCAGTCCTTTCCCAGCCATCTTTCCGTTCCGGAATTATCTTTACTGCGCGTACAGGTACTTCAACCTGTACCTGTACGAGCAATTTCGAGCTTTTTTGCTCGTAGAGGTACAAGTCATGACACCCCTACGAGCACTGTCTTTATACCTGGACGTTGTCCCGGTTGAACATTTTGCTCACGAGATACACCAGAACCACCTCACATTGATTTCATGGGCAGGATTTTGCCAAATTTAGTCAAAGGAATCCATTCCACCTACACCTCGTCAAACTTTTTTATCGACTCTTTCCAACCTTGTAGCTAATGGCTCCGTCAAGTCAAGAGAACTGTACAAGTTACTAACAATTTTTACTAAAAAGAATACTAACAAAACCGCTTAATACAGTTAACGACCGCCTGGGATAGACTCAGACGGTCGTCTTTTCGTAAATAGTGTGGCAAGATGCTTGGTGGAAGAATTGTCGGCAGAGCTGCAATAACCGAATAAAGTCCGGCAATATTTTGGAATTATTGCCAAATTTCATATCTTTGTCTCAAAGACTATGATATGGAATATAGGATTGTCATATCGCCTAAGATGAGGGGGGCCGCGAATGTGCTTACGGAAACCTTTGAGGGAATGAACTATTGTATTACGGAAACTGGCACGAACCTTATTGTAGAGGTCCCAAGGAATATGTGTGAGGATGTGCGGACTACCTTGAAGCGGCATTTTCCCGATGTGGCAATGATTCGGAATGCGTATCCTATGTTGGAAGACCTGCATGATTTCATTTTGGTCAAGCCTCTCATTTCCGAGGCGCCAATATATAATGAGGACGGCATCCCTGTGCCAGAGTTGGAGAAAACACTGGTAGACCACGAAGCGGACAAGGAATACGCTTCACTCGGTGATTCAGAAGTCCAAAAAGAATTCCAACGTGCATTCGAGTTATATCCCGTCAACAGATCACGGCTTCTCAGATATGCGGGAAGAAAAGGGAAAAAGGAAGAAATCCGCAGGCGGATAAATAGGGTAGATATGAATCGGGTTGAGGTGGTTCACGCCATTCAAAAATTCTTCCAGAAGGAACCAGTGAAACGGGCTTGGCTCTTTGGCTCCTTCTCCAGAATGGAAGAACGGCCGGACAGTGATATCGACATTCTTGTGGACCTTGACCGCTCCGCCCCCATTGGGCTTCTTCAGTTCGCAGGAATGGTAAACAACCTGGAGAGTTTACTCGGCCGGAAAGTAGACCTTGTTGCCAATGGCTCAGTAAAGCCCTTTGCCCAACCAAACATTAACCGAGATAAAGTACTGATTTATGAGAGAGCCTGAACGGGACCTGGGGCGGCTGCAAGACATCATCCAAGCCGCCAAGCATATTGCTTCCTTCACGGAAGGGTATTCCCAGGAAGAACTAATGAGCGATAAGCTCCGGTATTTTGCTGTCGTTAAGAACGTGGAAATAATCGGCGAGGCAGCCTATATGCTTTCTCTTGAATTCAAGGAGAAGCACCGTGAAATACCTTGGAATGATATCATTCGTATGCGTCACGTTCTGGTTCACGGATATGCAACCATCCTTCCAGAGTTGCTCTGGCACACGGCATTGGTGGATGTTCCAATATTAAATAAACAGATTGAGGAAATACTGTTTTAATAAGCAAGCATGGCACAACGCGAGGACTACTATTTGTCCTATTTTGGCATCCATTGGCCTCAGATTGATGAGGACCTGAGTTTTGAAGGTATGTTTTCTCATTCAAGCCTATGCGAAAGGACATTGACCGAAGATGCTGTCTGCTACATAGGATCGGCTATTACTAACATTTCTTACTAACAAGAATACTAACAAAACCGCTTAATACAGTTAACGACCGCCTGGGATAGACTCAGACGGTCGTCTTTTTGTAAAATATTATAAAACAGAACGATTTCAATTCTTCTCGTCAAGTATAAGTATTCCGCACCGTGTCAAATTGTATTTTATTATGGATTATTCGCATTTTGATGGCATATAGCTTGCATAATGATTGCAAATGACTATTTTTGCAGAAAAGAAGACATTATGGCACAGACAGCAATGACCATCCGTATGGATAGTGACCTCAAAGTACAGTTCGATGCACTTTGCGACGAATTTGGAATGAGCACTAATACGGCTTTTAACATCTTCGCCCGCGCCGTTGTGCGGAAGCGCAGGATTCCCTTTGCCATCGAGGCCCCGGCCAAAGAAGACGTCGTAACCAAAGGAAAGGCGGCCTTTGACGAGCTGCGCCATATTGCAGCCGAGAACGGTCTCTCCGGAATGAGCCTTGAGGAGATTAACAAAGAAATAGCTCTGACTCGGGAGGGCAACTAATGGTGTACGCTGTAATTGACACGAATGTCCTTGTATCAGCTATTTTTGCCGCCCATCCGGATTCGGCAACCGTAATCATCAGGGAAAAGATCATGGACGGCACCATTGTCCCACTTTATAATGTGGAGATTGTTGAAGATTTTATCGATAATTTTGATAAAGGCCTAATAAACACTATCTTTGGCCAATGAGAGTAAATTCGCATATCGTATTGGCGCTCATCCCTGCACCTTGTGCGGGGGGGGTATCTGCCTTATAATCAATCTGTTACACATCTTTTTTCGGTGCTCCCTCTGGGGCTGCGCCGGTTTTTTGACGCTTTGATATCAAGGGCTATCCGTACGCTTATGGGAACTAATCAGCGTTCAAAAGTGAATTAAAATACCTTCATTCATGATAAAAAAAGAAATTACCGCTTACGTTTCACCCGATGTGAACGTAACTAAGTTATTAGTGAAAAACAGCACCCTCACCATTTCTGTTTATCCCAACGTCGACATTGAGGATGCCGAGGAAGAAGAATGGACTGTTTCTTAAAAAGCGACTAGCGATGAAAAAGATTATGTTTTTCGCCGCCTTCGCCGCGGCCCTTATCCTTTCTTCCTGCAACAAGGAAATCCAGAATGATACTCCTGGAGCATCTTCTGACCTTATCACTATCAATTTCAGCGCCACCCCGGTCCAGACCAAGACTCTCTTCGGGACCAAGGACGAATCCAACTCCCACTATCCCGTTCTCTGGCAGGCTGGAGACAAGATCAATTACACTTTAAATTTCGGAGATATTCCCTCGGTAGAGGATTATATTGCATTAACTCCCGGGGATGGTGGGGCAACCGCAAGCTTCCACGGAAGTTTTGCAGAGGCACCTTCTTACCATTTCATTTTCGTGAGTCCAGCAGTTGCATTCAAATCCAAGAACAAGAGCGCCAATACCATCATGGTGGAGTTCCCTTCCGGGCAGACTTCCACTGCCGGCTCGCCGGATCCTGCGGCCCAGATTCTGTATGCCAACACCGGAGAGATGGACGAAATTACGAATCCTGTCGAATTGCATTTCTCGCATCTTTCAGCATATCTGCACATTAGGATTACCAATGCCGATCTTTCCGGAGGAGCCATTGTTCAGGCGGTCAATATTACGAACGATGCCCGTTTCCTTGCTGGCCGTATCTTCTATAATCTGGAATCTGGAGATTATACATCTGGCTCCGTGTTCAATACCATTTCCGTCAACACTTCAACCCTGGCTGATGTCTGGTGTGCCGTGTGTCCCGTGGACCTTTCGGACGGGCAGCTTACCATAGAAGTCGTCACCGACAAGGGCACACTCACGAAGACTGTCAAAATGCCCGCAAGCGCCAATCTTATACGCGGTAAGATTGCAAAATTCACAGTTGATATGGATGGCATCGAACGTATCGCTCCCGTAGTATACAATGCCGTCACTAACATCAGTCAACTCAATGTTGGCGACAGCGTGATTATCGCCGCTGCCGGCGATGACCAGGCCTATGCCTTGAGCACGGGGCAGAACACCAATAATCGTTCCGGAGCCGGTGTCACCAAGACCCAAAGCCAGATTATCAACCCAACCAGTTCGGTCGAAATATTCGAGCTTGAGGATGGCATAATTCCTGGTCACTTTGCGTTCAGGGCAACAAGTGCCAAGAATCCTGGATATATTTATGCAGCAAATCCGGAATCCTCAGGAGATAATTTATTAAGAACCAAGGCAACCATGGACAACAGCGCAAGTTGGGCTGTAACGGTACAAAATGTTACCGTAAACGGAACAACATGGAACGACGCAACTATCATGTTCGCAGACATTCCTTCGTCAGGTAGAGGCCTGATTCGTTTCAATGCGAACGATAGATTGTTCACAGCATATGGTCCGGGATCCAAACAACAGGCTATCAGGCTTTATCGTCTTAACGAGGCTGCTGTTTCCCATTTCAATGTGACACTGCCTGAAGGGAAAGCTGTTGTTGGCACAGATGACGTGCAGGTCCCCATCTATGTATTCGGCAATGTAGCCTGGACGGCATCGTTGACTGGAGACGGCGCAAGCCTGTCTGCGGATTCCGGTTCCGGTAACGCCATCCTGACACTGACTGTCCCGAAGACTTATGCGGATAAGGACTATGAGGTTACCGTTTCAACTACTGAAGTTGTTGCGACGCAGTCCTATACGCTGAAGGTCTATCATAAGAATGCATATTCCTTCACCTTGTCAAAAGTTAATAATAATCTCGGTTCAAACGGATCATATGCCGGTAATTGCGACGTTACGATTGATGGGATTACATGGAATGTCACTGGCGTGAGCAACTCCAACAAATATGACGGATGGAGGATGGGCGGAAACAAAGCTGCAACATTTAATAATGAAGACCGTGCCGTTTATTCCAAGACAGCTATCCCCGCGCAAGTGACCAAGGTTACAGTCAAAACCAATGAAACAGCAAAGATTACAGTCAATTCTTTCACTGTGTCAGCCCATACTTCTGCAGGAGATGCTGCAAGTGGCTCTAATCCGATAGGTTTCGTTTCAGTACCATTTGAAACCGGAGAAAAGAATTTTGTTGTGCCAAATGGCCAGGATTGGTCAGGATGCTACCTGAGGATAGCATATAACCTCACGAAGACAGATACTTCCGGTAACGGATATGTACAGTTCGGAGGAATGACTATTTGGGGTATTACCTCAGATTAAGCTTCAGCTTTAATCACAAGCCTTTATATTTCGGGCCGGCTAATCGAATTAGCCGGCCTGTTTTTCATTAGAAGGCCCCCTTCATTATCAGCGGAAACAGTTCAGAAAGAGGGTGACGACGCCGGTGTTGATGAGGTCGACGAACATGGCGCCGTCGTAATCCTTCCCGAGCAGCGGGAAGGCGATAAATAATGGATCCGCGGTTGTATTTGTCACAGTAGCCCCAAAACATCGGCCGGAAGGAGGGAATTACCCTGGTCTTCTTCCGGGCGAGTTTTAGTAAATAGTTTGATTAATATTGTTTTACCTTGGGCAAATGGGAGACTTCGGGCTATCTTTTCCAACTGCCGCGTCAATAGACGTCCGTTTTCGCCTGTGGACCATTTACACTCACCTATGAGAATAGTCTTTCCGTCGGTGGACTCTGTAACTAAGTCCAGTTCCACGTCGCGGATCTTTTCCTCGCCGTCAACAAGCACTTTCCCCCACCATCTGGAGGCTTTGCCGAAAACAATTCCGTCAATTCTGTTTCCGGATACCGCATCCCGGCACAGGTGCTCCCACCAGTATCCTATATGTGAGGTTAGATTATTGGCTAGAGCTTCCTCTATCGGCAGTCTACGGTCCATCTCAATAAAAGAACGGTTTGCCGGGACGAACCTGTAATAGAAACTAAGGAAAGGGTCTGCTATCTGATACAAGCTTCTTTTACTTGTTTTGGGCGATTCTCCAAAAGGAATATCTTTTTCCAAATAACCCAAATCCAACAGTTTGGCCAATGGGCGCGAAAGGTTTGTGGCTGGTTCGTTACACCTTGATGCTATCTCTGAAAGCCGATGGATACCATTGCCCACAATGGACATGATGGTTGCTGTCTTCACCGGATCTCTTATGTCGTCCCGGAAAAGATGAAGCGGTTCCTCATACAGCGCTCCAAGATTGGAAAAAATGTGAGTGTCAATGGCTTCTTTAAGGCTGGAACAATCCTCTCTAAGCCTCCAGTAACGCGGTACGCCTCCCCACACGGCATAGTTCTCCACTGTCTCCTGCGCATTCAGATTCAAAGCTTCCGACAGGAAAGGTGCAGCTATCGGCCTCATATTGAAATCGGAATCATCTCTGCCAAACAGGGGAGATGACTCATCGTGAGACAGGTCATACATCATTTGCTGAGAGGAACCGCAAAGGACTAAATTGTATTTCAACGGGTCCTTATCATCATCCAGCAGGCCCTGGACAATGGATGGCAGCGCCGGTGTATTCTCCACAAGATATGGAAACTCATCCAAACAAACAGTTATTGGCTCAGTTACCCTATGATTGATTGCTTTCAATAGCGCCTTCCAATCTAGGTAAACGGCATCGGCAAACCCCGGGAATCTCCTGCTGATGACTTGTGAACACACTAGCATTTGATTAGGCTCGGCCGTTCTATCGGCCTCGTAGTATATGTCGCTTTCCTTCAAAACCTTACCTATCAGTGCCGACTTCCCTATCCTGCGGCGTCCCCTGACGATGACAAACCTGGGCGAACCACTGTTAAGGAGCTCACGCAGCCGCTGCTGCTCTTTCTTTCTGTCAACAAATTCCATGTCTATTAATTATGCGATACAAACATAATGTTTATATAGCATAATTCCAAATAATGAATAAAATGGTGTGTTTTTAGTTCAAAATAGACGCGCAGTGGTAAGAAGAACACAGAATAACGGAATGAATCGCAATTACATCAGCGTAATGGCAAACAGGGAAAAACACCTCTACAGGTATCTACAATGTACTGTCCTGGCGCGCAAGTGCCTTGCCTACAGCTACTTATGGCTTTTGCCTGCACGTTTTTTCTTGCAGGCAAAAGCCATAACTGCATGATTGCCTGCGGTTTAGCCGCCAGCGGCACCCACACAGCCGCCGCGCCTGCGGATGTTTCCGTTCCTACCCCCTCTGCAGGATAGGACGGCGGGAGCAAAAAAGGCCGATTTCCGTTCCTACCCCCTCAGCAGAATAGGACGGCGGGAGCAAAAAGGCCGATTTCCGTTCCTACCCCCTCTGCAGGATAGGACGGCGGGAGCAAAAAGGCCGATTTCCGTTCCTACCCCCTCTGCAGAATAGGACGGCGGGAGCAAAAAGGCCGGTTTCCGTTCCTACCCCCTCTGCAGAATGGGACAGATTGAGGAAATACTGTTTTAATAAACAAGCTATGAAACGCTATATAGACAAAGTCTGGGTGGACGATGCCAGGGTATACGCCAAGACCAGAGATGGTCTAGTGGCAAGTTACCCCTTTGCTATGTGGGAGCGCCTGAATATCGGCGTAAAAAGTGGTAGGTAGTTTGTGTCCAATCCCGAAAAAACGTAACTTTGTGGGGTAACATCAGAGGGTGTATATTTTTTTTGTTGAAAACAAATACTAATACCGTGTGTATGTGCTTGGAGTTTCCGGACTCCGGACGGTGAGGACGCCCACAAGGCAACCCTCTCCGGCACGGTGGAGAACCTCCACATAATCGGCAACATCCATTATAGCAAAGAGTTTTTCTTAAATTTGTTACCGCTATGACCAGAAAAGAAAGATACGAGGGCATTGTGGGGTGGTTCCGGGAGAATGTGCCTGTGGCGCAGAGCGAGCTGAGTTTTGCCGATCCTTACCAGCTGATTGTGGCTGTGGTGCTGTCTGCGCAGTGCACAGACAAGCGGGTAAACATGGTGACGCCTGAGCTCTTCCGCCGCTACCCTACTGCCGAGAAGCTGGGCGCAGCGCCCGTGGAGGATATTTATGAGCTCATCCGCAGCGTATCGTATCCCAACAACAAGGCCCGCCACCTGCAGGCGCTCGGGCGCAAGCTCTCAGAAGACTTCGGCGGCAAAGTGCCCGCAACGGTGGAGCAGCTGATGACCCTTCCGGGCGTTGGACGAAAGACCGCAAACGTGGTTGCATCAATCATATACGACGAGCCCGTGATTGCGGTAGACACCCACGTGTTCCGGGTATCGCACCGCCTGGGGCTGTCGCGCGGCAAGACTCCGTACGACGTAGAGCTGGACCTGGAAAAGAATATCAAGACCGATAATCGCGCCACCGCACACCACTGGCTGATACTTCACGGCCGCTATACCTGCACCGCCCGTGCGCCCAAATGCGCGGAGTGCGCACTCAAACCATGGTGCCAATACTATTCCCGCAATGCCAATCGTTAAGAATCTGATAGCGGCACTGCCTGAGCCTGAGACTCTGGACCTGGAAGCCCTGAGGGCAGCCATACACAACGGCTCCGTGGAGCTGGTGTGCGTGCTGGGCCCCACGGCTTCCGGCAAAACGCGTTATGCCGTGCAGCTGGCACGGGCACTGGGACAAGGTGCAGAAATCATCTCGGCCGACTCCCGGCAAGTTTACCGCCGCATGGACATAGGTACGGGCAAGGATTTGAGCGAATACGGCGAGGTCCCCTATCACCTGATTGACATAGTAGAACCGGGTACCCAGTACAACGTGTACCGCTTCAAGCAAGACTTTGCGGCAGCTTACTCAGACATCCGGGAGCGCGGCGGCGTCCCCATTCTCTGCGGAGGTACAGGCCTGTATATCAGCGCCGTAACGGGAGAATATGATTTCCGGGAGAAGAAGCCGCTGAGCGCAGAGCCAGCAGCACCGGCTCCCTCTGCCCCCCGCACGTTCTTCATCGGCACGCTGGTCTCTCGGGAAGTGCGGAACCAGCGCATAGACGCTCGGCTGAGCGCACGTCTGCAAGAAGGTATGATAGACGAGATTCGAGCCCTTCTGGAGGAAGGCGTGCCGGCCCAGACACTTATCGGCTATGGCCTTGAGTATAAATTCGTTACGCTATACCTCACAAGGCAGCTCAGCTACACTCAGATGCAGGAGCAACTGGCCATCGCCATCCATCAGTTCGCCAAGCGCCAGATGACCTGGTTCCGAGGCATGGAGCGCAGCGGCGTGAGGATTCACTGGGTGAACCCCTGCTGACCCTCCTCAGTTACGGCGCAAGCGGGTTACCTTAATGGGAAAAAGAAGCAGCTGAAGGATGCTGACTTCAGGGCCGCATATCGGACTTGCGGTGTTCCAGAAATTGTCTTCGACCGCTTGAAGCAGAAGTATGTGAATCTCCTTCCCAAGTTTGAAGAAGAGATTCGGTGCTCATTCCTTTCTGATGAACTCAAAGCGTCTTATATAGAACTACTTCACCGCACCTCAGGCGCATAAGAAATAATGCAACTTATCACCCTTTGGCATAATCCCGGGGAGAGACGCCAAATTTCTTGCGGAAGCGGATAGAGAAATACTTAGGCGTAGAGAAGTTGAGCTGGGCGGCAATGTCTGATGGGCGGACTTCTCCGTCGCGGATCATACGCGCAGCATGCCTGAGGCGCACATCTTCTATAAAATCTCTGGGACTCATGCCGGAGCTGTTCTTAAGCCGCAGCGTTAGGGTAGTCTTACTCATATTCAACTCCCTGCACAGGAGGGCTACGTTTAGCTCAGAGGATGAAATATTGCGCTCCACCGCACCTATAGCGGCATTGAGGAATTTATCCTGAACATGCTCTGAAGTAATGACCCCGGATCCGCTGCCCGCCAGATACATGTGCTCTGCAAGAGCTTTGCGATTCTGGATCAATGAACGGCAACGGGCCAGAAGCAATTCTACAGAGAATGGTTTGGCGATGTAATCATCCGCTCCAAGCGCAAGACCTTCCAGATTATGACGCTCAGACGCATGCGCAGTAATAAGCACTATCGGGATATGGCGAGTCTCATAATCTTTTCTCAAAGTAGCACAAAGGGTAAGTCCATCCATCTCCGGCATCATAACGTCACTCACGATTATATCTGGCTGCTTTTCACGCGCAATAGCACAGGCCTCGCGGCCATTCTTTGCGACAAGCAACTTATACTCTCCGGAAAAGATGTCCTGCAATAGCGCACGCATATCAGCATTATCATCCGCAATAAGCATAGTGTATTCTCCCTGCCCGGAAGGATACATCTCTGCTCGGTCAAAGGCGGGGAGGTCGTCAACCTCTTCCCCCAGGGAGTCTTCAACCTCAAGGAAATTAGACACAATGCGGTTCATCTCCAAAGCCCCTTTGTAAGACTGACGCAACAGAGCGTTCCCTTGCAAGCTGGCACCATAACGTTTAAAGAACAAGCTCAACTGCCCAATTACCGAGGTTAGCGGAGTCCGCAATTCGTGGGATAGCTTAATAAAAAGCTTGGTCCTACTCTCATTCTCTGCTTCCTTGTCTCTAAGTCGTTGCCTGAGCAGAAGCCTGCTATAGAGCATGTACACAAAGAATATCAGCAAAGCCATCGCAACAAATAAATAGATTATCTGTGCGACGAGAGAGAAATACCATGGACGCATAACCCGGAGAGACATCGTTGAAACATTTTCTCTTGCTCCTACAGGCCTAGTCATAACAGTGTAAGTTCCTGGTCTTAACCCGACCATAGAAAGCGGTGCTGATGGATTGAAGGGAACCCACTCACCACTTGTACCGCCGATATGATACTCATAATTCTGAGAATACTCCCCGGAATAATCGTAATTAGCAAATTCCAGGAGTAAATCGTTTTGGCTGTAACTTAAACAAAGAGGTTGGCCGGTCGACGGCCTGAATATCGTTCCTGTACCAACCGCCTCAATTATGTCTATCTTCAAAGGCGGCAAGGCCGGAATATGTGGTATATCCGATAGTTTCAAGAGGACCGCCCCATCACTACCAAAAACAAGGCAACGCTCTTCATCCAGATTTATGGCACAGCCATCACGTGCCGACGTAATAGCCAGCCCATTCTTATCTGTATAATTGAGACTCTTGGAAAGAGACGGATTGAATACAGACAGACCTGTACGGCTCCACCAAACGGGACGAGGAGGGCAACTTCTACGAAGCCAACCTCCTGGAAGGTGACGTGCCCGTTTACGAGATGATGAAGGCCATGTTGGAAGTGGAGCAGAAACGCGGCTTCCGCATCTTCCTGCGCCCGGACCACGGCCATCAGATGTGCGATGACCTTAATCGCAAATCCAATCCCGGTTATTCCTGCTACGGCCGCCTCCGTTCCCTCGCCGAGCTCCGAGGCCTGGAGCACGCCATTGCAAAAACTCTGTAGCATACCCTGACACGCAGAGAGTGTTCCTAATGTCCCTATAATTGGGACATTAGGCGCAAAATTACCTTAAAACGCGCTTAATGTCCAGGTATTCGGGACATTAGGCGCATTGAATCTAATGCTCCGGCCTTTGCGCTGGGGTGCCCCAATGTTCCCATACTCATACGACTGATAATTGCGAAAAAGAATTATCTTTGCGAAATAACAACATGGCCCTATGGAAGAAGATACAGACATCTTGTTTCACGGAAGCAATACCGTAGTGGAAAAGCCCACTATTCAGATATCCGGATATAACAAAGACTTCGGATATGGTTTTTATTGTACCCGAATGGACAAGCAAGCTGTTCGATGGGCATTAACCAAACGCGGAGAGCACATTGTCAATGCCTATCAGTACAAGGCCAATCCATCTCTCAAGATTCTCTCATTTGAAAAGATGACCGATCCCTGGCTGGACTTCGTGGTTGATTGTAGGCGCGGCATTCCTCACGATTACGACATCGTAGAAGGCCCCATGGCTGATGATCAGATTTGGGATTACGTGGAAGATTTTATGGATGGTACCATCTCCAGAGAGGCCTTCTGGGAGTTAGCTAAATTCAAGTATCCCACCCACCAGATTACGTTCTGCACTGGAGAGGCATTGGAAACCCTGTCATTTAACGAATTCAAACGCTATGACGAATAAGTTCTTCCCCAAGGAGCAGGTTTCACAGAACGATCTGTACTTCGTCTGCTATATGATAGAGAGGGTGGCCAGGAAGCTCCACCAACCTAACCTATACGTGGTGAATGCATTGGGGTATGACGAACTTTACCGCCAACTAAGCTTAGCCTCAGTCCTTCATAGCGACAATCCAGCAAAAGTGGAAAACGACTGGATAGAAGACAACCATCTTGTTCCCGGAAACTATGACGTTACCAAAGTCCGTCCAGACCTGGATGTTCGCATACCTTCGCCAACCCAAATGGGAAAGGTATACAAAAGACTAATTCTCAGCACGCTAAACAAAGGAGAAGATTGGGTGAATGCGCTTATCCGCGTCTATTCAAATCCACTCTGCCAAACCTTGGACAATTACAACTGCAGCGCCTTCTACGAGCCATCTCCAACCATCACAAAAGCCTTCCTCAACGGCGGGTTCTAAGTACTCTCTCTCCGCTCAGGAGATTCTTGACACGCAAAGTGTGTTCATAATGTCCCTATAATCAGAAAGCGTAGCCCAGGTTAACGCCGAGCGAGGAGAAATTGCCGTCCAGGATTGTCTGGAAGCCGCCATCGCCAAAACCTGGCGACAAAGACAAGTTTACGGAAGCCCTGATGTGCTTGCCCAGCTGCAATCCTACACGGGGACCTATGTCGCAGTAGCTCAGAGAATTGAAGAATTCCTTAAAATTCCCGGAGAACTGCCCGAAGCCAGGCCCCACCGTAACTCCGATAAAGGGCTTTATGGCGCTCTTGGGGAATAGTTTCACCTCTGCAACCAGTTTGATGGACTCCTGGAAGTACCTTAGCTGATTCGCCACATTCACTATATTCTCCCAAAGTTTGTCGCTGCTGGTTTTGAAGTCCAGCTGTGCACCAATCGCCAGCCAGTTGGTAATCCCAAAACGATATTCTGCATACATCGTGAGTCCGGGAGCGCGGGTCAATAAATCTCCGGACGATAAGAATGACGGATTGAAGTTTGCCCCTCCAACGCCCAACTCTATGGTATGACTGAAAGCTTCCTGCCCTCTGAGAGAAAGGCAACAGCACAAAATTGCAGTTATACAAAGTAACTTTTTCATCTTTCGCCTAATTTGCGCAAATATACAAAACTATTCAGACAGCAGGAAGGCCCGGAGCTTGTCGCCGAACTGCACGGCGTCGTTCTGGCTGTGCTTGGCAACAAGGAAAGCCGTACGCTGATGATTGCCCATGTATGTGTAATTGAGCGCGATACCGCCGCCCACAAGCCCAGTAACCCAGTATCCGGAGACGAAGTTTGCCACCGTAAAGGCCAGTGCGGCAAGATTCATTGCCCCGGATAGCACCCCCTCACCGGGGGCATCGTTGTACAAATGCCCCAGGGGCGGGAAGAAAGACATCACCAGCGAGGTCGTAGGGTTGTATTCCCGTGGCTTTGCGGCATAAAGGTCGAGCAGTGAGGGCAGGCGCTGGCTGGGGCCGTCCCAGCTGATGTAACGCGCTGCGTAGATCTGCGATTCGTCGTAGCGGCCGGCGTACGCAAGTGCCAGAGCGTGAAGCAGAAGCGCATCAGGGCTGCCGTCTCCTACCTGGGCCACGAGCGAGGCGGCCTGGGAGAATTCTCCATCCAGCAAATAACACAGCTCCTGCTGATACAGCACGTCTGTGCGCTCCTCGGGAGTGAGGGCGAAAAGCCGCACGCGCGAGAGCGTGGCCGATGCCTCCTTGTAGCGCCCGGCCTGCTTGTAGCAGAGCGCTTTGGCGCGCAGGGCATCGTTTACCTCGACAAGGCTAGCGCCCTCGAATACGATACGCTCGTACCCGACAGCGAGGGAATCCAAGTCCTGCGCCCTACTTAAAGACAGTGCGCAGAGGAATATGGATATTGTACAGAACAGCCGTTTGCTGAGCATCGCCTACTCTTGTGTTATAAATACTTACGGACATGTAGCTGCCGTAGATGTTGCCTATATACAGAATGCCGGTAAGCACTGCCGGCACTATGGTCTTCCAGTCTTTAGGGCCGTCTTTTACCCAGTGCTCAGCGGTAATTGCGCCTAGTGCCCCGGTAATGAGGAAGGTTGAGATTCCCTCGCCGAGCTGGCCTGCGTAAACTTTGCCAAGGCCGGGCACCAGCGCAGAAGCTGCCGCCGCAAGCCAGGGGCTCTTTTGCCGAGTCTGGTAGCGGCTAGTGTAAATGTCGTCCAGCTCGTGCTCGGCCGACTGCAGGGCATGGTCTTGATAGCGGAAAGACTCGGCGGCGCTTTTGAAGGCCTCGGGGTCGTCTCGCAGCAGTGCAAGCCCGGCAAGCTGCATTTCTTTAAGTTCCACGTACGGACCGCTATATTCTTTCAGCTTGGCAGCAGGAGTCTCGTAGTCTCCCAAATGCGCAGAAATGGCATTGGAGTAGAAAAACGCCTTGTCGTAGAATGATGATCCACGTGGAACGTTTTGTAAATAGCTGCGCGCCTGCTCCAGCTCCTTAAGCTGGTAAAGTGTCCATCCGCGCAGGTACGTAAGGGTGTCGGAAGGATGGAAACCGTCGGCAAACAGGAGGCTGCGAGCGTCCTGCTTAAGGTCATTGTCTATAAGATAGTCTGTAAAAGCATACTCGCCCGACACCCAGCGCAAGGACGGGCGTGAAGCGGGAGACTGCGCCAGGGGTCCGGCGTTACTCGGCCGCAGCCCGCTGCCGTGTGTCGCGGCAGCGGAAATAGCGAGGACGGACGTAGCCGGATCCCTGGCCAGCGGACGTAGCCCATCCTTGCGCTTGAGCGAGTACGCCTCGGGCCCCTCGTGAATGAGGCCGTCGGCAGGATCGGGAACCGCCCGCACCGTGCCCAATCTGGTATCGCGCAAGATACGGTCCGACAGAGCAAAGAATGCAGGAATTACCCCAAGGTCGCGGCTTGCCTGCCGCAGGAACATATAATTGGCCGGCTCGTATATGTCGCGGCCGGTCATCTGGCGGCGCGCCTCCCACATCGCTTTCTCTACAAAATTGGCCCCTGTAGCCGGGGCTTCCTTGAGCACGGAAGCACAAAAATCGGCCTTGCGCAGCAATTCACGGTCGCCCTCCTGGGCAAGCGCAACAGCGCCAGCCAGAAAAGCAGCCGCAATGCAGGCAGTCAGTTTCATTTTGCAGGGGCCTCCAGCTTCATGGGCTTAGCATCGGAGGGAATCTGGAAATCAAAATTGGGGTCGTCTACATCCACTTTTACGCCCGAATAGAGCGTACGCACCACGGAAGAGTCGCGATTCTTGCCGTAGTTTATGTCTGTAACGCGATGCGGCATCACAAAGCGCCCGTAGCTGCGATAGTCCGAGAGGTACTTCTTAGACAGAATCTTGCCGTCCCGGGCAGTGTAGGCGCAATAAATCGGCAGATAGTCCTCGTACACAATCTCCACGGATGGGAGTGCGGTATCTGCCGACTCGAAGGTCTTCTTGATGTAACCGTCCTCGCGCGAGCCGGCGCCCGCCTTGTAGCCAAAAAAGCCCAGGCCAAGGTCGTCTATGTGGCCGCTTAAGAAAATAAAAATCAGGTCCGTAGTAGAACTCAGAGACTGGTCTATGTCGGAGAGGACCTCGCCCGTGGCCGGATTATAAATAGAAACCTCGCCCTTGGTATTGGCCACCGAATAATACTGCAGAGGAGTTTTGAATAAAGTCACCAAGCGTCCATTGTTGGTACAATAGACGCTTTTGGTGACTGTTGTCAGCTTTCCGTTCATTACCGTCTTGACTTCTACGTCGGAACTTACCTTGCGTTGGGCAAAAGCAGGTGCAGCGGCCGCCAGAAGCAGGAACGGAAGTATAAGTTTACAGATCTTCAAGGCTTATGCCCACATGAAGAACTTACGGTTGTTGATATACTTGCTGATGTCGTTATCCACGGTGCCGATAATCAACATGACGAAGTCGATCAGGGTAACGACGCCAAAAATTCCGCCTAAAGTGAAGGTGTACAGAGCCCACATACCGGGAGCTGTTCCCATATAATGACGGTGAATACCGAATCCTCCGAGGAAGAAGTTGAGGATGAGGGCGATGGCGGGCTTAACCTCCTTCTGCTCAAAAGCAGGAAGATTTGCTGCTGCAGGAGTTGCTACGTCAAGCACAACAACCTCGGTGGCATTCTCGATAATGCTGTCGATGGCGCTGTCGTTAACTTTGTAGTTGGCAGCATTTGCAGAAATAGCGATGGCCAGAACTGCAATAATGGAAAGAACTAATTTTTTCATAATAAATGGTATTAAAAGTAGTTTCGTTTTCACAAAAGTAAGTATTTTTTTGTTTATATTTGTGTTTTACGCGCATAACAATGCAATTAACACCTAAAAACCATATCTTATGTTCCTAAAGAGCACACACCATTTAGTTCCGGGTATAGTTTTCTTATCCGGACTTCTTCTGGTAGCTTCTTGTGAGGCAGACAAGAGTTACGACCTCGACTCCAAACCTATCGACCTCTCCATGACTCTTGTAGAGGAAGGTGTGAGCGTCTCTCTTGGCGATTCCGAGAAAATCAGCCTCGGACAGCTCATCAACAGCGCAGGAGAAAGCATCAATGATGTTATCAAGACCAACGAGAACGGCGAGTATTTCCTCAAGTACGACGGAGCCGTGTCTCTTAACGACCGACTGGCAGAGCTGGATCTCGCCAACCTTGCGGTTATCGACGGAATCAGCCTCGGCAAGCAGGAGTTCGAGTACAAAATCGGTGACTTCGATCCCGATAAGTTCAAAGTCCCTGCCGGAGAATACAAAATCAAGAGAGAATTAGATGGTATCGACATCGTGAACGTTAAGACCCAGAGCATATCCGCATCTGCCGAGGGCCTTGGCTACAAGGCCGGACTGGACCAGTACAAAGATGTGGTCACCGGAAACGAGGCCCTGGACCTCTCTACCAGCATCGGCGAAATCCCGTACAACGAGGTGTTGCTGGAGAAGGCTACCGTAAGCGAATTTGTTGCAGCATGGCCCATGGAAACCGTTCCCGTTCCCAAGGAGTACCTCCCAGATATCAAACTCCAGGAAAAAGAAGTAGCCATTGCAATGGAGCCGGTAGTGCTCGACGAGAACATCACCAAGATTAGCAATGTCAAAGTAAACAGCAATGCAAAGCTCGTCATCGACATCAAGCTCAACAACGTTTGCTTTACTCAGGGCTCCATAGTCCCGGCCGTCAAGCTCGACTTCAGCAAAGTGCTCAAGCTCAAGAACGTAGAGGGCAACATTATCGATCTCAGCAGCATCACCCTAACCAATGCCGGAGAATGGAAAGGCAGCGGCGAATATGTGGTAGAGGGCCTCGTGCAAGACGTATTCGAGGGCTCCATCTCGCTGGGAGAGAAAGTAAAGGTGAGCGGCGAAGTTAAAGTCAACGACGCCGTTACCACCAAGACCAAGTTCGCCCAGACACAAGGTGACATGAGCCTCTCTATCGTGGCCCACTTTACAGACTTCACCATCGAGTCTGCCGACCTCGCAATCAAGGCCGACCCCGTGACTCCCTCTGAGACTGTGAGCCTTGGCGACTACGAGGACTTTGAGCTCCCTCCGAGCATCGACGACGTAAAGACCATCATCCTGGACGAGACCAAGCCGTTCAAGTTCAAGATTACTCCTTCTAACCTCGACATCTTCAAGCAGATTAACCTGCCCTACACCTTCACCTTCAACTTCCCTTCCAATATAATAGTGAAGGACGCAGTGGACGGCAAGCTCACCTTCAGCGGCGACTTTGCAAACGGCGCTGTAGAGAAGGAGATTGTAATCCAGGAGCTTAGGCCCACAGTGAAGAACAAGATGCTTTCCCTGAAGGCCAATGTAGATATTAGCGCAAATGTGACTCCGCAGAATATTGTTATCAACAGCGCCAACATTCCTGCCTCCGCAGACAAAGACCTGTCCCTGGAGGTATCCTTCGAGGGTACCCCCGTCATCAAGGACTACCAGATTCAGCTCGGCGACAACGACGAGGAGGTGAAGCTCAACGACACCCTGGAGCTTGACGCCGACGGACTTGGCGACTTCAGCAACATACGCATCACAGCAGAAGGCAGCCCCGTGCTTACAATTGGCTTCCAGATTCCTTCCGTTAAGGAGCACACCCTCAAGCCCGGCAGCAACGGTCTCACCATCAGCCTGCCCGACGTCATGGTTTTCGACGCTTCCGGCATCGATTCCAAGTACAACTTCAATGAGGCGACCAATTCCATAACCCTCCGCGACGCCTTCCCCAAGCAGGTATCGTTGCCCATCAAGGGACTGCTCGTGAAGCCCATCAAGGAGAACGGCAAGACCATCATCCGCAGCGCATACTCGGCAGACGGCAGCATCAGCATCCCTCCCGCAGAGGTTTCCCAGTCCGACCTGGAAGACACCTTCGGCCAGGAAGTCTCGCTCTCTATCTCAGTGCCGGAGATCAAGGCTAAGAGCATTTCGCTTGACGAGCAGCTCAAGTTCGACATCGACGAGCGGTTCAAACTCACCGTCAAGAACCTCCCCGAGCAGCTCAAGAGGATAGACGAAATCGTGCTCGACGAGGTTTACGCCACCATGGAGGCAGCCTTCGACGGCCTGCCTACATCCGGCGAATCCCCCGTCAACGTTGATCTTACCGTTACCCTGCCCGACTTCGTTGCGCCTAACGTCATCCCTATCAAGGGCGGCATTGTGAACGGCAAGCTCACCGCACAGCCCGTCAAGATTGAGAAGCTGTACGGCCTCGACCTCACCGCCAACCCCGAGATAGAAGGCAACATAGTAATCGCCGGAAGCATCACCCTGGACGGCGCCACCATCAACCTCGCCGAGCTTAAGTCTGAGGTTAAGGTTACCATCGACGCTTCGATCCAGAACCAGAACGGCAAGCTCGCAGTCAAGAAGGCAAGCGGTATGTTCGAGTACAACATCGAGGAGGAGACCTCGCTGAGCCTGGACGACATCCCCGCAGAGCTCAAGGGCGACAATCTCTGCCTCGACCTTGCGAACCCCGTGATGAACATCGAGCTCTCTTCCAACCTCGGAATACCTATGACCGCATCGCTGGAGCTCATTCCTTACGTTGCAGGCCAGCCGGTAGAGGCCAATAAGATAGTGCTTGAGAACGTGGCGCTTCCGTATTCTACCGATCCCGACAAGACCGACGTGAAGAAGTACAGCATCTGCAAGGCTGCATCTTCTGCCGCCGCCGGACATGAGTTCCTCGCTGCCGACATCACCGGTATCCTCAGGGAACTTCCCGACGACATCAAGGTCAAGCTTTCCGCCAATATCGACCCTGCCAGGACTTCTATCCTGATTCCTTCCGCTACCTACACTATGGATATCAACTACGGAATTGAAGTGCCTCTGGCATTCGGAGACAAGTTCTTCTTCTCTACCGATACCGAGTTCGACCTTTCCGGAGCCCAGTCCATCACCTCTTACGGTAACTTTGCAATTACGGCCAACGTGCTCAACCAGACCCCTCTGAACGTCGCTGTAAGCCTGTCTATCGTTGACGCAGAAGGCACGGTAATCCCTCAGGTTATCAGTGGGCAGACTGTCAACGCACAAGAGCTTTCTATCCTGCCTGCGGCAGAGAAGGCACTGAGCCACATTGAGTTCTACCTCAGCCCCAAGTCTGGCAGCAAGGCCATAAGCAAGGCCAAGATCAACCTCATGGTGAAGGCTCTCCCCAACGTAGTGTTCAAGGAGAGCGACTGCCTGCAGATATCCAACGTCGTTGTTAAACTGCCCGACGGAATTACCATCAATCCTAACGAATAATCCCTTCGAATCATGAAAAAGCTACATATAATCCTTCTGGGCGCAGCTGCCATGCTAAGCATCGGCGCATCTGCACAATCTTTCCGAAGCGGTTACTTCCTGGATAATTATACCTACGGTTACCGCATCAATCCTGCACAGGTAAACGACAGGAGCTTCGCCGCAATAGGCTTGGGCAACATCGACTTGTTCAACACCACCAACATAGGAGTTTCGAGCATATTGCTCCCTAATAAGGAGAAGGACGGCCTTGTAACCGGCTTCAGCGGCCAGTACACCGCCGATGAGTTCCTCGGTGGCCTGCATAAAGACAACTTCCTGGACATGAACGAGAGCATCAACCTGCTCACGATCGGTATCTCCAACGGCAAGCGCATGCACACCGTAGAGCTCAATGTCAACTCTTCCATTAGGGCCAACCTGCCCCGCGACCTCTTTGCACTGGCAAAGGTGGGCGGCAACCACAGCTACGACCTCAGCAACCTGGGCCTCAACGCCGCCGTGGTGGCAGACCTCTCTTATGGCTACTCCATGTATATCACCGAGAGTCTCTCTATCGGCGCACGCCTGCACCTGCTTGCCGGCGGCGCCAACGTGGGCCTGAGCTGTAATGGCGCTGCCATTTCGCTTGAGGGAAATCCGTCCATCTCGCCTAACTTAGAGGTTGTGGCCGCCGGCGTTCCCCAAATCACCGCCGAGGACATCCAGAACATCATCGACAATCCCAACGCTGCATACGCTCTCAACACCAAGTCGCCCATCGGCGGCTATGGTGCAGCGCTTGACCTGGGTGCCGAGCTGCATCTGCCCGTCGGGCTGGACGCAATGGTTTCCGTTACCAACATCGGCGCAATGGCCTGGAAGTTCACCGGCATCAAGTCTTCCGGCAACATCAATGTAAGGACCGACCTTCTCTCTAAGATCAAGATAGGAGAAGATACTCCCGAGATTGGCATAGATGACATTGTAGATATGAGCGGATGGAAAGACGAGGCAGTTCCTGCAGGAACTACCCGCACCAGCATGACTCCGTTCAACATCGCAGCCGGCGCCCGCTACTACATGCCCTTCTACAAGGGTCTGTCCGTAGGCTTCCTGGGCACCTATCACATGGTTCCCGATGCCTCTTACGCCTCCTGGTACGACCTCAGGCTCGGCGCCACCATTACCCCCGCCCGCATCATCAGCGCTACGGGTAACATCGGCTACGGCACCTTCGGTCCCAACTTCGGCGGCGCCCTCAATCTGCACCTCGGCCCCATCAACCTGCACGCAGGACTTGACGGCTACATGGGCAAGATTGGCAAAATCAAGAATATCTCCTTCCCTACCGGCTCTCTCATGACCGACGTGCACGTAGGTCTGTCACTCACCTTCGGACGCCCCAAGAAATGAGAGAACTCGGCAACAAGGTCTTGTACATAGGTACGGACGATCTGGATATAGATCTGTTTGAGGGTCAGTACGTTGTGCCCGAGGGCATGTCGTACAACTCCTACATTGTGCTGGACGACAAAGTGGCTATACTGGATACTTGCGACGCCCGCAAGGCCCCTGAGTGGAAAGAGAATCTGCTCGAGGGTCTTGCAGGCCGCAAGCCGGATTACATAGTAGTGCACCACATGGAGCCCGACCACTCCGCACTCGCAGCATGGGTGCTGGAGCAATGGTCGGAAGTCACGCTCGTGGCCAGCGCTCAGGCCGTAAAGATGCTTGGTCAATTCTTCCCCGGCATTCAGCTGGACGGAAGGGTGCAGGTGGTAAAAGAGGGCGATGTGCTCCCTCTGGGTGCGCACAGCCTCAGCTTTATTGCCGCCCCCATGGTGCACTGGCCCGAGGTGCTCATGTCTTACGACGCATCCGACGGCGCCCTTTACAGCGCAGATGGAATCGGCAAGTTCGGAGCATTGAGCAAGTGCGGTTTTTATGGCCGCGACGATGATGACTGGGCTTGCGAGGCCAGGCGATACTATTTTAATATAGTAGGTAAGTACGGAGCGCAGGTGCAGGCGGTACTCAAAAAGGCCTCCGCGCTGGACATCCGCACCATTCGCCCGCTTCACGGCCCCATCCTCGAGGACAATCTGGGCGAATATCTGCACCTCTACGACCTCTGGAGCAGCTATACTCCCGAGACAGACGGAGTCTTCATTGCCTGCGCATCTATTCACGGGGGCACCCTGGCTGCAGCAGAGAAGCTCGCAGAGATACTCCGGGCCAAGGGAGCACCCAAGGTGGTGCTCAGCGACCTTACCCGCAGCGATATTGCAGAGAATGTAGAAGACGCCTTCCGCTATCCGCGAATGGTGGCTGCCGCATCGTCGTACGACGCCGGGCTGTTTACCCCGATGTACGATTTCCTGCACCGCCTGCAGATAAAGGGGTACTGCAAACGTTCCGTGGCCATTGTAGAGAACGGCTCGTGGGCGCCCTCTGCGGGACGCGTTATGCGCGAGATGTTCGGGGCCATGAAGGAGGTCTCTATTGTAGAGCCCGCAGTGACTATACGCAGCCGCATGCGTCCCGAGGATGTTCCCGCGCTGGAAGCACTGGCAGACGCAATTCTGGCGGCGTAACGCTCTGCGTTTGTAATGTATAAGAAAAGAGCAAGGTCCCTTCTGGATCCTTGCTCTTTTCTTATTGCGTCTTAAGGGGCAGGTCCTGGCCGGGCACCGCCACGAAGCAATTATCTACGTAGTAGTCGCCGTAATTGCCGCTGCGAATCTTTTTGCGGCTCCCGTACTGGGCCTGTATATATACAAGAATACGTACTTTAGATGTATTCCACGAGCTGGAGAGCTTGGCGTTGTAACGGAAGTTCTTGGTAGTAAAGTCATTATCCACAGAGAAACTCTCTCCAAGAACAGAAGTCACCGCAGTGCGCGCCACGCCGTCGTGGGTATAACTGGAGTGGTACACGTCTTCGTAGTCCTCCTGCCCGGCGTTTATGCCGTCTTCTGTGAGCAGCACCGTAACTTTATACTTGCCGGCCTCTCGAAGGTACAAGGTGAGGTCTATTGATAAATCAGACCCGCTCAGGGTGGATTTGACGGAAGCCCCGCTCACTGTGCCGTACTGCGCTTCGGTCTCCTGGGCAGCGGAGACTATATTCTGCGCCGTAGCATTGATATCGCCGTTGTTTATCTCTATTCTTCCGTCCACCATGCCTGTAGGATACCCCTTGATTGCATACTGCGTCATCAAGTCGCTCACGGGAGCAAAGTACAGGGTGCTGCCGGAGCCGTGAAGGGCTAGGTGATGGAGCTTTTCCGGATAAAGCTGCTGGGCCTTCTTTACACTCTTGTTCATGCGGGGGCACCATCCGCACCAGGTTGCCGTGAAGCGCATTACAAGCGAAGTGTGGGCAAAGCCCTTGGATGCCCATTCGGGGAGGCACTCCTGGGTTATCTCGAAGGGGAGGCATACGCCGCCGTCATCGCAGAAGATGATGTAATCGCTGCGGGGACTGTCGCCATAAAAAACTGGTGCCTCGAAGGTATGCGTGCGCTCATCTACGCTGATTTGGGTAATCCAGTCGGGCATTGAGCTGATGTGATAAGGGCGGCTGCCGGAGACGCTTATTGTGAATGTTCCGCCGGTGCCGGGGACCGTTTCGCTCATAGAAGACAGGGAGAAGGTGTCTGCGCCGTCCTGGGTTACTGCGATTCGCGTGTCGCCGATATCACTTGTCACGATTACTTCGCCCTTGCGCAGCCAGCCGCTTTGGTTGGCCGCTACTTGTATGTTTATCTTGCTGGTGCTCAGTGCTTTGGATGCGGGCGCCACGCTCAGCCAGCCTTCTGCTCCGGAGCTAATGAGGGTGCTGAAGTTGATGTTGTGCTCTACGCTAACTTCGTAGCTTCCGCCCTCGGCTCCGGAGTGTAATTGCTCCTGCGACACCGTTACCATGCTTAGGGCCTCCTGCACTACAGATATCGTTTCTGTGGACATTCCGCAGGTGATGACAAGCTCCGAGGTGCGCTCGTCCGGAGTGTTGTTTGCCTCGGCGGTAATCATTACAGTAGCGTCGCCGGCAATGCCCTCGTCCGGCACAATCTTGCACCAGCTGTCGCCCGTGAGCTTTGCAGACCAGTCTCCCGTTGCCGTGAAGTCAAGTCTTGCCCGCCCCCCTGCAGCCTTGAAGTTAACATTATCCTGAGTTATACTTATCCCGCCCTGCTGAGGCAGCTCATTGCAGCAGCACACCATCGCCGCCACCGCAAACAAAAGAACGATTCTTTTCCAGTCCATGGTGCAAAGATAATATTTTATACGGTATAGCAGAATCCATCGCCTCACAATGCCGCTGGCGAGCGCAGGCGGCCGTAGCATTAGATTCAATGCACCTAATGTCCCGAATACCTGGACATTAAGCGCGTTTTAAGGCAATTTTGCGCCTATCGTCCTGATTATAGGGACATTAGGAGCACTCTGCGTGTCAGGGTAAAGGCTATAGAGTTTTTGCAATGGCGTGCTCCAGGCCACGGAGTTCGGCAAGGGAACGGAGGCGGCCGTAGCAGGAGTAGCCGGGGTTGGAGCGGCGACCCAGGTCGTCACACATCTGATGGCCATGGTCGGGGCGGAGGAATATGCGGAAGCCGCGTCTCTGCTCAACCTCCAGCATTGCCTTCATCATCTCATAAACGGGTACGTCGCCTTCCAGCAAGTTAGCCTCGTAGAAGTTGCCTTCTGCGTCGCGCTTTGTAGAGCGAAGGTGCACAAAGTCGATGCGGTCACCAAATTCCCTCATCATGGCGGGGCAGTCGTTGTCTGCCCTCACGCCCAGCGAACCGGTGCAAAGGTTGAGGCCGTTGGCGGGGCTGGGAACGGCTGCAATCAGCTTGCGGAAGTCATCGGCCGTGCTCATGATTCGCGGCAGGCCAAGAATGGGGTACGGCGGATCGTCGGGGTGAATGACCATGCGCGAACCGACTTCCTCGCAAACCGGGCAGACCTGCTGCAGGAAGAAGATGAGATTCGCACGCAGTTCGTCCGCGCCTATGCCTTTATAGCGATCAAGAGCCGCCTGGAACTGCTCCAGGGTGAAGCTCTCCTCGCTGCCGGGAAGTCCGGCAATCATGTTGCGGGTAATAAGCTGAATCTCTGCGGCGTCCATGGCCTCGAAGCGGGCCTTTGCCTTGGCAATCTCTTCTGCCGTGTACTCCTTTTCGGCGCCGGGACGCTTGAGGATGAATAGGTCGAATGCCAGGAAGGCGGCGCGTTCGAAGCGGAGGGCCCTGCTGCCGTCCGGCATCTCGTATGCCAGATTCGTGCGGGTCCAGTCCAGCACCGGCATAAAGTTGTAGGTAATGGTGTGGATATCGCATGCGGCGAGGTTGCGTATGGTCTGCTTGTAGTTTTCTATATACTCCAGATAGCGCCCCTCGCGGGTTTTGATGTGCTCGTGTACCGGAACGCTCTCGACCACGCTCCACACCAGGCCCTTTGCGGCGCACTGTGCTTTGCGCTTTTCTATTTCTTCCACTGTCCAGACCTCTCCGTTGGGGATATGGTGCAGGGCGCTTACTATATCGGTAACTCCGGCCTGACGGATGTTGTCCAGCGTCACCGGGTCATTCGGCCCATACCAGCGCCAACTTTGTTTCATTAAATACATAACTATTCACGTCGTCATGCCCGGCCTGACCGGGCATCTTTATATACTGAAACTGTTAAATCCGCCATCTACCACGGCGATGGTGCCGGTGACGCCCTTGGAGGCGTCGGATGCGAGGTAATGCAGGGCACCGTGCAACTCGTCCGCCTCCAGGAAACGGCCGAAAGGCGTGTGCCCCAGTATCTTATGCGAACGCTCGGTGAGACTGCCGTCTGGATTTGCCAGAAGCGAACGGTTCTGGTTGGACAGGATAAAGCCGGGGGCGATACCGTTGACCCGGATGCCGTCGCCGTACTTGGTCGCCAGTTCTCCGGCCAGCCACTGGGTCCAACTGGCTATACCAGCCTTGGCGATGCCGTATCCGGCCACACGTGTGAGAGGGCGGAATGACGACATGGAGCAGAAGTTGATGATGGAGCCCTTTTTCTGCTCAACCATTGGCTTTATAAAGACTTTCGTAGGAACTACGGTGCCGAAGATGTTCAGTTCGCAGACCTTCTTCATGGCGTCGATGTCAAGGTCGGCGATAGTCTGATTCGGCTGCACGTTTGCCGGTCCCATATTGCCGCCGGCAGCGTTCAGCAGCACGTCCAGACTGCCGTAAGCTTTCAGTATGGCCTGCAGATTGCCTTCCAGAGCCGCAGCGTCCATTACGTCGGAGGGGAGAAACATAGCCTCTCCGCCGTTGGACTTAATGGCGGTCACCGCAGCCATGGCCTGCTCCCGGTGATGCTCCCGGGCAAGCAATACAACCTTGCAGCCTTGCGCCGCAAAATACTCAACAATAGATCCTCCCAGGACCCCGCATGCTCCGGTCACTACGACCACTTTGCCTTTGATATCAAACAGAGATTTCATACAATAATACCTTTCGATGACCACAAAAATAAGAAGGAATTATCAGCTTTCAAAAAATAGAAGTATAGGTGGGGGAGGGGTAACGTGTAGCCCTTTGGGGCCACAAAAAGAAGCTGGCGACTGCCAGCTTCTTTTTGTGGTCCCTGCAGGGCATGATCCTGCGACTCCCTGATTATGAGTCAGGTGCTCTAACCAACTGAGCTAAGGGACCGTTCCCCCGGCACACAGCCGGGAATGCAAAGGTAATAAACTTTCGCTAAAAAGCTACTACTATCACACCTTGATCTCAACCTCTACGCCGGAGGGCAACTCGAGCTTCATAAGGGCATCAACGGTCTTTGCGTTGCTGTCCTCGATGTCGAGAAGCCTGCGGTAAGAATCGAGCTCGAACTGCTC
>CAMKAJ010000003.1 GCA_946410455.1 uncultured Bacteroidales bacterium
TGCACCTGGACCTGGACGTATGATTACAAAGGAACAGGAGTAGCAGGTATGATTGTAACAAGCAAAAAGAGTGGCTACAAGGACAAGTCGGTATTCCTTCCAGCCGCAGGCTTCTGGCGCTACCTGTACCTCCAAGATGAAGGTTACAACTTACGGTACTGGTCTTCGTCCTGCTATCTCTCCATCGCAAGGGCATTGTCCATCAGTTCATTACGCTGGGACTATCAGGCCTGCAGCCGCGAATTAGGATTCTCTGTCCGTCCGGTTCTAATGTACAGCCCAACAGGTATATCAATCGACAATGCGTGGTTGACCCTCTTCGTGGGTAAAAAAGCAGGCCTTACAGCCACCGTTAAGTCCAACTATAATAAAACGGTAAATAAATCGGTAAAATGGAGCAGTAGCGATGTTTCCGTGGCTACTGTGGATCAAGAAGGCATGGTTACTGGCGTTAATGCAGGGACTGCTGTAGTAACCGTAACCACCGTTGATGGTGGTTTTCAGGCCGAATGCAATGTGATTGTAAAAGAGATACCTCCGAAAACCGAGATTGGGAAGAAAGCCGTGGCCGTAGATCTTGGTCTTAGCGTTAAATGGGCTACTTTTAACGTCGGCGCAACGAAGCCAGAAGAGTTTGGAGACTACTTTGCCTGGGGTGAGACGGAGCCAAAGACCGATTATAGTTGGTCAACATATAAATGGCGTAATGATAGTTATTCAATGACCAAATACAATAAACGCGATAAAAAGACAACACTAGATCTGGAGGATGATGCGTCGAACGTGCTTTGGGGTGGCTCGTGGCGGATGCCTAGGTGGGAAGAGATGGAAGAACTGAAGAACAATTGCACCTGGACCTGGACGTATGATTACAAAGGAACAGGAGTAGCAGGTATGATTGTAACAAGCAACAAAACAGGCTACACTGACAGGTCGATATTCCTTCCCGCCGCAGGCGCCTGGTTGTCCTCGAACCTCCAAGCTGCAGGTTCCTACTTACAGTACTGGTCTTCGTCCTTATATACGGATGACCCGGACTACGCATGGGAATTGTCCCTCAGTTCAGACGGGAGGAGTGGCTTTAGCGGCGGACGCGAACGTGGATTCTCTGTCCGTCCAGTTGCGGATTAATGGACGGCAAGGGCATCTTTGCTGGGCCAACCTATCATGAATTAAATAACTATTAATCATTATATTATGAATACTGCAATTGAAGAAGCTAAAAAGTGTTTGGATTGTCTTAGAAGACAAAAGGACGAACTTGTAGAACGAGGTATCGCCGTAGAAGAATCGAATCCGGAAGGTTGCATATTGTTTATTGGAATCAATCCCTCTTTTAAGGATGGAGATCCTGTTCCCGGTTCCCCTAAGTATAGTAGCACATATAAACTGGATGTTCCGAAGGAAGAGATTCATCCATATTTTAGGAAGTGTATAGAGATCGCCGAGTCAGATGGAATTGGTTTGCCTTTCGGCCACCATGATTTATTCCCCGTTCGAGAGAGTAAGCAAAGCGTCATTGAGAGTATGTTTGATATCGACGGTAAGGGAAGGCTTATCTCTAAGCATGACTTTGAGCAGTTTATCGAAGAATCCCTTTCTTGGAGTCAAAAGACTATTTGCGAATGCGACCCCAAAATGATTGTAGTCGTAAATGCATTCGCATCTCGCATTCTCTTCGACTATTCCCTTTTAGGGTTCATTCAAGGGAAGCAGTGGACAGAAGATCTTGGAGTGGACTTTGTCAAGATTAACGGTAAAATGGTCCCTATTACGTTCTCTGGAATGCTTTCCGGCCAGAGGGCGCTCGATAATCAGTCTGTATTTCGTCTACGCTGGCATATCCGCCATATCCTTAAGCACCAGGACCTTTGGCCCAGGTTATAAAATAGAAGCGCATCACTGCTGTACGGGGATGGATTCTGCTGAAGTACTTCCCCGATAGTTTTTCTTTGTTAAAAAACTTTTATATCTTTGCGACTCAGTTAGTTTAACTCTTAAATTTTTCGAAAAATGAAGAAGGTTATTATTTCTCTTGCAGTTGCAATGTTCTTTCTGAGCGGTTGCGCTTGCAACAATTGCTGTGGCAACAAGGCCGCCGAGGGTGAGGCCGCTGCTACTGAGGAGGTTTGCGATTCTACTAAGGCTTGCTGCGGCAAGTGCGAGGAAGGCAAAACTTGCGAGAATTGCGAGAATTGCGAGAACGCAGAAAAGTGCGAACACTGCCAGAAGGCTGAGTAAGAAGAGTATCTTATTTAGTTTAGAACTAAAAAGACGCGAGGTTTCCCGCGCCTTTTTTTTATATTTGCACTCATGAGACTTTACACGCTGACTTCCGATCTTCATGGCGAACTTGCCCACAGCGCTCATAACGAGCAGTTTATCAAGGATATAGAAGAGGCCCTGGGAGAGAGCTTCGATTATCGCGATAGCGATTTTTCAGACTACGGTGCCGCCGGAGACATAATCTATGTGCGCACGGGCGGCACCGAGGGAATCTTCCGTGAGGTGTTCGCGGGACACGAAGGGGCTCGCGTGCGACTGCTCACCAGCGGCCAGAGCAATTCGCTGGCGGCCTCTATGGAAATCCTGAGTTGGCTCAACCAGCAGGGGCTGGACGGGGAGATCATTCATGGCTCCATTAAGGAAATAGCGAGCGAATTGTCTCGCTATTATCCTTCCGCTCATCGCGGCGAGCCTTCTCTGGTGAAGCGTTTCTCTGGGCGCAAGATGTTGGCAGGTAAGCGTTTGGGTGTTGTTGGCAAGCCCTCCGACTGGCTTATCAGCAGTGCTGTTGACTATGCAAAGGTCCGCAAGAACTTGGGGGCAGAGTTGATAGACGTTCCGATAGAGGAACTCATCAGCGGTTTCAGCAGGCCGGAGGTACTGTCGTCAGATACCTTCGTTTCGCTCATCCCTCCCACCGCTGAAGCGGCGGGCCCCTCCCATTCACGTGGCCATGGGCGGCCACGGGATACTGACAACAGTACCTCCGGCCTGCTGAAGCCGCTGAATTCTCCAAAATTCGGTAAGTCACTCACGGATAGAGATTTCGAAGATGCTCTAAAGATCTACGGCGCCCTCAAACAGATTATCGCTAAATACCGGCTGGACGGCCTCACGCTCCGTTGCTTCGACCTGCTCACCGCAGTAGGCAACACCGGCTGCCTCGCCCTGTCGCTGCTGAACGCAGATGGCTACATAGCCACTTGCGAAGGCGACATCCCCGCCATGCTATCTATGGCAATCGTTCGCACAAAATACGGAAAATCGGGCTTCCAGGCCAATCTGTCGCGGATATCCGGCGGCAACTTCCTCTTTGCACACTGCACAGTCCCCCTGAACATGGTAAACGACTACTGCTACGACACCCACTTCGAGTCCGGCATAGGCGTGGCCCTTCATGGAATTTTACCCGTTGGTCCGGCAAGAATCTTCAAACTCAGCGCCGACCTGGAACACTGTATAGACGAGCGCGTCAACATCATAGACAATCCCTACGGCAACAATCTCTGCCGAACACAGATTGTAGTACGCAGCTGGGCAGACCGAGACAAAGAAGTGGGCAAGGATGCCCTGCGCAACTACATGCTGCACGAGCCCCTGGGCAACCATCACATTATCATTCCTCAGTAAGGACCGCGTAGTAAACCATTGTAGTAGCCACCACGGCAGCCGTTTCTGTGCGCAGGCGGCTGGGGCCCAGCGTTACTGCCTTCCAGCCCCGGCTGAGTGCCAATTCTGCCTCTTCAGGTGAAAAATCGCCCTCCGGCCCGATTAAGATATAGATGTCCGGGGCCTCCGTGAAAGAAGCAGGGGCCTCCTCCTGTCGATTTTGGCCCTTACGAGCATGAGGCAGGAGAGCACACCCAGCCCACAGGACGTCACGGACAGAGAACTTTTCCCCGTCAAAGCAATAGCAAATCATCTTCACTGCATCTTCTGGGACGCTCAAGATAAAGTCCCGAACGCTAACCGGAGCGGCAATCTCGGGCACAGCCCCCTTCAGCGACTGCTTTGCCGCAGCCTTCACCAGCCTCTCCAAGCGCTCCGTCTTGAGCACCCGCCTCTCGGATCGCTCCCCGATTACGGGCGCAATCACGTCCACACCTATCTCGGTGGCCTTCTCGGCAAACCACTCGTAGCGGTCGATGTTCTTGGTGGGGCAGACCGCCATTGTAAGCGAGTAGGGATGTGAGCCAAATCCGTACACCCTCTCGTCTATCCTTGCCTCTGCCCCCTTGGGGTCTGCGTTGAGCAGCGTGCAGTGCATCAGCGTCCCACGTCCGTCGATTACATCAATCGAGTCTCCTACGCGGTGCCTGAGCACCCTTACGCAATGGGCAGATTCCTCTGCGTCGAGCCGCAGGGTGGAGTCGTAAATATATTGGCTGAAGAATAATTCCATACTGCCTGCAAATATGGGAAAGTTTTTCTAATTTTGTAGTTATGATATTAGAAACCTTGCTCACTTGGGCCGTTGTTACCCTTTCTTCCAGCTTCATGCGCTCGGCGCCCGATTACGAGGCGCCGCTCGATAACCAATTGCTTATGGGCGAGTTGGTGCAGACTCTGGAGACCAGCCGCTATTGGGTGAAAGTGCAGGCCAACGATTATACCGGATGGGTTACTGAGCTGGGGCTCAAGAGCCTGACTGACGAAGAGAAAAACAGTTACCTGGACGCTCCCAAGTGGATTTGCGTCTCGGTTTCTGCAACCGTGTGGGCTGAACGGGCAGAGAACTCGCCCGTCCTCTCGGAGCTTTCTATGGGCGACCTGGTCCGGCAGACAGGAGTTCAGAAAGGCGGATGGACTAAGGTGCTCCTTCCCGACGGCCGCAGCGGTTGGGTACTCTCCCACCAGTTGATGGATTTCCGAAGCTGGGCCGCGAGCCGAGCAGAGAACAATCTTGCCCGGGAGATATGCAACCTGGCTTGCAGCTTTGCTGGCGTTCCGTACATGTGGGGCGGCAACAGCGCCAAGTACTTCGATTGCAGCGGACTGGTGCAGTTCTGCTACTTTATTAACGGCATCATCCTGCCGCGAAACGCATCGCAGCAGGCACGTTGCGGTATCTCTTTGGGCGAGGGCCGCAGCTACGAACCCGGCGACCTGCTCTTTTTCGGCTCCCGTGAGCCGCTGAAAATCAGTCATGTAGGTATCTATTTGGGAGATGGTCGTTTTGTGCATTCGTCCCAGATGGTGCGTATCAATACCCTTGAAGAGTACGGGCGTGAGGTGGTTGCGGCGTGCCGTATTTTGGGCACCATAGACAAGGGCAAGGGGGCTTTCAGCGTGATTCGCAGCCCTTACTATTTTAACACAACAGAGAATGGCAAGTAAGAGCAAAACTCTCTGGTTCTGCAGCAATTGCGGAAACGAGAGCCCCAAGTGGATGGGGCGCTGCCCTGCGTGCGGGGAATGGAATACTATGGTGGAGGCGCCGGTAGAATCCAAGAAGGCTGCTTCGCCCTCCAAGGCCCGGTCCGACGACCGCCGGCCCCGGCGCCTGGCAGATATAGACTATTCTTCCGAGGCCCGTATCAGCCTGGGAATGAAGGAATTGGACCGTTTGCTCGGAGGCGGAATGGTGCGCGGTTCACTCATCCTTATAGGAGGCGAACCGGGCATAGGCAAATCTACCCTGAGTCTGCAGATTCCGCTGAGCTGCCCGTCTCTTAAGACCTTATACGTAACGGGCGAGGAGAGCGAGAAGCAGGTTAAGATGCGCGCAGAGCGGCTTTCTGCGGGGCGCGACTCCGCAGGAGACTGCCTCATTTACAGCGAAACCCGCATAGAAGACGTGTTGGAGCAGGCCAGGGCCATACTCCCCGACCTCATGATAGTGGATTCCGTGCAGACCATGTTCACAGACGCTGTGGAGTCAACCCCCGGTTCGGTCAGCCAGATAAAAGAGGTCGCAGCGTCGCTTCTGCGCTTTGCCAAAGAGAGCGGGGTGCCAGTAGTGCTCATTGGCCACATCACCAAAGACGGCTATATCGCCGGTCCCAAGATTCTGGAGCATATTGTAGATGTAGTGCTGCAGTTCGAGGGCGAGAACCGTGGGTCTTACCGCATCTTGCGAAGTATCAAGAACCGCTTCGGAAGCACCTCGGAGCTGGCTGTGTTCGAGATGACGGGGCTGGGCCTGAGAGAGGTTGAGAATCCTTCCGAGATGCTGATTCCCATGCACGAAGAGGGCCTGAGCGGCACCGCAATTGCCTCTATGCTGGACGGCACGCGCCCCCTGCTCTTCGAGGTTCAGGCTCTGGTATCCTCTGCTGCGTACGGTACTGCGCAGCGCTCGGCCACAGGATTCGACGGGCGCCGTCTCAATATGCTCCTGGCAGTGCTGGAGAAGCGTGCCGGCTTCCACCTGAGTGCAAAAGACGTCTTTCTCAATATGGCTGGCGGACTCAAGGTGAGCGATCCTGCGTGCGATCTTGCGGTAATTGCCGCCGTGCTCTCGTCCAACTTCGATTATGCACTCCCGGGAGACTGCTGCTTTGCCGGCGAGGTGGGCTTGAGCGGAGAAATCCGCCCAGTCGGGCAGACCGACCGTCGCATTTCAGAAGCGGCCCGCCTGGGATTCAAAAAGATATTCGTGAGCTCCTACAGCAGTATCGACAGCAAAACGCCCTCTGGAATACGTGTGGTCAAGGTATCGGACGTTCCTGAACTAGTGAAGGGGCTTTTTAAGTAGGGGAGTGCTGGATTCTCCAAGCTTGCAGGAGCATACGTTATCTACGATGCCGTTCCTGCAGACCACGGCAACAACGCGCCATCCTTTTGTTGCAGGAGCGGTGATGCTCCATTCCAGCGTGCTCCCGGCCGCCTTTTCTGAGGCCTCGGAGTCTTGCCAGTAGCGCAGCACGTTGTTGTGTACGTGCTCGTCGGACCCTCCTGCCTGTGCGGCAATCACGCCGTCTTCTACCAAAATGCAGTGCAGGCTGTACGAACCCGCCCGTACGGTGCGAGCCTCAATGCTTATAGAAGCCTCCGTTCCCTGAAAAGAGCTTGATATATTGATTCCGGCAGCTTGCGGGCGCTGATCCAGCAGGCGGTCGCATTGCGCAAGGAGCAGTTCTGCAGAAGTTGTGGTGGTGAGCGAAGCTGCGTCCATGTCTATGACGGCAGAGGGGTAGGCGCTGACGTTAAACTGCGCAGCCAGCTCCCTGCTCTTGGGTAGCAGTGAGAGCTTGTCGGCCGTAAGGCAGTGTACGCTGATGCATTCCAGGCGTCCCGGGCGCATTGCCTGTGCCTCTTTTATCGCCTCCTCCATCCTGGGGCAGTTCACGCACCAGGTGCCGGTAAAATCCAGAATCAGGTTGCGGCGGAAGTATCCTTCGCCGTCTTTATCTTCCTCTCCGGGCGTAACGCCGGGCCCGGAAGGGTCTACAACCGGTTCCTCTTCGGGATCGTCTATCTGGCCCACGCAAGAGAACGCAAGCACAGCACATAGCAGGAGGTAGAAGCACTTTTTCATGACTCAGAACGACCAGTGAACGCGCAGGCCGGCTCCGCTCCATGCGGGCTGCCATCGGCAAACGCCCCCGGAACATACCATCCCCTCGCGGTTGCGCCCGGCTGTAAGGCTTACGCTGAAAGACGAGTGGGTGTAGCTTGCGCTAACGTTAAAATAATGCACCCCGGTACTGCCGTGGTTGTACATATCGCTCACGCTCACGCTCCAGTGAGGTGCGAACGAGAGCTCCAGCAGCGCGGCCATCCAGTCTTTGGTGAGCTCTTGTGAGTACAGGTACTGGAACTCGGTACGGAGCGAGAACTCCGGAGAGAAGCGGTACAGGGCATCCAGCACGAACACGTTCTGTGCATCTGTGCGCTTGCGGTTGCCATGCGTAGGCGAGTTCTCCTGGATAGAGACGAAGAATATGGTGCGGAAATTCCGCGTCCAGCGGCGCTCCAGGTCTATATTTATGTCGCGGTAGGCAAGGTATGCAACGTCCCTGTCCGGCAGGGCGAAGGGGAGTGCGTCTATCCAGCATCCGCCGATGTGAAGCTTCATGCCGTAGCGGCCTCCGAGCTTGGTGCCCCGCCGGAAAATGTAGTACAGGTCGCCCTGGAAGCCCATTTCTCCGTCGGCATAAGTGACGTAGGGGTTAAGACCTGCAAGCATGTAGGTCTGCTGCATGCAAAGGGCAGGGAGGTAATTGAGGGTGTTGGCAATCGACGGAGTGCCGGTGGTATTGAAAATGCGCGATGTCATATTCTCCAGACGCCGGAAAGTTAGCGAACCTGAGAATCCACCGGCGGCGTAAGATAGTTCGAGCAGTTGGGCGTTCCCTCCTTTGAGGGTAAAGCGTTCGTGCGCAGCGGGCAAGAGTTCGGTGTAGAAATCGGGTGACTTGCCCACGTACTCTGCGCGTGCGGTGAATCCTCCGGCGTTGACGGCGGCGCGGGCCGACCAGCTCACCACATGCCCCGGCAGGGTAAAGCCGCCGGCCTGTGCGAGAGTGGCTATGCTGCTGTCTGTTCGCAGGCTGGCGCAGTCCACGATTCCTGCGCCCAGGCTCACTGCACCCAGCTCTGCGTTGAGGTCTGCCGCCGATACAAGCGATGCGGCGGAAGGCCATACTCCATACTTTGGCAGGCCGCTGAACAGCTTGAAAGACAAGCGGTTGCCAAGTGCTCGTACGCTCACGCGGGCACCGGTAACGGAGTTGTTGATGCCCATGTCCCTGTCTTCCCAGGTGCGAAGAAGCAGACCGCTGCCAAGCTGCTCATGGAAGCTCCCGGCAGTGATATCTATGAAGTTGTGACGCCAGTCGATGTACAGGGAAGATAGGCCTGCTCCATTGAGCTCAGTAGGATAGCCGACGAGGGCTTGTGGGTACCATTCAGCTTGCAGTCCTGCGCTCAGTGAGTCGCGCTGCCAGTCCAGCTTAAGGTAATTGTTGGAACCCCATTTATTTATGCGTCCGCCAATGGCGGGATCGTCTACATAATAAGCGCTGTTGCTCTCCAGAGCTCCGCTCAGCTTGCCCCAGCCGCCATCTGGCGGAGGAGAAAGAAGGGCGAGAATGAAGAGCAGCAGTAGCATTACTTCGCGTTGTTTTTAAGGGCGCGTAGCAGCTCGGCCTCGTCTCCCGGGCGGTATCCTATATGGGTGTAAACCTCTTTGCCGTTTGCATCGTACACGAAAACCTGCGGAACGGCAGTCACGTTCAGCGCACGCCGTAAGTCTCCGTTCACGTCGAACAGCGGTGTTATTCCTTCCCAGCCGCTGCCGCTCGCCATGGCAACGGCCCTCTGCAGAGAGCGGCTGTCATCAACAGATACTGCATAGATACGCAGCGGGAAGCTTCCTTTCCATTCAATTGCCTCGTCTGTAAGCGCCTCGAGCTCCTTCATGCAGGGCTTGCAGGTGGTCATCCAGAAGTTGATGACAAAGGGAGTTTTACCGTCAATAAGCGACCTTGTTGCTATGCTCTTGCCGGCCTCGTCGTGCAGCGTTACGGCTGGCAAATCCTGCCCCCAGGCGCTGCAAATGGCACCCAACCCAAGAAATATAGTGAGTAAAAGATGTTTCATACTTTTTTGAATGCCCGTTTTATTGGGGCTGGGATGCAAATCTAATAAAAAAAGAGTTATTTTTGTAATGTGGATAAGATAATTATTGTGGATTTTGGCTCCCAGGTAACCCAGCTGATAGGCCGGAGGTTACGCGAGTTGAATGTTTATTGCGAACTGTACCCTTACGACAGAATTCCAGCCCCGGACCCTTCGGTGAAAGGCGTCATCCTGTCCGGCAGTCCCTGCAGCGTGCGGGACGCTAATGCGCCGCATGTGGATTTAACTCCGTTCAGGGGAAAGGTTCCGATTCTTGGCATCTGTTACGGATCCCAGTTGCTCGCTTTTGAAGGCGGCGGTGCCGTGGAGGCTTCCGACACAAGGGAATATGGCAGGGCCGTGCTCAAGCTTGTGGCGCAGTCGCCCCTGTTCCAGGGCGTATGTGAGCAGACGCAGGTGTGGATGTCGCATGGCGATACTATCACGGCGCTGCCCCGGGGTGCTCAAGTCACCGCTTCTACGGCAGACGTTGAGAACGCCGCCTACCAAATACCCGACGAGAATATATATGCCGTTCAGTTTCATCCGGAGGTGTATCACACTCAAGAGGGCTCGCAGATGCTCAAGAATTTTGCTTATGATATCTGCGGATGCGCAGGAGACTGGACCCCGAACTCTTTTGTGGAAAGTACGGTGGCGGCCCTGCGGGAGCAGATTGGCAGCGATAATGTGATTCTGGGGCTCAGCGGCGGGGTAGATTCCACGGTGGCGGCTGTTCTGCTCAATAAAGCCATAGGCAAGCAACTTACCTGTATCTTCGTGAACAACGGCCTGCTTCGCAAGAATGAGTACAGCGATGTGCTGGCCTCCTACAAAGACATGGGCCTGAATGTGATAGGTGTAGATGCTGGAGGCGACTTCCTGTGTGCTCTTGCCGGAGTCTCCGATCCGGAATCCAAGCGCAAAATCATCGGCCGTATGTTTGTGGAGACCTTCGAGAGCTGTGCCAAGAAGATAGAAAATGCCGCCTGGCTGGCTCAGGGAACCATCTATCCCGATGTGATAGAGAGTGCCGGCATTCCGGGAATAGCCTCCAAAATCAAGAGCCACCACAATGTGGGCGGCCTCCCCGAGAAGATGAGCCTGAGGGTGGTGGAACCTCTGCGGATGCTCTTTAAAGACGAGGTCCGCCGCGTTGGTCGCGCCCTTGGTATCCCGGCCGGGCTGATCAACCGCCATCCCTTCCCCGGGCCCTCTCTCTCTATTCGTATCATCGGCGAGGTGACGGAAGAAAGACTCAGGGTGCTTCGCGATGCCGACGATATTTTCATCCGGAGCCTGCGCAGTTACGACTGTACGGGCATGGGCTTGCCGTCAGCCTCCGATCCACTTGTGCCGGCCACCTGCCTGTACGATGCCGTCTGGCAGGCAGGAGTAATCTTGCTGCCCGTGAAAAGCGTGGGCGTAATGGGGGACGAGCGCACCTACGAGAACCCTGTTGCCCTGCGCGCAGTGGTTTCTACAGATGGTATGACCGCCGATTGGTTCCCCCTCCCGTACGACTTTCTGCGTGATGTCTCCAACCAGATTATCCGCAAAGTTCGCGGAGTGAACCGTGTGGTCTACGACATATCTTCCAAACCCCCGGCAACCATCGAGTGGGAATAATCTATCGCTTTCTCCGGTTACATTTTGTAACCACTTCGCTTCCCTCCTTCTTCAGTCTGCTTTTCAGGGCTTTCCAATAATTCCTTGCCCTCTCATGAGTGGGCTGATCAGTCAGAATTTGGAATTCTCAAAAGATTATTGAGAGGTAGTTTGATATCTCCTAAAAGATGAAAGAGAACTCCTAAAAATGTTAGGAGTTTTAAAAATAATCATTATATTTGCAGGGAGAAATCTTAGGAGTGATCTACGATGAAACAGAAACTCACGGCAAAAGAAGAGCAGCTGATGAACATATTCTGGGCGCATGAGCCCTTGTTTATCAGGGATTTAATCAGTTATATACCGGAGCCGAAGCCCCACTATAATACGGTGGCTACCCTGGTGAAGTTCCTGGAGGAGAAAGGCTTTGTCGAGCGGGAGCCCATGGCCAACTCTTTCCGCTACAAAGTAAAGATCAGCGAGCGGCAGTACCACGGAGACACCGTTTCCGAGGTAGTGGCGCGCTACTATGATAATTCTTATTTAAGGCTTGTCTCCCAGTTTGTAGAGGAGGACAAGATGGACCTGCAGGAACTCAAATCCCTTATCGCTCAAATCGAAAAGAAGCAGAAATGACCGCATTCCTTTTATATATCGCACGGGCGGGGCTCTATCTGAGCCTGTTCTATGCTTTTTACCTGCTGGTGATGCGCCGGACCACATTCTTCCGATTGAATCGCGTGCTGCTGCTGGCTGGGAGTTATCTCTGCCTGGTTCTTCCTTTCATCCGGCTCCGGACCGTATCGACTTCCATCGCTGTTTCAGAATTAAGTATGGTAGGCGTCGGTATCCCGTCGGCCGGGCAGACCTTCCAGGCAGGCCTCCCCTGGAAGGAAATCCTGCTGGCGCTCTATGCCGCCGGCGTCTTGGTTACGCTGGTGTTATATGTGGTCTCGGTCTGTAAAATGACCCGGCTCATCCGGAGCGGAGAAATAGCAGAGCGAGACTGCTGCCGGCTGGTGATTCTTGAACAGGACCTTCCTTCCTTTAGTTGGGGCCGATACATTGTAATCGGACGTAAAGACCTTGAGCAGAATCCGGCCATCTTCACGCATGAGCTCATGCACGTGCAGCACCGGCATTCGCTGGACCTGATCCTTTTCCTACCCGTCCAACTGCTTTTCTGGTGGGATCCGCTGGTGTGGATTACGCGCGAGACGCTTCGCCTGGTGCACGAATACGAGGCCGATGAAGGCGTCCTTCAAAAAGGCATTGATGCAACTCAATATCAACTACTTCTTGTGCGAAAAGCCGTGGGGAATCAGCGTTTCTCGCTGGCCAGCGGCTTCCAGCACGCCAACCTTAAAAACCGTATTGCCATGATGCTCAAACCCACTTCTTCCCGCTGGATGCGCTGGTCGTACCTGGCCCTCATTCCTGTGCTGGCGGTCTTTATGTTCGCCTGCAACAATCCCAAGAAAAACAAGAAGGCGGCTCCGGAAGCCCAGGAGCAGGAGGCGCCTGCCGCCAATCCCGCCGGTTACACGGTAACCGTCACCGACGAACCCGTTTCGTTCTCCGAGATAGAGGTAAAACCCACCTTTAACGGTGAGGATGCCAATGCATTTGCCTTGTGGGCAAACAGCCAGATCAAGTATCCGGAACAGGCCAAGGCCGACGGCGTTGAAGGCCGCGTGATGGTGAAGTTTACCATCGGCACCGATGGCGCTGTGCGTGATGTCCAACTGCTGCGCGGGGTGCGCGAAGACCTGGACGCAGAAGCCGTACGTGTGGTCAGCTCCTCTCCCAAGTGGGAACCGGGTATGCAAGACGGCAAACCCGTTCCCGTCTCCTTTACTTTCCCGGTGTTATATAAGCTCCAATAAGAAAAAATTTCGTATCTTTGCACCGAATTAATTCGCAAAGACATGAATCTTAGAGACATTAAGAAAGACATCGATTACATCCTGAGTGCATTTATCGAGGACTGCTCGCTTGTGGCAGCTGTAAATTCCAAGGTTAGCGAGGAGACTGCAACGGCTCTCGTAGACGAGGCAGTGAACCTGTATAACGAGCTCCGCGATAAGGTTGGTAAGGTAGAGGGTTCTGCCCGCCAGTATTACACCGGCATACGCAAGGAACTTCTTGAGAAGACCGACGCCCTCTACGAGAAACTCTCAGCAGCTGTAAAGAAGGCATAAACCCTGCCGGCTGTGAAAGCAACGGCAAAAAAAACCGTGCTAGCCCTCCTGCTTGTTCTTGCAGGATTTGGGGCGTCTGCACGAGACACAGACACGCAGAAGCTCGTATCCGCTTACGCCAGGAAGGAGCCTCTGCGTTCTGGTATTCTTGGGGCCTTTGCCATGCGCGGAGCGGATACTTTGGTATCGTACAACCGCAGCGTCAAGATGGTCCCGGCCTCCAATACCAAATTGTTGACCACAGGTCTGGCCCTCAAACAGCTGGGGCCGCAGATGCGTTTCAGCACACTTCTGGCCTATAGCGGGACTCTGCAAGACGGAGTTATCGACGGAGACCTGTACATTATTGGCGGGGGTGACCCTACTACCGGCTCTTCTTCCGAGTGTGCTGATTCTCTGGGAATTACCTTCTCGCGCTGGAAAGCCATTCTGGACGCCAAGGGGGTAAAAGCTATACGCGGAAAGGTGATAGGGGATGCCCGCTTCTTCAAACGTCCCGGGCAAGGAGCCTCCTGGCAGTTCGAAGATTTGGGCTTCTATTATGGAGCAGGACCCTCCGGCCTCAATTTTCAAGAGAATTCCCAGAGCTTTATCGTGCGGGCTGCAGAGCCCGGAGCTGCTCCGGAAATCACTCCGCTGTACCCTGACACTCCGTGGATGAATTATGTGAACTCTGCAGTTACCGGACCCGAGGACAGTTCCAATACCATATATTATGTAAATACGGAGTTCGGTCCGTTCGGGGAATTCATGGGCAGTTTCCCCTCGGGGCGCCGGGATTACAGGCTCGATTGTTCCAACGCCTTTGGAGCATATACCTGCGCGTACTTCTTCCATAACTACCTGTTGTGCAACGGGATAAAGGTTGAGGGAGGTTTTGCCGACATTTCACCCAATGGCACTGTGCGCAGTGATTTGCTGTTTGCCAACATAGGAGAAGCTGCCGCTTCCTGGCAGAATCTTGTAGAACTCGGTCGTTGCGAGTCGCCGGAATTATGGCGCATAGTAAGAGATACCAATGTAGAGAGCGACAACTTTTACGCCGAAACTCTCTTTACCATGCTGTCGCGCAGCCTCTACGGCTCGACAGACAAAGACAGTGCAGCAATTGCCTGCCGCAGTCTTCTTGCCGGAATGGGCCTGAAAACAGATAACGCCTACATGCAGATAGACGGGAGCGGCCTTTCGCGCAAGAATTACGTCTCGCCCGAGTTTTTTGTTAATTATTTGCGCAAGATGTACGCAGGCCCGGTTCGCGACTACTTTGTTCAGTCACTTCCGACTCCCGGTGGCAAAGGTACTCTAAAGAACCGCATGGGAAAGGCTCCAGCTGCTCTTAAGTCGCGAATCCGAATGAAGAGCGGCTCCATGAACGGAGTTCTGTGTTTCAGCGGTTACGTCCTTCCTGCCGATGGAGACCGCTCAAAGACCATATTCTTTTCTATCCTCACCAACAACGTTACTGCACCTTCCTACGCCGTAGGCTCAATACTCGACGAGATTATAGTCAGCCTGTCGCAGGAACCGTAGGACTGCAAGCGCCTCCCTGTCTCGCTTTTGCCGTCGCAGCTGCCCATTGTGTCAAGTCCCGGCAATCTCAGTACTAATCGGCCACTGATATCCCGGCAATCTCAGTACCAGCAAAGTACAAAATCGGCCCCAGAGCGCCTAAAGTGTTCTTCACCCCCGGATAGAAAGTGGGGGTCTAGAACGTTTTTAGCAGTAGAAGCCCAAAAGTGTACTTTGCGAATACTGAAAAATAACACGCAATGTCATAAAAACGCTATCTTTACAACATGAAACGATACTTCCTTCTTGCTGCAGCGCTCCTGCTTTGTGTTTTGAGCACAGGGGCGCAAGAATTTGACGGACAAAGCTGTACCAGTATAATGGTTGGGCGCCTGGCCTCTGCCGATGGATCGGTTATCACCTCCCACACTTGTGACGGACGTTACCGCACATGGGTAAGGATGGAACCGGCCGCCGACCACGAGCCCGGAGCCATGCATCCAGTCCTTCGTGGAACCATGAAAACGGTGTCTCCGGACGACACAACGGGAGTTAAGCTGATTGGCGAAATACCTGAGGCAGAACACACTTTCGCATACCTCAACACGGCCTACCCCTGTCTCAACGAGAAGCAGCTGGCAATAGGAGAAACGACTTTCGGCGGCCCTGATATTCTTGTGAATCCTGCCGGTTTGTTTACCATAGAGGAACTTGAACGAATTGCCCTTCAGCGATGCTCGAGCGCCCGCGATGCTGTATTGTTAATGGGCTCTCTTGCAGAAACTTACGGTTACGGAGATGCTGGCGAATGCCTTACGGTGGCGGACAAGAATGAAGTCTGGCAGTTCGAGATTCTGGGAGTGGGGAAAGAGAAGATTGGTGCTGTGTGGGCGGCGCGTCGTGTCCCCGACGACCATATTGCCGTCTCTGCCAACATCCCCCGCATTTCCTGGAAGAACCGTAAAGACAAAGATGTACTCTACTCCGCCAACGTGGAAAAAGTGGCAGTAGAAAATGGACTCTGGGACGGCAAAGGCGAATTCGTGTTCTGGAAGGTCTATAACTGCGACTACGGCAAAGGACGCAATTTCAACGATCGCGAGTTCTTCATACTCAATCACTTCGCTCCCTCTCTGGGGCTAACTTACGAGATGGACGAGCTGCCATTCTCTGTCAAACCGGAGAAACCGGTGGATATACGGGAAGTGATGGCGCTCTTCCGCGAAACCTACGAGGGAACGGCCTTCGACATGACTCGTAAGGTGTTGATGGCTAGGCCGCAGACCAAGGAGCACCCTGCCGATACGGTAGTCAGCCCGGTGGCTAATCCCTGGCTCACCACTACCATGCGCAATACTCTGAACACTATTGCACCTGGGACTGTAGAATTCCGCCGCACAGTGGCAGTCGCCTGGTGCGCATACTCCCATATTACACAGTTGCGCTCATGGCTGCCCGATTCTGTAGGGGGCGTTTGCTGGCTATCCCTTGACAATCCGGCCCAGAGTCCGCGCATCCCTATCTTCTGCGGAGCCACCAAATTACCAGAGGCTTACGAGCGCTGCGGACAGAAAGAATACATCCCCGACTGCGCCCTCTGGCAGTTCCGTCGTGCAAATAAACTGGCTACTCTAGCATGGCAAAGAACCAAGGAGCAATTCAATAAGGAAGTGATTGAGCAAGAAGAGTTTGCCCTCAGCGCCCTGCCTCAAGTCGCGACTTCCCCCATGGTTTTGAACGCCTGTACCCAGTATCTCTACGACGATGCCGTCTGCCGTTGGCAGAAAATGGAAAGCTTGCTCTGGAGCCTATTTGGAATGGGATTCTGACGGCTTATCGCCCGTCGTAGATACCCTCAAAGAGGATAGCGCCGGAGCTGCGCTCGCCAATCAGATAAACGAACGGATGGTCGGCATGGAACTCGACTTCCTTAATATCTTCGCCGGGGCCAGCGGAGGCGGCCTTATCCATAATAACAACCGTTACAGCAGCGGCTTCCGTTCCCCATTCGGCCACATTTATGCGGGCCTTCTGTATAACGTTGCTGATCCAGAAATGCCATCCGATAACGTCGAACATATTATCGAACTCGGCACTGCTGTCGTCGAATGCCCTCACGATTCCCATGGCTTTGAGTGTACCGGGAAGCTCGAAGCGGCTTTCCATCTCGAACTTAGGTAGTTGCAGCAGTACTCTGGTATCGGTCTGCAGGGCAGAGAGAATAGTCTCCCACTGTTGGGCGGGCAGTTTTTTCATGAGTTGAGCAAGACCGTTTTTGCCTGTTTCGTTGGGCAGGAGAATGTACATATAATACTTCTCGCCGGCATAAGGAATGCCCACCACCCTGTAGCCATCCATTTCTGCATAAGGGAAGAAGTCAACCGTAGGCATCATGTCAACCTGCGATTTGCCGCCACCGTCAAGATAGAACGGAGTGTTCTTCATGGTGAGCTCTTCCAGAAACATCGGCGAATGCTTGTCGCCGCGCCATGCTGCCTTGAAGTAAAGGGCATTCATGATTGCTGCAACAAAATTGCTGCTGATGTCGCCAGGATTCAGAAGAGGATAGATAAATCCTTTTGTATTGCGGTAAGCCCACTCGTTGATGCGGTCTACAACCTCTTGAGTGCTGGATGGATTAATGTACTCTACAGGAGCGTAGTAGGTCTTGTTGAGAATGTTTGCAAAGTCTTTCTTGAGAGGGAATCCATCCAGAACCAGCATAGCATCAGTGAGTTTGAGCTCCACTTCTGAATCTACGGCCGGGAGCTGGTTAAGCAAAACATTGCAGTATTCGTTGAGCGCATTCACGTCTTCTCCATAGCCGAGCGTGCGGGTAATTTCTGCCGCAGTCTCTCCGGAGGCCCCGTTCACAGTCATAGCCAGCGCATACTGGAGGCTGAGAGGAGAAAACACCATACTCTTGGGGTTCTCTTTGTATAGCTGGGCCAAGCAATTGAAAGCAAAGGCATTACCTGCGTTCATATAAGCCTGCTGCTGCTCGGTTAGAGAGACCTTGGTAATGGTTTTTTCCGGCTCAGGTGAGCTGATGTCGATGGGCTTGTCTACCTTGGGAACTACTTGGGTATTGCAAGCGGCCGCTGCAAGCACCGCTGCCAAAACTATGAAGAGTCGTTTCATAAAAAACATTTTTACATTCTATAAATCTTCCAGGCGCCACATTATTGCATGCAAAAATACTATATTTGTGAGAAAATACCTAAATGTTATGGAAAACGAATATGTAACCAACTACTGGCACGTCTATTCTGACGGCAAACAGGCAGATATCCCTTTCTGCTCAGATGAAGAAAAAGTATTTGCAATGAACTCCGTTGCAATTGTAGCATTCCAGAACAACGTGCAGGTGCTATGCGTGAATATAAACGACACGCATCTTCATGCCGTGGTGTATGGAGAAAATGGTGAGAGGTTTAAGGAAGAGTTGCGACGGCGGATTATCGTTTTTCTCAAGCGGGAAGGGCAGGGCGATCAGTTGGGTGATGGGCTGTTCATGAGCTGTGACAGGATTACTACCCGTCGGGAACTGTTGTCCAAGATTATCTATACTTTCCGGAACTGTCTTGATTTCTACAAGAAAATGCCGTGGGAGTACCGTTTCGGAGTAGGGAATGTGTATTTTACGGAAAGCGTGGTTTGCGGCAAAGCACTAAGCGAGTTATCCTTCAGGATGCAAAAAGCTTTGTTGCGCACAAACGATAAGATGCCCGGGGAGTGGCGTATAGACGAGCGCGGTATGCTAATACCAAGATATTTCATTGATATCCAGCATGTTGATAATCTATTTGTGACCCCTCGAGCATTTCTGGCGTTCCTTTATGTCCGAAAGGAAGACGAGCAACTAATGAAACAGCGTCTCCATGCCCATTACCTTGAGAGCCGAACTATGGAAGAGATAAGGAAGCGAGGTAATAAACTATCCAACAGCTATTTCGGTAAGTCTTTACTTAAAGTGGATTTACGATGCCGGCTCCAAGTGGCCTCCAAGATGCTGAAGGAAGGTTTTGGAAGTAAAAGCGAAGGTTTTGCCAAGGCCTTGTACCTTTCGCTTGACGACCTGAAGAACTTGCTTTAATCCCTTGGCCTAACGTCTGCCCGGCCTTATTTCAGTATTCGCAAAGTACACTTTTGGCCTTCTACTGCTAAAAACGTTCTAGACCCCCACTTTCTATCCGGGGGTGAAAAACACTTTTGGCGCTCTGGGGCCGATTATGTACTTTGCTAGTACTGAGACTGCCCGGACTTGACATAATGTGCAGCTGCAAGCGGAGCTGCCGCAGCGAAAGGCAACAAAAGGCTACCCGCGCTCCATCTCGCGGCGGATGTCTTTCTCGCGGATGGTGGCGCGCTTGTCGAATTCTTTCTTGCCTCGGGCCAGGGCGATGTGGAGCTTGGCGTAACCGTTTTCTGAAATATATGCGCGTACGGCTACGATGGTAAGTCCTTTGGTCTTGGTGGCCTGCTCCAGATGCCGCAGCTCGCGGCGGGTGAGGAGCAGCTTGCGGTCGCGGGCCGGCTCGTGGCTACCCCACTTGGACGCCCAGAAATAAGTGGAGATATTCATCCCCTTAACGTAGAGCTCACCTCCGGAAAAATAGCACCAGGCATCTGCCAGGGACGCTTTGCCCGCGCGCAGCGACTTAATCTCCGTGCCCACGAGCACTATCCCGGCGTCGTATTGCTCCAGGAACTCGTAGTCGAACGATGCGCGCTTGTTGTTTATTTGCACGCGGTGCTGTTTCTCCTTCCGGGAACTCATAGACCGAACGCTTTTTTGATATCGTCAACCTTGTCCAGCAGCTCCCAGCCGAAGAACTGCACCTCCCGATCCTCGCCGCAGACGCGCACAACTGCCTTGTACGGCTTGCGTCCCACGTGACCGTAAGCGGCTGTAGGGCCGAAGATTGGATTCTTGAGCCCGAACCTGCGCACAATGGCTGCGGGACGCAGGTCAAATAGTTCGCGCACGCGGGCGGCAATCTCTCCGTCGCCACCGGGAACATGTGCGCTGCCGTAGGTCTCCACGAACACGCTCACCGGTTCTGCTACTCCAATTGCGTAGGCCAGCTGCACAAGGCACTCGTCGCACACTCCAGCGGCGACGAGATTTTTGGCGATATGGCGGGCAGCATAAGCTGCACTGCGGTCTACCTTGGAGGAATCTTTGCCCGAGAAGGCGCCGCCGCCGTGGGCCCCGCGTCCGCCGTAGGTATCCACGATAATCTTGCGCCCCGTGAGTCCGGTGTCGCCGGCAGGACCTCCGATCACGAACTTCCCGGTGGGGTTTACGTGCAGCAGCCAATCCCCCTTGAAGAGAGCTGCTGTGCGTTCGGGGAGCTTGGCTATCATCCTGGGTATCAATACTTCACGAACGTCATGCTCGATTCTGGCATGCATGGCCTCCTCGGTATCGAACTCGTCGTGCTGGGTACTTAATACAATAGTATGTACTCGCACCGGATGGTGGTGCGACGAGAACTCCACCGTAAACTGTGCCTTAGCGTCCGGGCGGAGGTAGGGCATGAGCTCAGGCTCCTCGTGGCGGATAACAGACAGCTCACGAAGCAAAGCATGCGAGAGGCTCAGGGCCAACGGCATGTATTCTTCGGTGTCGCGGCTGGCGTAGCCGAACATCATTCCCTGGTCTCCGGCGCCCTGCTCGTCCTCGCTCTCGCGAACGACTCCACGGTTGATGTCGGCGCTCTGCTCGTGAATGGTGCTGATAATGCCGCAAGAAGAAGCGTCGAAGCCATACTCCGCCTTGGTGTAACCTATGCGGGAGATGACGTCGCGAACCACTGCATGGATATCTACATAAGCGTGCTCGGAACGCACCTCTCCGCCAACTACCACAAGGCCGGCGGTACAGAAGGTTTCACAAGCAACTTTTGCGTCCGGATCCTGGGAGAGAAATTCGTCCAGGATAGCGTCTGAAATCTGGTCGGCAACCTTGTCGGGATGCCCTTCGGAGACTGACTCCGATGAGAATAAATAGTTCATTTTAGCATTTTTTAGAGCGAGGTTGCAAGCAGGCAAATCTGTCCTCGCAAGTTATTGGGGACAAAGGTAAGTAAAAATTGTTAATAATTTGTTCATTTCTCATTTGTAGGAGATAAATTCTTAAACTAACTTTGCACCACGAAAAAAACTTTAACGTTATTTTTTACTGTATGAAAAAATCATTCAAAGCATTGTTGCTGTCTATCTCAGCAATGTTTTTTGTCGTGTCCGCCTATGCGCAGGTCACGACATCCGCTCTCGCCGGCAAGGTAGTTGACGCCAGCGGGCAAGCCGTACCCGGAGCTACCGTCGTGGCGGTACACACTCCTTCGGGCTCCCAGTACTACGGCCTCACCAACACTGAGGGCCGTTACAACATCAACGGTATGCGTACCGGTGGTCCCTACACGGTAGAGATCTCCTGCCTCGGATACCGCAAGGTGAATTTCACGGATGTAACCCTCCAGCTTGCTGAGGTTTACGCCCTGAATGCCAGCTTGTCCGACGATGCAGAGCTGCTCAGCGAAGCCGTTGTGATTTCTACCGCGACCTCCAAGTTCTCCACCGAGAAGACCGGAGCCGCGATGAACATCAGCAACAAGGAAATCGTGAGCGTGCCTACTGTCAACCGCAGCATCACCGACGTTACCCGCCTTTCTCCTTACGGCGGCAACGGAATGAGCTTCGCCGGTACCGACGGACGTACTGCCAACTTCACCGTTGACGGTGCGAACTTCAACAACAACTTTGGTCTTTCTTCCAACCTGCCCGGTGGCGGTAACCCTATCTCCATCGACGCTCTCGAGGAAATCCAGGTTGTCATCAGCCCCTACGACGTACGTCAGGCCAACTTCAAGGGCGGCGGCGTGAACGCTATCACCAAGTCCGGTACCAACACCCTGAAGGGAACCGCTTATGTATATCACCGCAACGAGAACATGCGCGGTAACACCGTGAACGGCGTTGAGCAGTCCGGTGCCCGCGACATCGACCGCAATACCACCTACGGTCTGACTCTCGGCGGCCCCATCGTGAAGAACAAACTCTTCTTCTTCGTAAACTTCGAGTATTCCAAGACTCCTTCCGTGGCAGTCCGCTGGAGAGGCTCCCAGAACGGAGTCGGCAGCGAGGCCCTCAGCCTTTCTTACTGTACTCTCGACGACCTGCAGCGCGTCAAGGACCATGTTTGGGACACTTATAAGTACGACACCGGTTCTTACACCGACTTCCCTGCAGACCAGAACAACATGAAGGCTCTGGCCCGTATCGACTGGAACATCAGCGACAAGCACCACCTTGCACTGCGTTACAACTACACCAACAACCTGGTGTGGAACGGCCCCAACGCCTCTTCTATGGACGGCGGCACCCGTTCTCCTTACTCACGTACTTCCCTGTACTCCATGGCCTTCGCCAACTCGATGTATTCCATGAACAACCGCGTTCACACCGGATCCATCGACCTCAACAGCCGCCTGAGCGACCATCTGAGCAACCAGTTCCTGGCAACCTTCTCCATGCTCGATGACGTCCGTGGTTCCAACTCCACCGACTTCCCGTTCATCGACATCCAGGACGGCACCGGCAACAATGTTCAGTACATGTCTCTCGGTTACGAGCTCTTTACATGGAACAACGCAGTCCACAATACCGTTATCAACGTTAAGGACGACCTCACATGGTACGCTGGCAACCATAAGGTTACCGGTGGCGTGAGCTACGAGTACCAGATGGCCGACAACCAGTACATGCGTAACGGTACAGGTTACTATCGCTATGCAAGCGTAGATGACTTCATCAACGGTGCAACTCCCGAGGTTGTCGCTCTCACCTACGGCTACGTGAAGGAAGGCCAGACCGAGCCTGAGTTTGCTCCTGCAGCCCGTGTGCGTTTCCACAAGGCCGGTCTCTATGTACAGGATGAGTGGGCCGCCACCGAGAAGTTCAAGCTCACCGCAGGTATCCGTCTGGACGGTCTGTTCTTCGATAATCAGGACCTGATGACCAACGCAGCCATCCAGAATCTCTCTTACTATCCTCAGACTTATGGTTACACCGAGCAGCACATCGACACCGGTGTATGGCCTACCGCCAACATCACCGTCTCTCCTCGTATCGGTTTCACCTGGGATGTCCTGGGCGACAAGAGCCTGAAGGTTCGTGGTGGTACCGGTCTGTTCAGCGGCCGTATCCCTCTGGTGTTCTTCACCAACATGCCTACCAACAGCGGTATGGTGCAGTACAGGGCCGCCCTCAATGCCAAGAGCAAGCTCCCCAACGGAGAGGCTCTCGATATGAGCCAGTTTGCAGGCGGCGTGCTTAGCAGGACCGACCTTTACAACAAGCTCATCAGCCTTGGTTATCCCGCAAGCGTAACTCCCGAGGACGGCACCAAGCCTTCTTCCATCGCTGCTGTGGATCCTAAGTTCAAGATGCCTCAGGAGTGGAAGACCTCCCTCGCTGTAGACTACAGCTTCCCGACCTCCTTCCCCTTCACTGTAAGCGCAGAAGGTATCTTCAACAAGACCGTCAACGACGTGACCATGACCGACTGGAGCATGAAGCCCGTCGAGAGCTTTGCAAGGTTCAACGGCGCCGACAACCGTCCTATCTATCCTTCCGATTTCCGTAACGGTACCAAGGCATTCGTGCTGGGCAATACCAACCTCGGTTACGGCTGGAGCGCCAACGTATCCCTGAACATGCAGCCCATCCCTGAGCTCAGCCTCTACGCAGCTTACACTCACGTAGCACGTTACGAGGTTACCGGTCTTCCCGGTTCCGACGCCGAGTCTGCATTCACCTATGTTCCTACCGTCAACGGTCCCAACAACATCAAGCTCCACAGTTCCCAGTATGTTACCCCCGACCGTGTGATCGCTTCCATCACTCACAACGACCACAGCGGCAACCACTTCAGCCTCATCTACGAAGGCTGGAAGGGCGGCTACAACTACTCCTACATGGTTGCTAACGATATGAACGGCGACGGCTATCAGTACGACGCTCTCTATATCCCTACCGACGACCAGGTTGCAAACCGTGAGTTCCGCTTTGTCTCCGACGGCGACCGCGACCGCTTCATGGCCTTCGTTCACAACGATCCTTACTTGAGCAAGCATCAGGGCCAGTACGCAGAGGGCTATGCAGTGTTCTCTCCTTGGGTACACCGCTTCGACTTTGCTTACAAGCACGACTTCAAGGTGAACATCGGCAAGACCACCAACATCCTCCAGCTCAGCGCCGATATCAAGAATATCGCCAACCTCTTCAACAGCAGCTGGGGCGTATCCAAGTCTATGAACGCCAACCTCAACTCCGGCCGTATCCTCAAGTACGAGGGTGCTGACCCCGAGGGTTATGCAACATTCTCCACTCCTTCCGCCGTGAGCGGCAGCACCGTTACCTGGGCCCCTGTTTATTCAATAGGCCAGTGCTGGTACGCTTCCGTCGGTATCAAATACATGTTCAACTAATAAAGAAGTACAGGCATTATGAAACTTAAGACTATATTTGCTGCTATTGCTGCTTCTCTGTTCGTTTTCGCTGCTTGCGAAAAGGAAGGCCCTACTTCTCTCGACAATATCTCTCTCGACAAGACATATCTGTCTATCCCTGCTGCCGGTGGTTCCGCCAGCGTAATAATCTCCGCTACTGATGCTTGGAATCTTGCCAAGGATATCGAAATCGGCAAAGACTCCGACAAGAATCCTATCCTGTCTGAGCTTCCTAAGTGGCTTACCGCAAATGTCATCAGCGGCGGCGAGGGTGAGACCACCCTTACATTTACCGCAGAGGCTATCGACGGTGGTCGTGAGCAGGAATTCCACATTATCTGCGGCGACCATACCCAGTACCTCCTTGTCCGCCAGGGCTCCCTGGAGGCCGTGAAGGCCAGCTGCGCCGACGTTATTGCCGGTGCTGATGGCAAGACTTACACCGTTACCGGTACTTGCACCTCCATCGCCAATACCAGCTATGGCAACTGGTACCTGGCCGATAATTCCGGCGAGATTTACATCTACGGTACCGTTGACGGAACCGGCAAGTACAACTGGAGCAGCTTCAACATCGAGGTTGGTGACGTTGTTACTGTGCAGGGCCCCAAGACCACTTATAACGGAACCGTCGAGCTCGTTGACGTATCTGTAGTGAAGGTTGTCAAGTCCCTCATCAAGCTCGACAACAGCTCTTTCGGATTTGCTGCAGACGGTGGCGAGTTCACTGTTAAGGCCGCCTACAAGGGAAGCGGTGTATTCGTAAAGCCTTCTGCTGACTGGGTTGTAATGACCGGTATGGACTACGTCAAGGGTATTGCATCCAAGACCGAGCCCAACCCTGCTGATACTGCACTCGTCAGCTTCAAGGTGCTCGAAAGCCAGCAGGAAGAGAGCCGCAAGGCTACCATTGAGTTCGCATCTTCTTCTTCCAGCTCTACCTCCAGCATCGTTGTTGCCGTGAGCCAGACCGGCCTCGTGGGCACCGCAACCAACCCCTTCACTGTAGCTCAGGCCATCGAGTTCTGCCAGACTCTTACCGCAGCAACTCCTAACGACCTTTATGTAAAGGGCAAGATTTCGCGCATTATTGCAAACGGTGAGTTCGGTTCCTACGGCAATGCTACCTTCTACATCTCCGACGACGGTGAGTACAAGGGTACCGACGACAAGAACTGCGACGTAGCACATGACTTCGAGGTTTATCGCGCTCTCTATTTTGGCAATCAGAAGTGGGTTGCAGGTCAGGCTCAGATTGCTGTTGGCGACGAGGTTGTGATTTGCGGCCAGCTTACTCTCTACAAGGGCATTTCCGAGACCAACCAGAACAAGGCGTGGCTCTACAAGGTCAACGGCGTTTCCAATGGCGACAACGGCCTTGGCAACCTTGTGAGCCCCTTCAACTCAGCAGGTGCTAAGGCTTGCATTGATGCGGCTTTCGCAGGCAATGTGTATGTAAAGGGTATCATCTCTGAGATCATCAAGAATGGAGCGTTCTCCGCGCAGTACGGCAACGCCAGCTTCTGGATCTCAGATGACGGCACGGCCAAGGAATTCGAGGCTTACCGCGTGCTCTATCTTGGCAACCGCAAGTGGGTCGAGGGCGATACCCAGATTGCCGTAGGCGACAATGTGATCCTGCATGGTGCTCTTACCAAGTACGGCGACACCTACGAGACGTCTGGTAACAAGGCTTACATCTACTCTCTCAACGGCAAAACCGAGTAATCGATTCTCCGTAAATATCTTAGAAAAGCTCCCTCATTCGTTGCGGGAGTTTTTTTTGTTTGTGTGTTAATTATTATTTATCTTTGAGAATCATTAAATTGCATATATTACAACTAATAACGCTATTATGAATCTCAAAAGATTGTTTATCGCTTTGATGGCCGCTGCAGTGGCCTTCGTGGCTTGTGAGCAGCAGGAAGACCTGGGCTCTCCGCGTATGGAGACCAATCCTGTCGAACTTGTCTTCGGGCAGGGAGATGATTCCCAGGCATTTGCGCTTACTTCTACCCGCCCCTGGAAGGTCAAGAGCGCTCCCGATTGGGTAGGCCTCAGCGCACAGGAGGGCAAAGCATCTACCAAACCCCAGACCATTTCTATTTCGGTTCTTGCCAATGAGGGCTACAACCGTGATGGTAACGTAGTTTTTAGCTGTGGTATTGTGAAGTGTGCTATTGCCGTGTCCCAGGAAGGAACAAAGGGCGAACTCAAGAAGGGTACTGGTACCAAGGAAGATCCTTATTCCGTTGCAGGTGTCAACGAGTACCTGGCCGATCTTGGCGCCGGGACCGTGAGCCCCAAGGCTGTGTTCGTAAAGGGTAAGATATCCCGTATCGCAGCAGACGGAGAGTTCAACACCCAATATGGCAATGCTTCCTTCTATATCTCCGATGATGGAGTGTTCCACGGCACAGACGACAAGAATATCGACGCCCAGCTCGACTTCCAGGCATACCGTGTGAAGTACCTCGGCGGGCGCAAGTGGACCTCCAACGACAGCCAGATTGCTATTGGCGACGATGTGGTGGTTTATGGCAAGGTGGTTCTCTACAAGGGTAACACCCCCGAGACCGACCTGGACAGCTCTCCTTTCCTCTATGAGCTTAACGGCAAAGACGAGGGTGGCAATACCGAGCAGGGAGGCGGCGGTGGAGACGGCACCACAGGCCCTGTGGCCGGAGCCGGCACCGAGGCCAGTCCTTTCAATGTGGCAGCGGCAATTGCCAAGGCTGTAGAAGCCGGGCAGACGGCCACAAGCGACAGCTACTACATCAAGGGCAAAGTAAAGACAGTTGGGGAACAGTTTGCCGCTCAGTTCGGCAACGCCACCTTTACAATGGTCGACGAAGGCTACGATGCCCAATTCACCGCATACCGTGTGCTTTATTTCGATAATGCCAAGTGGACCGACGGTGGTAAGACCATTGCCGAGAACGACGAGGTCGTGGTATATGCCCAGATCATCAATTTCAGGGGCAATACCCCCGAGACTTCCGGTGGCTATGTCTATTCCATCAATGGAGAGAAGGGCAGCGGCTCCGGCGGCGGCTCCGGTGGCGGCGGTGGCGATGTCAAGGAAGCCAAGACTGCCACAGTGGCCGAGTTTATAGCGGCTCCCGAGTCCAACGATCAGCCTTACAAGCTTACCGGAAAGGTCAGCAACATTGTCAACACCACGTACGGTAACTTTGACCTTGTGGATGCCACCGGCAGCGTATATGTATATGGTCTCACCAAGACAAACCTTGGCTATGGAGCAAAGAACGACCAGACTTTCAGCAGCCTTGGTGTCAATGAGGGCGACGAGATTACCATTATCGGCTTCCGTGGCTCCTATAACGACAAGATTGAGGTGATGTACGCATACCTGGTGTCTGGCGGCAATCCCGGCGGTGACAACCCCGGAGGCGGCGACAATCCTGGCGGCGGCGACCAAGGAGAATATGGCTCCAACGTTACAATGACCAAGGGCACCAGCTGCTACGACGACAACAAACTCAATGTCAACGGCGTAGCGGGCGTAGCTAACCTCAAATTCGGAACCAGCTCCAAGTATGGCAACGGAAGTATAACCCTGCCTGCCGGTACTACCGAGGTTACATTCTATGCTATAGGATGGAAGAATGCTGACGCATCCCTTAAATTCACTGTAGGCAGCGAGGAGTACAGCTTCGACGTTAAGGCCAACGACGGTGCATCAGGCTCCGGACCGTACGACGTAACGGTCTCTGATTCCGATAAATATACACTTAAGCCCAGTGCTCCTCTTGCTGCCGAGACCACGGTGAAAGTAGAAACCTACAAGGGCAACAAGAGCGGTTACAGAGCATTCCTGTTTGGAGTTCAGGCTAAGAAATAAATGAACTGTCGTCTTTCCATAGCGACGCTCGCAGCGGCCTTGCTGCTCCTTGCTTCTTGCCAGGAACAGCAGGGCGGAGGCGACGCCGGCCCGGTGTCTATCGTGCCTCGTACAACCAGTCTTGAGGTTGGCGGCGGCACTATCTTCGTGGCCGTGAGCGCCCAGACCGACTGGACCGTAAACCTCGAGTTTGCGGGCGGCCAGTCTGGATGGGCGAGCATAGAGCCGGCTTCCGGCAGCGGTTCACGCGGTGATCTTAGACTTAAATACGATGCCAACGAGAGTGAGAATTCCCGCAGCCTGACGCTGGTGCTCAAGCCATCTCGTGGCTCCGAGGCCCGTGCAATGGTGTACCAGGATGGCGTGAAGTCAACCAGTCCTCCCACCCCTGCGACAGGCAACGGTTATCGCAACGGATATGGCCTGGATGTGGCTCCTGCGGGGCTTGACTGGCTGGAACTGCCCGCAGCAGCGGCAGACGACAACCACGAGATGCTCATTCACACCATGACTGGCCAGCGCTATTCCAGCGAGCTTCGCGACGGTACTCGCAACTACACCTGCTATTGGGACTACGAGGAACATCTTTCGCTATGGGTGGCCTATCCCCTCAATGCCCAGCTGCACGGGAGAGGCAAGTTCGATTATGTGTGGGGCTTCGATCCCATCATCACCGACACCAGCATCCAGCCAGATATCACCCAGCGTTCTTATGGCGGGCGCGACTTCAGCGGCACCAGCAGCTGGAACCGAGGACATCAGCTCCCGCGTGCAGACCGCCAGACCAGCGCCGCTGCGGTGGCATCTACCTGCTATCCTACCAACATGACGCCCCAGGACAGCCAGTTCAACGGAGGAATCTGGGCCACGCTGGAGGGCAAGGTGCGCGGCTATACAGACAGTACGCCATACAAAGAAGATACTCTTTTCGTGGTGACCGGTTGCCTGTACAAAGATTCCGTGACCTATACCGAGGCGCGCAGCGGCTTTGCCGTAAAGGTGCCCACGCACTATTTCAAGGCACTTTTGCTGGCCGGGCATAATTCTACGGACGCTGTAAAATACGGAGACCTGTACTACAAGGCCGTGGGCTACCTGCTCCCGCACGATTGCACGTTGCCCAAGAACTCTCTCTCCCAGTACATGATGTCTATCGACGAGCTGGAGCAGAAAACCGGCATCGATTTCTTCCCTAACCTCATAAAGCGACTGGGAAAGACCGATGCAGACAGAGTTGAGGCTGCGGCACCGTCTTCCTGGTGGAAATAAACATAATTAACTATATGAGACACTTTTACTACCTGCTTGCATCTCTCCTGGTTCTGACCACGGCCTTCGGCTCCGTGGCCCAGGCTGCCTCTGCAGCTCCGGGAGCTCCTCGCAAGTCATATATTATAGGTTTCTACAATCTGGAGAACCTCTTCGACACTTATCACGACGACGGCAAGAATGACTACGAGTACCTGCCCGACGGAGGAAACAACTGGACGGAGGCAAAATACACCCTGAAACTTAAGAACATGGCCAAGGTCATTGCCGAGATGAAGAAAGACAATGGTGCTTGGCATGCCGTGCTGGGAGTTTCCGAGGTGGAGAACCGCCATGTGCTTGAAGATCTGGTATCCGAACCGGCCATAGCCGATGCCAACTACCAGATAGTGCATTACGACAGCCCCGACCGTCGTGGAGTGGACTGTGCGCTGTTCTATCGTCCCGACGTGTTCAAGTTCATAGAGAGCGAGGCTATCCCCTTTACCTTTGAGCCTTCGCGCATAGACTGGAGCCAGTGGACCCAGGAAGAGAAAGACAGATTCAAGACCCGCGATATCCTCATGGTGCGCGGAACAATAGACGACGAGATGTTCGCCATCTTCGTCTGCCACCTTCCTTCCCGTCTTGGAGGCAAGGGTGCAGACCTCCGTCCGCGTGGCGCCGAGATTGCTTATCAGCGTGCGATGGAGCTCCAGAAGGAGTTCCCCGGCATCAAGATAGTGGTGATGGGCGATATGAACGACAATCCGCAGGACGTGAGTATGACAGAGTTCCTGCGCGGCAAGGAGTTTATAAAGGATGTGACCGACGAAGACTTCTTTGATCCTTTCTTGAGCATGATAAAGGCTGGATATGCGTCTCTTTATTATCGCGGAGGCAACAATATCTTCGACATAGTTATGGTAAACAACGCCATAGCAAATGCCCCCGAGGGAACTTTCCAGATACAGCCTATCGTAAAGAAGAAGTACTACGGACGCATATTCAACAAGCCGTTCATGACCAACCAGAGCGGTCAGTACAAGGGCACTCCTCTCCGTACCTTCTCCGGCGGAGCCTTCGTGGGAGGCTTTTCAGACCACTATCCAACCTACATCGTCGTAGCAAAATAAAAATACTATTATATGTTTAAGAGATATTTTTTGGCTATTGCTGCGTTGCTTGCGGCCGCTACCCTTTCCGCCCAGGATTTTACCGGCGGTGTGAAGGGCGTGGTAATCAACAGAAACGGCAAACAGCCCATAGAGAAGGCCAAGCTCGTGCTCCTCAAGGGTGCTTCCCAGGTAGCCGAGGTGCTGAGCGCCGAGGACGGAAGCTTCGAGATTCCAAACCTGGACAACGGCTTGTACACTCTCATGATCGTGGCTCCCGACTTCCTGGACAACCAGGTCCAGGTTACAGTCAACGACGGCTATGTGAAGAACATGTTCAACCTTTCCCTCACAGAGGCCAAGAAGGTGTCCGAGGTGGATGAAGATTCATTTGCGGCCTTCGACATGGACGATTCGGGTTACAACGACAACCCCACCATTCTCTTCGGCTCCAACGACATCTTCAACAGCATCGCCGGTTACAACTTCTCTTCCGTGAGGTTCCGTGCACGTGGCTATTCCTCTGAATCCCAGGAGGTTTATCTTGCAGGCGTAAAGCTCAACGATGCCATCACGGGATATAGCCCCTATGGCCTGTGGAGCGGTCTCAACGAGGCTATGCGCGGCAAAGAAACCGCTAATGGCCTGGAGGTGGCCGATTACGGATTAGGCGGATACAATGGTACCACCAATATCTTCGGTAATGCGGGAAGCGTACGTAAGGGCTTAAGGGGCAGCGTGTTGACCAACAGCTCCCTGTATCGCCTGAGGGTTATGGCGTCCTATGCTACTGGCCAGCTCGACAATGGCTGGGCGTTCGCGGCCAACGTGAGTGCCCGTCTTGGCGGCAACGACTGGATTGACGGTGTGTACTATCGTTCTTTCGCCTACTACCTCGCCGCCGACAAGGTATTCAACAGCACCCACAAGCTTGGTTTCGCTTTCTTTGCAACTCCCGGCGAGAGGGGAGCGCAGAATGCATCTACGCAGGAGGTCTACAACCTTGTGGGAGACAACATGTACAACTCCAACTGGGGCTACCAGAACGGCCGTGTGCGTAATGCTCGCGTGCGTAAGACTCATGAACCCGTCGCCTTGATGAAGTACGACTTTACCCCGTCCGACGTGTTCCAGGCCAGCGCCACGATACTCTACCGCTTCGGCAAGAACGGTTACACCGCCCTGGATTGGTACGATGCGCAGGACCCCCGTCCCGACTACTACCGTAACCTTCCGAGCTACTTCTACGATGCCAATGCCGACCTCAACCGCAACAACATCATGAAGTGGGGCTGGAGCAACGAGGTGTGGACCTATCATCAGCAGTACTCCAATCTCACCCATATCGACTGGGACCGCCTCTACAACGTCAACCGTATGCAGGCTGGCGGGCGCTCCAAGTACATTCAGGAAGAGCGTCACGTAGACCAGAGTGACTTCAACATCGCCGCTTCCTTCAAGTGGCGTCCCAGGGAATGGGCTACTGTTACCGGAGGTCTGTCTGCTCGCAGCAATATCACCAAGAACTACAAGATAGTGGCCGACCTGCTCGGCGGTGAGTATTTCGTGGATATAGACAACTTTGCCGAGCGCGAGTACGCCTCCCAGCCCTGGAAGATCCAGAACGATCTGGACTACTACATCGACAATGGCGACGCACGCAAACTCCACGTGGGCGACAAGTACGGCTACGACTATCTGGCCAATGTGCGCTCCTGCAACGCATGGCTTAATACTCTTATCACCCTGGGCGACCTGAGCATTAACCTGGGCCTCCGCCATGGATTCGACATGTTCTGGCGTGATGGAAAGGTTCGCAAGGGTCTCTTCCCGGGAGATCCGGCCGACGATGCGATGGCTGCCAAGTGGGCTGCTGCAGGCGTGGTGAACGAGAATCCGGGAGAAACTTCCTACTCCGAATCCAAGAAGGCCGGTTTCATTACCTACGCTGCCAAGCTCGGTATCAACTACGTGATCGGAGGCAACCAGAGAGTGTATGCCAACGTGGGCTACTTTAATGATGCTCCAAGGTTCAACCAGGTATTCCTCTCGCCGAGGACGCGCAACACCATGGTGAGCAATCCTACCACCGCAAAGACCTTCGCCAGCGATATCAACTGGCAGTACAGCGGCAACGGCATCAACGTACGCGCCACTGCATACTACGCTACCATCAAAGACCAGAGCAAGGTTATGAGCGCCTACGACGACCTCCAGAATGCCTTCTCCAACTTCGCCATAAGCGGAATCGACGAGCGCCACATGGGCGTGGAACTCGGATTCAAGTTCCCCACTTACTTTGTGGATGACCTCTCCGTGCAGGGCGTTGTGGCATGGGGCAACAACGTTTACACCTCTACTCCTGTGATGACCCAGACCGTAGACAACAGCGCAGAGGTGGTGATGGAGAGTGTTCCCGTATATTACTGGAGCGCAAGTTACGATCTGGGCGGCAAGGTGACCCAGCGCCACCACGTGCCCTCCACACCTGAGCTTGCTGCAAGCCTGGGGCTCAACTACAGCTGGAACTATTGGTTCATCGATGCCGACGTAGAGTACTTCGACAATGCCTACTTAGATATGAACCCTCTTTACCGTACCGACTATGCAACCGCAGGTCCCGACAACGTAGTGACCAATCAGGAACTCAGCTACATGACCACCCAGGAGAAGTTCAAGGCCGCATGGCTGGTGAATCTCTCCATAGGTAAGTCTTTCTATATCAAGCGTAAATATCAGCTCGGCTTCTCTCTCAACGCCAAGAACCTCCTCAACGAAAAGAAAATCAAGACGGGAGGCTATGAGCAGACCCGTATAATAGACAATACTGTTTCCAAAGAGCGCTACTATCGCTTCGACCCCAAGTATTTCTACATGCCGGGCTTCAATTACATGTTGAACATTTATTTCAGGTTCTAGCTTATGAAAAAGACTTTATTTGCAATCGCTCTTGCCGTTTTGGCACTTTCTTCTTGCCGGAGCCTGAAAGAAGAATGGGATCCGGTGTTCACCTTCGGGCCCAACCTTCCGGCCGCGCAGACTCTCTATTCGGAGGCCACCCTGCCTGGCTTTGATGGCACCTGGACTACCATCAAGGAGCTCAAGTCGATGTATCGCAACAAGCCTCTCGAGATTTTAAACCAGATATGGGTTAAAGGCCAGGTGATTTCTTCAGACGTTACCGGCAATCTTTACAAGGAACTCTATATCCAGGACGAGACTGGCGGAATAGTGCTCAAGCTTGGCAAGTCTTCGCTTTACAGTGAGTATAAGCTCGGCCAGTGGATCTATGTCTTATGCAAAGACCTCACCCTCGGAGCCTACAGCGGTATGCCCCAGCTCGGGCTTGAGGCCGACGATACCGCCACCAACGAGTACGAGACTTCGTACATCGACGTTCAGGCCATTATCAACGAGCACATTTTCAAAGGACCTTATGCCGATCCCGTGCAGCCTCTGGTTGTGAGCGAGGCCGATATAGCAGCGGCAATCAAGGCCGGCTATACCGGAGAACTCTGGGGCAAACTGATTACAGTCCCCGGCCTGGTTTACGGCAATCAGATATTCGCGCTGGTATATCCCAACTCCAACCTGCCTCACAAGAGCGCCAATCCAGAGAACCGCGTGTTCATTTCTGATAACGGCACATGGGGAATCAACACCTGGGCCCTTACCAAGGCAGCTTATATCGAGGCCCTTCAGAATGGCAACTTCGACACTGCCGAGGTAGGAAGCGGCTCCACAAGATACGGCCCCATCACGGGCACACCGGCCCAGTATCTTGAGGACGGAAGCCGCGCCCTGCAGAGCTTCGGCGAGGATAGGGACCTGACCTACAAAGAGATAATGATTAAGTACGCAGCCGCTAACTACATTTCTCATTATTTCAGCATTGGGGCGACCGACGTGCAGGTGCGAACCAGCGGATTCGCAAAATTCGCAAACGATCCCATAAGCGAGGAAGTAACGAAGAACGGCAAGACCTGCGATATCACCGGCATTTGCTCCATTTACGTAAGCAGCTCCGGAACTGCCGCACAGATGACCCTGGTGGATCCTCCCGCAGAATCGGTAAAAGTAAATTAAACTCATGAAGAAATCAATCGTACTATTATCCGCCGCCCTTATGCTGGCTTCGTGCAATACTGCAAATCCGTTTATCGAAGGTTGGGACACTCCTTATGGAATCCCCCCGTTCGACCAGATAAAGCTGGCCCACTATATGCCGGCCATTCATGCCGGTATTGAGCAGCAGAACGCAGAGATTCAGGCAATAATTGATTGCCCCGACGCTCCTACCTTCGAGAATACAGTAGCGGCGTACGACCGCAGCGGCGCAATTCTGAGCCGTGTGAGCTCGGTGCTCTTTAACGTGAGCGAGAGCGACTACAGCCCGGAGCTCAATGCCATTGTAGAGGAGGCTACTCCTATTCTCTCCGCCCACGGCGACGATATCATGATGAACCCTGCGCTCTTTGCCCGCGTGAAGGCGGTTTACGAGGCCGACCAGAGTGCCCTGAGCCGCGAGGAACAGATGATCCTGAAGGAACTCTACGAGGGATTCATCCGCAACGGAGTAGGCCTGGACGAAGCCGGACAGGCACGTATGAAGGAGATCAACAGCGAGCTCTCTACCCTTGCCCTCACTTTTGCAAATAACCTTCTTGCCCAGTCTAATGCATTCAAGGAAGAGCTTGGGTTCTCAGTTTCTTCTTATTACGATAAGATGGCCTCCGAGCAGGACCGTTCGCAGCGCGAGCGTATCTTCAAGCTCTACTCTACGCGCGGTAATCATGGCGACGAGTTCGACAACAAGGCCGTGGTGCTTCGCGAGATGGAGCTCCGCATAGAGAAGGCCCGGCTTATGGGCTACCACAGCCCCGCTGCCTTCATCCTCAGCAACAAGATGGCCGGCGATCCCGCTACCGTAGATGCCTTCCTTCAGAATATTATGGATGCAGCCATGAAGCGCGCCCGCGAGGAAGTGTATGATATGCAGAAGCTTATGGACCAGGATGTGGCTGCGGGCCTGCTGCCCGACGGCTCCCGCATCGAGCCCTGGGACTATATGTACTATGCTGAGCGCGTACGCAAGGCTCGTTACGACCTGGACGAGGCAGAGGTCTCCGAATACTTCAAGATGGAGAACGTAAGGGCCGGTGTATTCGGCACAGCGTCAAAGCTTTACGGTATCAGCTTCGAGCCGGTTGAGGGCGTGGCTCTCTACAACCCCGAGGCCGAGGCGTTCAAGGTAAGCGACTCCGACGGCTCGCTCATCGGTATCATCATCACCGACTATTATCCTCGCGACAGCAAGAGGGGAGGTGCATGGATGACCAACTTCGTTGAGCAGTACGAGGGAGTGCGCCCCGTAATCGTGAACGTTGGTAACTTCAATAAGCCTACCGAAGAACAGCCTTCACTGCTCACTATAGATCAGGTGGAGACTATGTTCCACGAGTTCGGGCATGCCCTCCACGGTCTGCTGAGCCAGTGCAAGTACAGGAGTCTGAGCGGCACTTCCGTCAAGCGCGACTTTGTGGAATTCCCTTCTCAGGTTAACGAGAACTGGGCATTCGAGCCCGAGGTGCTTGCCACTTATGCCTTCCATTACCAGACAGGGGAGGTAATCCCCGCAGAGCTTGTTGCTAAGGTGCAGGCCGCTGCCAACTTCAACCAGGGATTCACTACCGGCGAGCTTACTGCAGCCAGTATCCTGGATATGAAGTGGCACGAGCTGGGCAGCATAGAGGGGGTTGACGTAGAATCCTTCGAGGCCAAGGTATGCAAGGAAATGGGGCTTATCTCAGAGATTATCCCTCGCTACCGCAGCACCTACTTCAACCATATCTTCGGATCCAGCGGCTACAGCGCCGGTTATTACAGCTACCTCTGGGCCGAGGTGCTCGACAAAGACGCCTTCGAACTCTTCAAGCAGAAGGGTATCTTCGACCAGCAGACATCCATGAGCCTCCGCCGCAACGTTCTTGAGATGGGTGGCAGCGAGGAACCCATGACCCTGTACCGCCGCTTCCGTGGCGCCGACCCCGATCCCGCCGCCCTTCTGAGGGCCAGGGGGCTGAAATAAGCTTTCTCGCCTGGCGCTTAATCGGCTGATTATCAGTTGTTTATTGTTTTTGCCTGCATGATTTTTCGTGCAGGCAAAATACGTAACGGCATTATTGACAGCAAGTTGGCCGCCAGACGTCGCCGGAGGTACATCAGCTTGTACCTCCGGCGACGGTTAAAACGCTGCGGTATCTGGATGCGAACCGTAGCGGGCCTGGGGGAGGGCGCAGATGCGGGCCATCTCGTCGGGGCTTAGATCAAAGTCGGAGAAGTTGAGGTTCTCGCGGATGCGGTCTGCATGAACTGACTTTACGAGCGGCAGCACGCCGTTCTGTTCGCAGAAACGAAGCAGCACGTGGGCGGGAGTTTTTCCGTGAGCGGCGGCGATATCTACTATGGTGGAATCTTCCAGCAATTTGCCCCTTCCCAGAGGGCTCCAGGCCTCTACCAGTATATTGTGCTCCTGGCACAGGGCAACGGTCTCTTCTTGCAGCAGGCCAGGATGATATTCTATCTGGTCTACTGCCGGGGCAATGTTGGCGGTAGCCAGCACGGGAGCCATGTGTGAGGGATAAAAATTGCTGAGCCCTATGCTGCGAACCAGGCCTTCGTCGGCGAGGCGCTCCATGGCCTTCCATGTATCCAGGTTTATGCCGGCGGCGACAGCTCCGAACTGCATCTCATTAGCGGGCCAATGAATGAGATAGAGGTCCAGATAGTCGAGCCCCAGGTCTTGCAGGCTCTTTTCGCAGGCTCGAAGCGTTTTGTCGTATCCACGCTCGGTGTTCCATACTTTGCTGGTCACAAAGAGCTCCTCGCGCCTCTTCCCGCTTTGCCGTATTCCTTCGCCCACTGAGCGCTCGTTACCATATACGGCAGCTGTATCTATATGCTCATAACCTGCTGCTATTGCTTCCCTTACGGCATCTATGCAAATATCGCCGTCCGGTGTTTTGAATGTGCCGAAACCCGGGCAGGGGATGGCACGGCCGTTGTTCAGTTTCATTGCTAAAAGATTTATTGCCTAAAGATACCAATTTTTTATGATTCTTACCTCAAGCGATGCCCCGAGCATTGCTAATGCCGGCGTTTTTGCTAACTTTGCGTCCGGAAAATAAGACACTCTATATATGGCAAAGAAAGTTCTTTTAATGATTCTGGACGGTTGGGGCGAAGGCCGCCACGACCACAGCAATGCAATCTATACCCAGGGAGCTCCCTTCATTGATTCCCTGCGGGCAAAATATCCTATGGCGCACCTCCATGCCTGCGGCGAGTACGTAGGTCTGCCCGACGGGCAGATGGGCAACTCCGAGGTGGGGCACATGAACCTTGGTGCCGGCCGCGTGGTGTATCAAGACCTTGTGAAGGTAAACATGGCCTGCCGCAAGCACGAACTGCTGCAGAATGCAGAAATCAAGGCCGCTTATGAGTATGTAAAGACCTCCGGCAAGAAGCTCCATTTCTTCGGCCTCTGCTCTCATGGCGGAGTGCATTCTTCCCTGGAGCATCTTTATGAGTTCCTTGCAGTTGCAAAAAACGAGGGGCTCGAGAACGTTTACGTGCACTGCTTCATGGACGGCCGCGATACCGATCCTCGCAGTGGTTACGGCTTTGTGAAGGAGCTTGAGGAGAAAATGTCTGCCACCACCGGCAAGATAGCTACCGTGTGCGGACGCTTCTACGCTATGGACCGCGACAAGCGCTGGGCCCGCGTCAAGGAGGCCTATGACATGCTGGTCGAGGGCAAGGGTGCACAGTTCTCCAGCGCTCTGGAGGGTATCCAGGCATCTTACGACGCCGAGGTGACGGACGAGTTCATCAAGCCCATCGTTATTACCGAGGGCGGCAAGCCTCTGGCAAAGGTCGAGGAGGGCGACTGCGTGATCTTCTACAATTTCCGCAACGACCGCGCCCGCGAGCTCACTAACGTGCTTACTCAGAACGATATGCCCGAGGAAGGCATGCATACGCTGCCACTCTATTACTGCACACTCACTCCTTACGATGCTTCGTTCCAGGGGCTGCATATTCTCTTCCCCAAAGAGGAAGTTACCGACACCCTCGGTGAGACCATCTCCAAGGCCGGCCTGCGCCAGCTTCGCATCGCCGAGACCGAGAAATACGCCCACGTGACCTTCTTCTTTAATGGCGGCCGTGAGACTCCGTTCGAGAACGAAGACCGCATCCTGGTCAACTCTCCCAAGGTTGCCACTTACGACCTCCAGCCCGAGATGAGTGCCGTGGAGGTGACGGACCGCCTGTGCGAGGCTATCCGCAGCGAGAAGGAAGACCTGATTATTTTGAATTATGCTAACGGCGATATGGTTGGCCACACCGGAGTCTATAAGGCTATCTGCAATGCAGTAGGATGCATAGACGGTTGCGTGGAGACCACGATTACCTGTGCTCTCAACCATGGCTACACCGTTCTGCTTACCGCAGATCATGGTAACGCCGACTACGCGGTTAACGAAGACGGCAGCCCCAACACCGCCCACTCGCTCAACCTGGTGCAGTTCATCGTGATCGGCGCCGGCCCCGAGGTCAAGACCGTGAAGGACGGAGCCCTTTGCAACGTCGCCCCCACCATCCTCAAGTTGATGGGTGTCCCTCAGCCTGCGGCTATGACCGCAGAGTCGCTGATCTAGCAATCAGCGGCTCTAGCGATCAGCGACTCTGTCGAGCTACACGTTACCCCCTGGCTGCCTTACCGGCAGCCGTCCCCTCGGGGAGGGGCGCCCCCCCCGCATAAAAACTATATCCACTGTTGCCGGAGGTACATCTTACTGGACCTCCGGCAGCAAAAAAGCCTTAAAATGACGCCGGAGGTACACGCAAATGGACCTCCGGCGACGCTTAACTGTATAATAAGGATCATGGAAGGGGTCTGGTGATCCCAAATCTTCTCATACTTTCTCCAGGTGATACCCGAGGCGGCAGAGCTCGATGGCGGCGCCGATGCGGTAAAGGACATTCGTGGTTTTGAGAAATAGGCGATAAGCCTCGGCGGTGCCGGGCTCAGCTCCGGTCTTGAGCAAGTAATGATTTGCGGCTGCGGAGCAAGATTCCATTGCAGCCACGCTGTGCTCCGTCTCTCGTAGGATAGACGCCGTTATATGGTCGTCCATATCGTCAAAGCCGCGAGCACCCAAAAAGAAGGAATACGGTTTATCTTTATACAGAAGCCAGTCTTTGTCCCAAAGATGCGCAACGGCCATCCCTAAATAACCGGCGCACGCAAGGCAGAATTCCGGATAATCATTGAAGTTATGAACAGCATCTGCATAAAACGCTGAGGCATAGTTCATCCAAGCATCGTCTATATCCGGAGAAGACAACAATTCGCCCTTCAGATAGCCATCGCCGGTAGCTACCCCCAGCAAAAATTCCGTCAAATTTTCGGTATAATTATCAAACTCAACCATAGCTACTGCAAAGATACGAAAAAAGATTTCCTCATGAATGACGCTTCCCAAAATAGGGAAAGTAATTCTTTTTTTATTAACTTTGGAGTTTTAATGCCAATTAATCACGTATCATAATACTAACCACAATGAATCAGTACATCAAACCTGTTACAGATTACCAGATACTGGAATTATGGGCCAGTTTTATGGAAACGACATCCTTCGATGGCGTTAATCTAGAAGACGCAATTGAGGAAGAGTTCTTGTTTTAAAAGCATTTGACAATGAAAAAGTTAGTTCTCTTTGCTGCCTTTGCAGCCCTTGTGCTTTCCTGCACTAAAAAAGCGGAGATCGACAACATGTCAAATGTCCGCACTGTACACTTTACCGCATCTTCCGTTGAAACAAAGACCGTTTTCGGCACCCCGGATGGCTCAACTTACCCCGTTCTCTGGAGCGAGAACGACAAGCAGGTTGGCGTTTCCCTCAACTTTGGTGAAGTCAAAGAGGCAAATGTTTCCGTTTCGGCAGACCGCAAAACTGCCACATTCTCACAGGATGTGGCCGAGACAGGGTACTACCAGTTTGTTGTGGTTAACCCTCTGGTAGCCTTCAAAAGCGTCAACTCCACCGAAAACCGAATAATGGTAGAAATCCCCTCCGGCCAGACCTGTACTGCAACAACTCCCGACGAGCGAGCCCAGGTGATGGTGGGGGTATCCGATTATTCCCTCGATTTTCCTGAGAAGGTAAGCCTCACCCTCAAGCACGTTCCTGAGTACTTGCACATGGTGTTCACCAATGTTAACTTGAACGGCGCTAAGGTGCAGTCTGTCAACATATCTTCTGACGTCAACATTGCAGGACGCTTCTACAGGAAGGTCTCCGACGGCTCTTTTGTAGAGGGCCCCAGCATGCTTAAGTCTATATCCATCAGCCCGGAAACTCTTGACAACGTGTGGTGTGCTATCGCCCCCGTGGACCTGTCGGGCACCAACCTCACCGTTTCCATTGTGACGGACAAGGGTTCACTCACCAAAGTTCTCGCTATCCCCTCCGGCAAAGAGTTCAGGAGCGGCAAGATCTTCAAGATGACTGTGGATATGAGCGGAGTATCTTTGACCGCCCCCGTTGTTTATAATCTGGTGACATCGGCAGATGAGCTGCACTGGGGAGACCGTATCATAGTGGTTGCGGCCGAATACGACTTCGCACTCTCTACAGCACAAAATAGCAACAATCGTTCCGGCACCGGAGTCACAAAGGGCGACGGAACCATCACCGACCCCAGCCCTGCCGTTGAGGTTATCAAGCTCGAGGATGGAGTGATTCCCGGTACTTGGTCCTTTGTTGCGAGCGGCGGAGAAAATGACGGTTACCTCTATGCTGCTGCTGGTTACGACAACGCCGGGAACTATCTTCGCACCCAACAAGATTTGGATGAGCTCGGTAGTTGGAACATTTCTTTCGGCGATTTCACCGACAACGACAAGGCGGCTCCCGATGCCCAGCGCGCAATTGTAAAGGCCATTGTGCCCAACAGACCTTTGATGCGTTATAACGTAGAAAGCAACCTGTTCTCTTGCTACGGCGAGACCACGAGCATGTTCCCCATAAAGCTCTATCGCCTCAGTGGAGCAGCAGACGATTCTCCCCGCTTCAACGTTACTATGCCTTCCGGCGGGAAGACTATATCCAGTTCTGCCAATTCTTTGTCTGTATATGTGTTTGGTAACGTAGCCTGGACTGCGTCCGCGACAGGTGGTGCTACCCTCGACAAGACTGCTGGCACCGGGTACGATAAGCTTACACTGACCATTCCCGAGAATACCTCAACGGAGGCAAAGACCATAACCGTCACCCTGAGCACGAGCGCTTCTGTATCCACTGCATCCTATTCCTTCAGCATTACTCAGAACGTAAAGAATACCCAGGCAATACCTGTAGGTACGTTACTGTTCGGAGAAACTTGGGTGGGGGGTACAGCCGGCCAGACCCCTTCCGCCTATCTGGCAAGCGAAAAAGGTACAACCAAGGTTTATGGAAGTGCAGATATTGAATATACCCAGAAGAGCTCAGACACATATATTAAGACAGACGGTCTTGTGTATGTGCCCAGCAAGTATAGCGGCAGCTTGGCTCTTCCGGAAAACATGAATAATCTTCTTCTCGCCTTTGGCGGATGGTGGAAAATCGCCGGAATTCCATGTACTGGAGTCAAAAAAGCTACGCTTACATTCAATGCTAATTATAAAGCTATCCCCACCGCTATCACTTCAGATACCGAAGGCGTTACTGTAGGCAGTCTTCAGCAGGACGACGATGGAGTACTGTCCCAATGGGGAAAGAATTACTATGCCAAAACCTACGAGATCACCTTTGACGCTTCCTTTAGCGGAGATTCCTTCAGCATCACCTTTGTAAACGGCCATTCAAAGAATAATGTCCGCATTGCAGACGTTGAGCTCACTGTGACAGAAATACAATAGTACAATATGAAAAGAGTTTATTCTACCCCGGACTGTGATTCTGTAACTGCAGATATCCAGGACACTTTGCTGCAGGACTCACTTGGGTCTAACGGCAGTATTAACGATACCAACCCGGAGGCTTTCTGGGGAGATTTTTAATAGGAAGAGCTTATGAAAAAGATAGTTTTACTCTCAGCCCTTCTGCCGGCACTTGTGTTCGTTTCTTGCAACAAAGACATCGAACAGACCTCTTCACAATCTTCTCAGGAAGTAAGCGCCCGTTTCATTGCACTGGCTCCCGATACCAAAACCACCTTTGGCGAGAAGAACAGCGACGAAAAGTATCCCGTTCTTTGGTCGGAAACAGACAAGAGCGTCGGATATGTTTTAACTACAGATACAACAGTCAAGAGCGCAGAACTCACTCCTGCCAGTGACGGTAAGTCTGCTCATATTTTTGTGGATGGCCTTGCCAGCGCAACGTCCTACCAGTTCATATTCGTGAGCCCCGAGGCTTCGTTGAAGGGAGCCAACAAAACTAACCAGACTATACAGTTAGAAATACCTGCAGCCCAGAAATCAACCCCAGCCGGTCCCGACGAGGCTGCTCAGATGCTCTATGCTGTCTCGAGCGAAATTACCTCGCTGACTGATGAGGTCCCCGTGTCTTTTGCGCACGCGTCTGCATACTTGCACATCTTCTTCAAGAACGTAAGTCTTGCTGAGGGTGCCACTCTTCAGAGTGTAATAATAGAGGCGCCGGAGGACTGTATACTTGCCGGACGCAACTATTTTCTTCCGGCAACAGGAAAATATAACGGCGAGGGAACTTCGCAGTTCAACAACGTTACTGTGAGTACTTCCACAACAGATGAGATATGGTGCGCAATTGTGCCAGCAGATCTCAGCGGCAAGAATCTCAAGCTTATAATCAATACCGACAAGGGTACGCTCACAAAGACCATTACACTTCCTGCAAACGCAAGCCTTGCTTGCGGCGATGTGGCCAGTTTCTCGGTGAATATGTCTGGTATAGAAACTGTTCCTCCCGTTGAGTATCAACTGATTACTTCTGAAAATGACCTTCACTGGGGCGACAAGCTCATTGTTGCTGCGGCAGATGCAGATGCAGATTATGCAATGAGTACCGGACAGAATACCAATAACCGCAGTCAGGCGGGAATAAACAGAGTCGAAAATACCATTCTGGACCCTTCTTCTTCTGTAGAGATTATCCAGCTGGAAGACGGAATGATTCCTGGTACCTGGGCACTCAAGGCAACTATTACCGAGGGATATCTTTATGCGGCGGGCACTGCAGCGGGTCAGAATCACCTTAAGACTAACACAGCTATTGATGCTACTGCAAGCTGGAATATTTCATTCGGAGATGTCACGGAGGCAGATAAAGAAGCACCTGATGCTACAAGGGCAATCATCCAGTCCCTTGTGACCGCAACGACCAGCAACCTGATACGCCATAATCCCGGCTACAGCATTTTCTCTGCTTATGCTAGTAGCACCACCACGAATCCGGTAAAGATTTATCGTCTCAAGGGTGACCCGGACACCACTCCCAGGTTCAAAGTGACCAATGAAAGCGGGACAACGGATGCAGTAGTTGTATCAGCAGAGGCTAGTGAAGTGCCTGTTTATGTTTTTGGTAATGTGGCATGGACTGCGTCTGTCAATGGCACCGGAGCCTCGCTTGACAAGACTTCCGGCACCGGCCCTGCAATCCTTACCCTTTCAGTTCCTAAGAACACCGGCTCATCTACCGTTGAGTATTCCGTAACAGTAAGCACCAGCGCGTCTGTAGCTACTGACTCGTACTCCATAAAGATTAATCAAAGCGCTCCGGTTTCCGGCTCAATTAAAGTCAATGATATTCTTCTTAGTGAAACATGGGAAGGAGGAAGTAAAGATGCGACACCTGAGGCATATAATAAGAGTGCCAATGCTACCACCACAGTTTACGGCGGAGCTGCGGTTAAGTACTCGCAAAATGGCACTTCTACAAAACTTTATGATGATGGTTTGGTTTATGTTCCAAGTAATTATAGCGGAACGCTTGCCAAACCGAGCAATATGATGAATCTTCTGGTTGCTAAGGGGAGCGGGTATTGGAGCATCGCTGATATCCCTTGTGCCGGAGTGAAGGCTGTCCGGGTCACTATCCACTGTAATTATGGCACAAGCTCGTATGTATCTTTGACTTCAGATACTGCTAATGTGACGGTAGGGTCGCTATCAGCTAGTAATTATACTTCCGATTGGAGCAAGAAGGTATATGTGCTTACGTATGATATTAGCTTTAGCTCCGCTTTTACCGGCAATACTTTCGACTTAAAGTTGACTAATGCCCAAAATTCAAAAGGGAATAATATCAGGGTTGGTTTCTTGGAAGTCAAGGTGACGGATATTTACTAGTAGTCATTGTTAACCAGTCTGTCTTGAAAAAGCATATTTACATAACCCCGTTAATCAGCGTCCAGTCACTGGACGCTGAGGGGTGGTTTATGATTGTTGATTCGCCGGGTGGCGAAGGCGAAGCAGGTTTTATAGAGTATGGTGATGAGTATGAGATATAGCTTATTCCTTTCGCTTTTCGCCATGGGGGTGCTTTGCTCTTGCTCTCTAGAATTGGAGCAGGATGGGGTGCCTGGCGGCAGCGCCGCCGGTGTGCAGCTTACCATCGGCACCGATGATCCCGGAACCAGGACGTACATAGAAGAGACCGGCAGCGGTGTGGTCGCAAAGTGGAATGCAGGGGACCAGCTGGGTGTATTCTTTGACTCTTGGTCTGACGGCGCCGCCTCTCCGGACGCTACGCTCACAAACGCTGCTTCTGCCGGTAGCAAGGCCAGCTTTACCGGCTCTGCGTCGGTAAGCGAAGGCAATCATACGGTATATGCTTTTTATCCCTCCAGGGCCTTCTACGCATCGGAATCTGATTTAATCATCGACTTGGAAATTCCTTATGTGCAGTTCCCGGTGCCCGGCTCTTTTGACCCCAAAGCCGACCTGCTCGCAGGCGTTCCGCAGGATGTGCTGGTCTCCGGCTCTTCGGCTACGGTAGAAAACATGCGCTTCCGCCGCATCGGGGCCATAATCAAGCTGGTGCTTCACGATTCTACCAACGGCTCGGTGCTTTCTTCGGAGGGTATCAAGTCTGTGCGCCTGGAGTCGTCGGCAGCAGAGCTTACAGGAGCGTTCCGCTACGATTTTACCGCACAAGATGCAGCATCGCCGCAGATGGTGGCCGGCAGGGGAGACGTCACGGCAGAACTGTCCGACTCGCCTATGCCTTTCGCCGGCAATGCCGTTTTCTTGATAGTCAATCCGGGTAAGCTGGAATCAGGTACTTCCCTCACAATCACGGTGCTGACCGAGGGACACGAGGCAGTTAAGGCAGTTACGCTGGACAAGGATATTTTGCTTGAGAGCGGCAAGGTGACTACGCTCAACGTGAACATCAATTCCGCAGCCACTGTAACCCGAGTGTACTTTGCCGACGGCTTCGATTGGCTTTACCGCTATTTCGACACCGTTTACTCCGACGCTCACGGCAAGGCATCCGTCAACCTGCAGCCAGTAGAGACGCAGAGCACCAACACTTCTGCAACACCTCCTTACGCCCAGCCAAACATCTGGACCAAATTCAGCGACAGCATCGGCCAGGGCTTCACTGCGCATGGCTACGTAGATCTGGCTAAGGCTTCCGGCCGCGACGACAACGTCCTTTACATCCAGGAGAACTACCTCAAGTTCGGAAAGACCAACTATCACACCGGCATACAGCTGCCGGCGGTAGATTTGGGCGGTGCCTGCTCGGCTAAGCTGTCTTTCCGCTGGAGCTCTCAGGATGCAGACCAGAAGTATGTGGTTGAGGTATTGAATGGTGGCGTCTGCATGGACACGGGAGCCCCTGTAAGTACAGAGTTCTCGCAGTCGTCAACTCTCAATTGGGAGCTCAAAGAGTTCGAGCTCGGCGGCCTGTCGAGCACCACGCGCATTTGCATCCGGCCTGCGGTCTCCAGTTATACCGCCAGCGGTAAGTACCGTTTCTTCATCGATGACGTCAAGTTGACGGAGGGCTCGGCCAGCCCCGGCCCCGTGGGCAACGTGTACGGTACGGTCACAGACAGCAACGGCAATCCATTGCCCGGCGTGGTGGTGTCCGACGGTTACGTGGTTACAACTACCGGTGCCGACGGTGGTTATGGGTTTGCCTCTGCAAAGAAGCACGGGTATGTGTTCATTAGCCAGCCCCAGGGATATGAGGTGCAAGCAGACGGCGTTTTCCCGCAATTCTGGCAGACGCTCACCGGCGATGTCTCTACTCGCGAAGAGCATAATTTCACGCTCAAGGCGGTAGATAATTCAGAATGTGTGATGCTAGTCATGGGAGACTTCCACCTCTGCAACCGCAATGCCCTTTACGACCTTAGGCAATTCCGTTTGCAGGCAGAAGAACTCAAGGTGCAGGCGCAGATTGCAGCGGGTCAGGGCAAGAGAGTGTACTTCCTCACCCTTGGTGACATGTCCTGGGATCAGTACTGGGACTCTTCTTCCGGCTATGCAAACTGCAATTTCGACCTCTCCGAGTACAGAAAAGAGATTGCCGCCGACTTCTCCGGCTGCGATTTCCAGCTCTGGCATACAATAGGCAATCACGACTATACTTATGCAGCAAAGGGCGACTGGGACACCGCCATACCGTACCGCAGGACTATAGGGCCCCTGTACTATTCGTTCAACGTAGCAGGGTATCATGTGGTTTCGCTGGACAATGTTATCTGTGAGAACAACGGTACCGTGAGCGGCCGCTCCAGCTATGACGACTTGTCTGATTACGTGATCGACTGGCTGAAAGCAGATCTTGCCAAAGTGAGTTCTTCTATGCCGGTGATAGTCTCTATGCACGAACCGGCCTATCTTCCGGCAGACGAGGAAGGCTATCATTATGCGTACCGTTGTGCCAGCAAATTGCGTTCTGCAGTAGGAAGCGGCCGCAAACTGCACATATTGTCCGGCCATACGCATACGCTCAACAATGTGGAGGTAAACTCTTCGGTTTACGAACACAATGCCGGCTCGCTGTGCGCTACCTGGTGGTGGACCGGGCGGTTCAGCATTACCAAAGAGGCCTCGTGGGGGCCCGGCAGTACTCTTGTGAATACGTACAATGTGGCCAAGGACGGCACCCCGGCCGGTTATACGGTGTACAATCTTTCCAACGGCACAATGACATGGAGATACAAGGGATTCGGGCTCGGAACGAACAGGCAGTTTAAGACTTATGACCGCAATTGCATGGACCTCTCTGCCTCAAATTGGTGCCCCAACGCTACTGCTACCCGCAAGTCCTCCTTCGAGAAGCTTGCTGCCTCTGGAGATGGCTCGTTTACCTACGTGGGTGCCCCTGACGGTACGAATATACCCAAGAACATTGTGTATATCAACGTATGGAACTACGACTCTTCCTGGAAGATATCTGTTAAAGAGGGTTCTAAGGACCTCACGGTTACAAGGCTCTTCCAGGCCTACGATCCCATGCATATCGTTGCTTATCCGGCAGTGAGGTACGAGAATGGCAGCAATGCCACCGATGCGTTCATGCCTGCTCGTACGCAGCACATTTTCCGGGTGCAGGCATCCAGCGATACTTCTACACTGGAAATCAGCGTGACCGACCGTTTCGGCAACGTGAGCACCCAGACAATGACCCGCCCCAAGGCTTTCGAGGTAGATTGGAAATAAAGAATACGCAGCGACTTAAGCGTACGGATTCTAATTCTTTTTCTGTACATTTGCAAGTTAATATATAAGTGCACAGATGTACAGACTGGAACCAATATTGCGCCCCATGGTTTGGGGGAGTGAGCTGTGGGTGCTTTCGGGCTATCCCGAGAGGCTTTCGACGGTTGCTGACGGGCCCTGCAAGGGGCTTACCATCAATGAGTTGATTGCAAAGGAGAAGGAGCGCCTCGTGGGCTCCAAGGTGTATGCCGAATTTGGCGATGAGTTCCCTCTGCTGGTGAAGTTCCTGGATGTGCACGATGCGCTGAGCATCCAGGTGCACCCTTCCGAGGAGTTCGCGCAGGAGCGCCAGGGGCTGCACGGCAAAACCGAGATGTGGTATGTGATCCGGGCCGAGGAAGGCACCGAGCTCATGGCCGGCTTCTCCCGGGAAATCACGCCCGAAGAATATGTGCGCAGGGTGTCCGACGGCACGATAACAGACGTCATCGCACATCATAAGGTAAAGGCGGGTGATGTTTTCTTCATCCCTACCGGGCGCGTCCATGCTCTGCTGAAAGGCAGCTATATTGCTGAGATTCAGCAGACTTCCGATTCTACCTACCGTATCTGGGACTACAATCGCCCCGGCCTGGATGGCAAGCTACGCCCCCTTCATACCGAGCTGGCAAAGGAAGCCCTTGATTACAAGGTCTATCCCGATTACCGCACCCACTACGAAGCGAGCAAAGACGCAGACGTACAGCTTGTTAGCTGCAAGTACTTCACTACTTCGGTAATCGATCTGCAGAAGCCTTTCTGCAAAGACCTCAGCCAGATAGACAGCTTCCTAATCGTGATGTGCCTGGAGGGTTCCGCAACTCTTGAGACGCAAGACTGCACAGAGCAGATTGCCGCCGATGAGTGCATTCTGGTACCTGCCAGCGCAGACAAAATAGAATTCCTGCCCGGCTCCGAGGGCTTCAAAGCCCTGCTGAGCCACGTATAGAGAACATGAAGAGAAAGAAACAGCAGAAGCAGCAAAAATCAAAGCATCAGGCCCGCAGGCCTGTGCAGCAATTAGTTGGCCGTGCGCAGATGACCCGCGAGGGTTTTATCTTCGTGATTGTTGAGGGTCAGGAAGACGACATTTACGTCAAAGCATCCCGTACCCGCCACGCCCTGAACGGCGACATAGTGAGGGTGGCCGTGTCCCGACACAACGTAAAGGGCAAGCGCCTTGAGGGCGAAGTGGTTGAGATTCTGGAACATAGCAAGGCACCCTTCGTGGGCTATATGCACTATGTCGGGGCCCAGGCCTGGGTACTCATGCAGAGCAAGAACATGCCCTACGACATTGCAGTGGACGCCGAGCAGGCCCGCAGCATGGGGGCGCAGGCCGGCATGAAAGTGGCGGCTGTGGTAGATGGCTGGAAGCGTGGCGAGGCATGCCCCTTCGGCCATATCTCCGACGTGCTCGGGACTCCCGGCGACAACGATACCGAGATGCACGCCATACTTACGGAGTTCAACTTGCCTTACCGATTCAGCAGTGAGGTAGAGAACGCCGCCGACAAGATTCCCGACGAGATTACCGCCGAGGAACTCAAGGGCCGCAAGGACTTCCGCAGCGTGCTCACCTTCACTATCGACCCCGCCGACGCAAAGGATTTCGACGATGCCCTGTCGTTCCGCAAGCTTCAGAACGGTAATTACGAGGTGGGCGTGCACATCGCAGACGTGTCGCATTATGTGAAGCCGGGCGGCCCCGTGAACGCCGAGGCGCGTGAGCGTGGAACTTCCGTGTATCTGGTAGACCGCACCGTGCCCATGCTGCCCGAGAAGCTTTGCAACAAGCTCTGCTCGCTGCGGCAAGATGAAGACAAGCTCACGTTCTCCGTGGTCTTCGAGCTCGGTCCCAAGGGGGCGGTGAAGTCCCGCTGGTTCGGCCGCACGGTCATCCGCTCCGACCGCCGCATGGACTACGGCCAGGCGCAGGCAATCATAGAGAATCCCCCCGCAGAAGGGGAGCGCAGCCCGTTGGAGGAGGCAATCCTCACGCTTAACCGCCTTGCCCGGCAGCTTCGCGACGCCCGCTTCCGTGCCGGTGCCATCAATTTCGACCGCCCCGAGATGAAGGTGGAGGTGGACGAGAACGGCAAGCCCCTGCGGGTGTACCAGAAGCGTGCGCAGGAGGCAAACAACCTCATAGAGGAGTTCATGCTGCTGGCCAATCGCAGTGTGGCGGAGTTTGTGGCCACAGGCGGCAAGATGAACGGAGTGGCGATGAAGAGCGCAAAGACCTTCGTTTACCGCGTGCACGGTGAGCCCAATTACGAGAAGCTTGAGGGGCTGCGCGGCTTCGCTTCCAACTTCGGCTACAAGATGGCGGAGGCCACCAACGGCAAGGGAGCTGCCCGCTCGCTGCGGGAGCTGCTCGCAGCCGCCCAGGGCAAGCCGGAATACGACGCCTTCGAGAATATCGCCCTGCGCTCCATGGCCAAGGCCGTTTACAGCACCGACAATATTGGCCACTACGGCCTCGCATTCCCGTTCTATACGCACTTCACCTCGCCCATCCGCCGCTACCCCGACCTTATGGTGCACCGACTGCTGGGCAGCTACCTGCGCGGCGGCAACTCAGAAGACAAGAGTAAGTTCGAAAGGGAATGCGTGCATGCCTCCGAGCGTGAGCTCGTGGCCGCCGACGCCGAGCGTACCAGCGTGAAATACAAGCTGGTAGAGTACATGCAAGATAAGGTGGGCATGGAGTTCGACGGTGCCGTTTCGGGTATCACCGAATGGGGAATGTACGTAGAACTTGAAGAAACGCACATCGAGGGGATGGTGCCGCTGCGCGAGATGCTCTCCGATTTCTACGAATTCGACGAAGGGCATTATCGCCTTGTGGGCCGCCGCACCAGGCGCGAGTATCGCCTCGGAGACCGGGTACGAATCAAAGTTGCCGGGGCAAATCTGGAACATCGTCAACTCGATTTTGAACTTATAGAAAATGAAGAAGACTATTCTCTCGATCCTGCCGCTGCTCCTCGCCGCACTCCTGCTCCACGAGGTAAACGCAGCCGCTCAGTCTCGAAAAGAAAGACTCGCTGAGTACGTATATTATTTTGCGTCCGATTCCCTGAAGGGGCGCGCCGCCGGCTCTCCGGAGGCGGAGCTGGCGCGATACTATATAGTGGCCCGATATAAGGAGTGCGGGCTCAAGCCTTACTTCGGCGGTGATTTTGTGCTGCCGTTCGAGAAAGACGGCAAGCACTACGCCAACGTGCTGGGTGTAATCGAGGGTAACTCGCTGAAGGACGAATATATAGTGCTGGGCGCCCACTTCGACCATCTGGGTATCAAGAACGGGAAAGTGTATCCTGGTGCAGACGACAATGCCTCGGGAAGTGCAGCTCTTATTGAGATAGCCCGGGAGCTCTGCGCGCATCGCGAGGACCTTCAGCGGAGTGTGATTATTGCTGCCTTCGATGCCGAGGAAATCGGTCTTTATGGCTCCAATGCACTTGCCGAATTCCTGGACGCTACGATAGGAATAGACAAGGTAAAGCTCATGATGAGCATCGACATGGTGGGCTGGTACGGCAAGAGCGGCCAGCTCCTCATGGACGGAATCGCAACCATAAAAGACGGAGAAAAGCTTGTTGCGACGGCAGCGCAGAGGCATACGATTACTGTCAAGACCAAGAATTTCGAGAATTCCCTCTTTACGGCCACTGATACTCAAGGATTTGCGAAAAAGCGCGTACCTACGCTTGCCGTTACTACAGGCCTTAAGTCGCCTTATCACCAGCCAGGCGACAAGCCGGAGCTCATAGATTACGACGGGCTCGATAAAGTGAGTGGTTTTCTTGCTGATTTTGCTGTGCTTGCGGCTTCTGATAAGAGTTTTGCCTCCAGCGGCAAGATTGCTCGCAAGCACGAGGGTAAGCGCCCTGTATTTGAGGGAGGAATTGTCCTTGGAGCCGGCCTTACAAGCATGCGCTTTGCAGATGCCCGTATGACTACCGATGCCGACAAAGGTTGGAACGCAGGTCTTATGGGGCGGGTTAATTTGGGCAAGATTGGTTTTCAGGCCAATGCCCTCTACGAGTTTACCAACAGCTACTTCCCAGATCTTACCGAGGCGCTTGGCAAGGCTCAGAGTTATTCCCAGCAGTCTATAACTGTTCCGGCTTATGTATTGTTGCAGACCGGTGATTCATCATCTGCAGCCTATGTGGGATTTGGTGGTTATTACCGCTACGCCCTGCGTAACTCGTTCAGCATCTCCGACCCGGGGTGGGGGATTAACAAGAATCAAGGAGGTCTGGCGGCCGTTTTTGGAGTTCAGGTAGGCCCTGTCCTGGTGGAGTGGAACTTCCGCTGGCAGCTCAGCAATCTCTTTGTCGATCAAGGCAGGACACGGCTCAATTACGGCAGTATCATAAACCTCGGCTGGGTATTCTGATGCGCCTGGAATTCACAAAGATGGAGGGGCTCGGCAACGACTATATCTACGTTGATGCCGGGCGCTTTGCTATCGACGATCCATCTGAGCTGGCTGTGCGTTTAAGCGACAGGCACATTGGCGTGGGGGCCGACGGCCTGGTGCTTATCGGTTCGTCCGTATGTGCCGATTTCTCTATGCGTATGTTTAATGCCGACGGCTCAGAGGGGAAGATGTGCGGCAATGCTGCCCGCTGTGTGGCTAAATATGTGTACGACAAGGGGTTAACGCGCTCTTTGGAACTTAGTTTAGAGACTCTTTCCGGAGTTAAACGGCTGTTCCTGCGCCTCGGCGCCGACGGTCTTGTAGAGAGCGTTACTGTAGATATGAGCGGCTTTGAGATTGTGCAGAAGGAGTTGACGCTCAAGGCTTGCGGCCAGGTTTTTCGCGGTACTCTTGTGGATGTGGGGAATCCGCACTTTGTGGTCTTTTGCGACGATGCCGATTCTGTAGACCTTGCTGCAGTCGGCCCAGCGATAGAGAATCATCCTCTGTTCCCGGACAGTATTAATGTAGAGTTTGTTTCTGTCTTGCCTGGAGATAGTGCGGGCAAATCTATAAATGACGTTAGTTGCGGCATTTCGTCCGGGCATCTCCGTATGCGCGTATGGGAGCGCGGCAGCGGCATCACCCTCGCCTGCGGCACCGGCGCCTGCGCCACAGCTGCCGCCGCCCTCACCCTCGGCCTCCCCGGAAACATTCCCAACCCCGACATCTCCGGACCCATTCCCTCCGGCATCTCCTACACCATAGTAATGGACGGCGGCCCCCTCCAAATCTTCTCCAACCACGGCGCCCTCCTCATGACCGGCCCCGCCCGCACCGTTTACAGCGGCAGCATAGCCTTATAAATCTTTATAACACCTCTCCGGAGCAGGAGGACTGCACTTCAGCCCCCGTGCTTGGCGGAATCACCCTTTACCGTTGCCGGAGGACAGCTGTTTCAGATGCCGTGCTGGATGGAAGCGCTCCTTGCGTTGCCGGAGGTACATTGACCTGTACCTCCGGCAGCATTTTAGGCCGTTTTTGCGCCCGGAGGTCCATCGGGATGTACCTCCGGCAACGGTGAAGCGCCGATGTGAACCTTTTACCGGAACTTCTTGTCTTCTTCCAGCATTCCGAGGTAGGAGTTGTAACGCTCGGGGCTGATGGTGCCGTCTTGGAGGGCTTGCTTTACGGCGCAGCCAGGTTCGTGGGTATGAGTGCAGGGCACAAAACGGCAATTGTCCGCTACCCGGAGCATCTCGGGGAAATATTTAGAGATTTCTTCCTTCTCCAGGTCTACCAAGCCGAAGCCTCGGAGTCCGGGGGTATCTACAATAAAGCCGCCGCTCTGTAGCGGATACATCTCGTATAAAGAGGTAGTGTGCTTGCCCTGAAGGTGTGCGGTACTTATAAGCCCTATCTTGGGATCAAGAGAAGGATCTAATGCCTTGATAATAGATGATTTGCCAACCCCTGACTCGCCGCTCACAAGGCTTGTGCGGCCACAGCACAGCCCTCGCAATTCTTCTATTCCCTCGCCGGTAAGAGCGGAGCACTCAAGGACCTTGTACCCGGCCCCGCGATAAATCCGGCAGAAATCGGCCACTTGGTCCGGCGCAAGCTCACGGTACAAATCTACTTTATTAAGCACGATAACTGCCTGAACTCCATATACTTCGCAGGTCACCAAGAGCCTGTCCAGGAAAGGCAGCTTAATCTCCGGGAAATACAGCGACACAACCAGCAGGGCCTGGTCAAGATTGGCAGCTATCACATGAGACTGGCGCGACAGATTGGTGCTCCTTCGAATCACATAATTGCTGCGTGGCAGTACTTCTTTGATTACAGCCGGATGCAGAGAGTCTGCGGCAGGCCCTTCAAGTTCATACAGAACTTTATCTCCCACGGCCACAGGATTTGTGGCTCCGGAGCGTTCCAGGCGCACCTTGCCGCGAAGCACCGCCGGGAATGGCTCCCATCGGGGCAGCTCGCTTAGCAAAAAGTGGCTGCCGGCATTCTTGACGACGGTGGCCTCTCTCATTTTGCGCGACCTATCAAGCTGTCTGCAAAAACTTTAAGCGGAGCCACATCAAAAGACAGTCCCTCAACAGCCTCCATGGCGCGCTCGGAATACCTCAGAATCTCTGCCCGGGCGTCTTCTGCAACTCCGAGACCGTCATATAAACTCTTGACCTTCAGAATCTTGGCCTTTGCCGAAGCATCGTCAGTACAATCCTGGCAAAAAGTTTTAAGGAAATCCTCGCGGTTATCTGTCTTCTCAAGCGCATGCACGGTGAGCCAGCTCTTCTTTCTGTTGATGATATCTCCTCCAATAGGCTTGCCGAACACTTTTTCGTCACCGTAAGCGTCCAGATAGTCGTCGGCAATCTGGAACGCCATGCCAAGTTCGTAGCCGTATCGATAGAGCGCCTCACATTCCGCCTCCGGTGCACCGGCAGCTATGGCCCCCATCTTGGCAGAGCATGCCAGCAGTACGGCCGTCTTGAGGCCTATCATCTTGGCGTAATCGTCCATGGTAATAATATCCAAATGCTCAAAGTCCATATCGAACTGCTGCCCCTCGCAAACTTCCTCTGCGGTACGCGAGAAAAGCTCCAGCACTTCTGCCCGGCAGTGCGCAGGAGCCTTGCAGATGCGCTTATATGCCTCTATCAGCATCACATCTCCGCTCAGAATCGCAGTTTCCTCGTTCCACTTCTTCCAAACCGTTTCAACTCCACGGCGCAGCGGAGAACGGTCCATTATGTCGTCGTGGATGAGAGTGAAAGTATGAAAAACCTCAAGGCCGGCGGCCAATTCAAGCACCTCAGGCGGGAAATCGCTGCCCCGATACAGGGCGTAGGTGCTCAGGCACAGGCGGGGACGTATCCTTTTGCCCCCGATAGCAATCATGTAGCGCAGCGGGTCGTACAGACCTTCCGGACTCTCCGGGAAACGAATGTCGATTGTTTTTTCGTTGAACATAAACGCAAAGATAAGAATTAAAATAGATATATTTGTAGGATGAAACTTGTATTCGCAACCGGCAACAAAGGCAAGCTGCGCGAGGCCCAGGAAATACTCGGACCCGGTTTTGAGTTGCTTACTCCCGCAGATCTGGGCATCACCGATGAGCTCCCGGAGACTGCGTTCGATATCAAAGACAATTCAATACAGAAGGCAGAAGCGCTCTACTCTATCTGCCGGGTAGATTGTTTTGCCGACGATACCGGCCTGGAGGTGGATGCTCTGGGAGGTGCTCCAGGGGCACATGCGGCGCGGTTTGCTGTAGATATCGCCCGGCGCGACGGGCTCCAGTTGCCGCCGGACCACGATTTCTCTGCCAACATCGACGCCCTCCTTCGAGAGCTCCAAAAGCATCCAGGAGAACCTCGCACCGCGCGCTTCCGCAGCGTTGTAACTCTGATAATTGGAGGCAGCATGCAATTCTTTGAGGGCGTTATGGAAGGGCAGATAGCCACCGCCCGCAGCGGAAGCGGAGGCTTTGGTTACGATCCGGTTTTTATCGCCGACGAACACCCGGAATGCAGCGTGGCCGAGCTTCCGGACGAAGAAAAAAACCGTATTTCCCATAGGGGCAAGGCCTTGCGCGCAATGGCACTGTGGTTGCAAGAAAACGGACACGAATAAAGATGAACTGTATGAAAAAGATTATATTTTCGCTGGCGTTGGTTGCTTTGTGCGTAGGAGCAGGCGCCCAGTCCAGGAGCTTCAAGCTAGGCAAGTGGACAGAGATTCATAATTCCATCCTCAAGGAGCTCAACCGTTCTTACGTAGACTCCCTTCCGCTCGACCGCATCGAGAGAGCCGGCGTAGATGCCATGCTCTCCAACCTGGACCCTTACACGGTATACATCCCGGAAGAGGAGAACGAAGACCTTAAGATGATGATTAACAAGTCTTATGGCGGTATCGGTGCAATTATTTACAAACCCGACCGTCAGGGCAACGTAATCATCAACGAGCCTTATAAAGACTCTCCCGCATGGAAGAACGGCCTGCGCTGCGGCGACGAGATTCTTACCATCGACGGCCAGAGCGTGGTGGGGCTTACCAGCGCTGAGTGTAGCGAGAAGATGCGCGGCACCCCCGGCACCAAGGTGCTCTTCAAGGTGAAGAAGGTATATACCGGAGAGCTCAAAGAGATACGCATCACGCGCCAGAATATCCATCTCCCTGATATTGAGTACTATGGCTACGTAGCCCCTCATACCGGCTACATTTATCAAACCGGGTTCACAGAGGGAGTGGGAGAACAGATGCGCGCTGCTATCAAGGACCTCCGTACCCGTGGGCAGCTGGATACGCTGGTGCTCGACCTCCGAGGCAATGGCGGCGGACTGATGTCTGAGGCCACCGAAGTTGTATCTATCTTCGTTCCCAAAGGCTCCCTGGTAGTAACCGCGAAGGGCAGGGCTGAGGGCTCCGGCTACAGCAGCGTCACCACTAAAGCGCCGTTGGATACAGAGATTCCGCTTATCGTGCTGGTAGATTCCGGCTCGGCGTCGGCATCCGAAATCGTCTCCGGAGCACTTCAAGATATGGACCGTGCGATTGTGATTGGCACCCGCACCTTCGGCAAGGGTCTTGTGCAGAGCATACGCCCGCTGCCTTACGGAGGGCAGATGAAGCTCACCACGGCCAAGTATTATACCCCCAGCGGCCGCTGCGTGCAGGCCATCGACTACTCGCACCGCAACGAGGACGGCTCCGTGGGGCACATCCCCGATTCACTCACGCATGAGTTCAAGACCGCGATGGGCCGTACGGTGCGCGACGGCGGCGGCATTACTCCAGACATCGAGGTTAAGCCGCGCGAATACAGCCGCCTTACCTATTCGCTGGTAATGAACGGTGTCGTGGAGCAGTACGCCTTGGAATATGTGAAGGCGCACCGCAGTATCGTCCCCACCGAGGAGTTCTTCCTCAGCGATGCCGAGTACGATGAATTCATAGAGTTCGCCAAGGGAAAGGAGTTCGACTATCGTTCCAGCGCCCGAACCTACTTCGACTATGTGCGCAAGGAACTGCGCCGTGACGGTCTGGAGGAGACCATGAAGGCCGAGCTGGATGCTCTGGAGAAGGCCTTGAATATGGAGAAGGAGGAATTCTTGAGGCTGATGAAGCCGGAGATCGTGCCCTTCATCGAAGAAGAGATAGTCGTGCGTTACTACTTCCAGCCGGACGGCATAAAGCTCCGCGTTCGCTACGACGAGCAGCTTCGCCAGGCTCTCCGTAAAGCTAAAGAATTTAAGTTCTCAGAATAATGATATCATTTGACCACCGGAGTAAGGAGCGAAGCGACGCAGGGGGTTTCGGGGGAAACGCCCCCCGTCCCCTGGGGGTGCAGGGGGATAATTGGGAGACAGAATCTCTTGAGATTATGTCTCCTGCGGGTAACTTCGAGTGCCTGCAAGCGGCCATACAGGGAGGAGCGGATGCCGTTTACTTTGGCGTAGGGCGCCTTAATATGCGCTCCCACAGCGCAAACAATTTTGCTCCGGAAGACCTACAGGAGGTTGTACGAATCTGCCACTCGGCAGGGGTGCGAGCCTATCTGACACTTAATATAGTGCTGTATCCCGAAGATTTGCAGCCGATGCGGGAGGCTCTGGAGGCAGCTCGCGACGCCGGAGTGGATGCAGTGATTGCCTCTGATATTGCCGCAATTGAATATGCCCGCAGCTTAGGGCTGGAGGTGCATATTTCCACTCAGCTTAATATCTCCAACATTGAAGCTCTGCGCTTCTACGCACGTTGGGCAGATGTTGTGGTCCTGGCCAGGGAGCTCAACATGGAGCAGGTCAAGCAGATAAGCCACGAGATTGAGAGTGAAGGGATTTGCGGCCCGTCCAGGAAACCTGTGCGCATAGAAATGTTTGCCCATGGAGCATTGTGCATGGCTGTAAGCGGCAAGTGTTACCTGAGCCTGCATGCTTACGGAGCCTCTGCTAACCGTGGTGCCTGTATGCAAATCTGCCGGCGGGGCTACGAAGTCCGCGACCTTGAAACCGGTTATACGCTGGATGTGGATAACAAGTACATCATGTCTCCTAAAGACCTGTGTACCATTGAGTTCCTCGACCTCATGGTAGAAAGCGGCGTGAGGGTGTTCAAAATCGAGGGCCGGGCCCGCAGCGCAGAATACGTGAGACGCTGCACAGAGTGTTACCGCAAGGCCGCCGATGCAATCTGCAACGGCACATATACTCCGGAGCTTGCCGCAGAGCTTAAGACATCTCTAGCCGAGGTATTCAATCGGGGGTTCTGGGATGGTTATTATCAAGGAGCGCAGCTCGGCCAGTGGAGCTCCGTTTACGGCTCCCAGGCCACCAGGCGCAAAGTTTACTGCGGCAAAGTGAGCAATTGGTTCGACCGTATAAACGTAGCCGAGATTTCTGTTGAGGCTACACCCTTAAGTGTAGGCGACGAAATTATGATTATCGGAGCTACAAGCGGAGTTACCGAGTTGACAGTGAGTGATATGCGTGTCAATCTCACACCCTGCTCACGCGCAGAAAAAGGGGAACGCTGCTCGGTAGCAATTCCCCCTGCTCCCGGCGCAGAACACGTCCGCCGTGGCGACAAGGTCTTTCTTTGGGTAGAAAATTAGCCTCCCCTACCGTTGCCGGAGGTACATTACGGTGGACCTCCGGGCGCAAAATCGGCCCGAAATGCTGCCGGAGGTACAGTCCAATGTACCTCCGGCAACGGGGAGGGGGGCGCCTTACACGTAGGCTGAAGTGAAAGCTTCCGTAGACGGGTAGGATTGTTTTTATCCTCTGCGGCTACGACCGTTTCGGCCTGCAATGAAGGTAATCAGATTGCTTGACAGATTGGGAAGGAATTATCCTCTGCAAATAGATTTCTCTGCTGAGAAATACTTTTTACTATATTTGCGTTATGAAGCAGTATTATCGCACACCCCTTACTGAAGAGCTTCGATATGATTGTCTTTTCAAACTTTTGGATAATTCCGATTTCACAAGTGATGATCCGGAGGATTACACGATTGTTGATGGTAATTGGAGCTAATATGAAGAACAGATTTCTACTATTAGCGCTGATAGCGCTCTGTGGGTGCAATAATTACGATTTGCCAGACACTCACATCAAGTCTTACCAAGAGTTCTTTGCGGGAATAAGTGCATCGCAGGGTTCTAAGGTCAGTATTAATCCTGAAGGTAAGGTCAAGTGGGATGATAAAGATACTATAGCTGTGTTCAGTGACTTTTCGGCGCCCCAAGCTTTCACTCGCGACAAAGAGGCTGGAGTGTTTAGAGGACGTTCTATAAGTGGCAATAAGTTCTATGGCTATTTCCCTTACTCTGCTGAGGCATACGATACTAGCAATCCTATGGTACTGAAGATAACCAGTCCCGAAGTAGCTTTTGACGGCAAGCAGATAAAGGCTCCTATGATAGCAAAGAGTGAAGATAACCACTTGCAATTTAGGCAAACCTGCGGAGCTATATGTTTTAACGTGAAATCTGCTGTACGTTACGATGCTCTTGCATTCTTCGGAAATAACGGAGAGTTTATTTGCGGGAAAGGCCACATCAATCTCAATTTAGATTCTCCTGTTTTTGAACTTGACGATGAGGGTAAAGGTAAGGAGCTCTGGTCTGTTTTCCCTGATGATGTTTCTTTCCCTGATGGTGTAGGAATTTATATTTTCTTGCCCGAGCTTGAATTCGAGAAGGGTTTTACCCTTGTCTTATACCGATTCAACGGGGATGAGCTGGAAGCTATCGAGACAAAGGCATGCACGGTGCCATGCAAAGTTGAGAGAGGCAAGTCTGTACATTACGAGGTAGATATGGGATCAACCATTGTGCCCCCGGCAGCAATCATTATAAATAAGCCAGAAGGGGATTTTAGATGTAGCGCGCAATGTAGTGCCTTCTGCCTTGACGATCTGGGAGCATCCGGATCTATCAACGGTCGTCCGCTGAATATCCGTTTTTCTACTATCAATGGTTCTTGGATTACTCTTTACGAAGATAATGCCGGAAGACATATGGCTGGAATTCAGGGTAACACGATGCAAGGACCGCGCGTTGGCTCTATCTATATAGACTATTGCAACGGTAGCATTCCTATTCACAGGGAATACTATAAGGTTATTCAGTCTTCATTTATGATGAGGCTGGACTTCCAGTCAAATAAAGGCGATTTCCCATACTGGATCAATTACGACACGAATGGCTTTAATGTAGTATTCTTTTCTCCATACCCTAGTTCGCAATACGGAGGTGTACTCAGAAGCAACGACCTCAATATCGGCTACGTAACTACCCGTCTATACGATCAAGATACCACAACATCTTATCGTCAATATGCCGACAACGACATCCCTTCGGAATGGTCTCTCGAGCCTACTGGCAATGCGGGCACCGGCTACGATTATAACTTCAAACTATCATTCACATATTCCGCCAACAGGAATTTCGATCAGGATCTGGTAGAATACGATATGGATGATGTCTGTAACAGAGGTTTGTACCGACTCACCAGGCATACGTTCTTCCCGATGATTTACTTGTGTTTGGACTGGCCGTCCTTCAATCCAGATCTTGAGCCATCCAAGCAGCCTGAATCTGTTTGCCAGTGGACATACTTGTACAAAGACTATGAGAAAACGACACCTGTCTCAGAGTCGGTCTATACGCTTCAAACATATATAGTTATGTACAATATTATCGACTGGTGGCATTTGGCAAGCCCTATCGGTAAGTACGATAATGACATAGCAAACTATGAGCAGACCTTCGTGCTGGACGAAAACGAAAAATGCCAGTTCGGTGACTACTTTATTTCCAATATGGAATGGAGCCTGAACGATTTGGAATTCAGCAACCCCGGTTGGACGTTCCTGACCTATCTAGGCGACACAACTGGTACTCCCACCGGAGGAAACGTAACCGGCTCGGAATTATTTTTCTTTGCCAGAACTTATTTGACGGAGGTAAAAGGAGAAAAGTTCCGTAATACAAAGCATTATGACTCCAGATCCAGCGACCTCGCTGTGAGGATTGACATGAAGGACGGTAAGGAGCCCATAAAATGGCCTGTGGCAAATATATGGCAACCCGGAATTCCGATAATCAAATACACAAAGTTTACATGGAATGGATCATGGGTAGATACATATGAAGAGAGCGATGGGACAATCTATACTAAAAAGACTAGAGGTTATTGGTACTTGTCTGTGAGTAATACCGATGTAAGTGGCTATCAGGCTACCGGAACCAATAAATACAACGGACAATATATACCTAAAGGCTGGGAAGATACTCACTACGACGGAAGAGGTTATACTAGAGTCCTACTTACAGATAGTGATACTTCTTTTGACGGATATCAAGATTATAGAGTTGTATATCCCAATGAAACAATGGTTTATGCTATGAATGGGCCATACTATTACAGTACAGTAGGCGCCCCAATAGAAACTAATCCTATACCGGCTACACCGAAGCGGAGCTTCCGCAGGCACGCTCCTTCGTCGAAGCTCAACTCCGCAGACCGGCACGCAGTTTTTTCGTGCGAACCTTGCCGTATATTAGAGGCTGAGCCTTTCATGGGTGTCAGCAATAATCAGGAGATCAAGCCACTACTATATAGCAGTGACTAATAATCCAATAGATTTGCAGCTTCTTCGTAGGTAAGGCCTAAGACTCTACATAGTTGGGGGATATCTGCGCTGAAACGGTATCTTAACTGTTTGAGCATTTCTGCTTTCTGCTCCGTTCGCAGCATATCCCATGAACCAGATCTGAACAATGACTTGCACAGGTCTAGTGCCGAGGCATGAATACTCTGATCAGTAAATGAGGGAAGGGCATCCTTTTCGAGTACTTTCTTCGCCTTGGATGATGAGTTTAAGAAGTAATTATATCGCTTAGGCGTTCTATATATAGCCTCCACCTGCTCCGTACTGATATAAGATGATGGTAGAATATAACCTTCTTCGCTGTAACTGAATGAATCAGGGAGTTTTACTTTACTCCTTGTCATCTTTATCTGAGCTCTTCTAGATAGATTCCTTATAGGGCTACCCGATGCAAGATTATCATTGAAGAAACAATCGCCCGTTCCCCACTTATAGAAAAATGGCGATGGACAAATATTTGCTGCGACACAATTCATCTGAACATAAGCTATAGCTCTTTCAACCCCCTCATCCTCGTCCGATATTTCGCGGATATCCACGTTGACTCTCCTGAAATAATCCGAAATGCCGTATCTTCTTGAGAAATAGGCCCCATACAGCTTTTTAAAAGTATCTATAAAAAGCTTCGCGTCAGGCCTAAAACAATAAAGAAGGAAGTGTACGTGGTTCGACATCAAGATGAAGCTCAAGACTCTAGCCCCAGTAATAGCATAAACCACAGCAACATAATTCATTGCTGTCTTAAAATCTTCGTCATCTTTAAACCAAAGCCGATCAGAGAAATGATCTGTTGTAACTAGAAAAAATTTCATAAAGCTCTTATAATTTAAGTTTATGTCTGCAAACTTAGTATTCCTTCATCATTTTTCCAAATTAAATCGAAAAACTCTCTCCACTGGCGAAGGAACTTCATAACACCCGTGACTTCGCACCCATTTTTTTAGGGTTCACATCGGCGCTTCACCGTTGCCGGAGGTACATCCCGATGGACCTCCGGGCGCAAAAACGGCCTAAAATGCTGCCGGAGGTACAGGCCAATGTACCTCCGGCAACGTAAGGGTTGATTCCGCCAGGTACGGGGCTGCGGTGAAAGCTTCCGGCAACGGTAGAAGAGGGGGCTTCCCCTATCTCACCGTAAATACAACACTTCGGGAAGCGCCGGAGGCGTCCATGGCCACCAGAACATGCTTGCCGGGGGAGGGGCGGACCAGAAGTTCGTGCTCGCCCCGGGTGGTGCCCACGAATTCGTCGTCTATATGCCAGTAGAGTAGGGCAGAAGGGTCTCTGTGCGCGGCCCGCAGAACCACGCCCTGCTGCTTGCCATCTAAACCAATGGTTGTGACAACTGTTATTCCGTGTTGAGGATAAATGATATCGATGGGATTGCCATTCTCGGAGGCAGCATCATACCCGGGATGTTTAGGGGGTAAAGGCCTGTAGTCCAGATGGTTCTTCATGTAGTACCATTCCATTGCAGGGGGCAGAACGAACCACACTTTCTCGACCATTTTTTCTACGGGATAGCAGCTGCTGTTTACCTGCCAGCACTCTTCGGCGTCAAGATGCACCACGCGGTGGTATCGGCATTCGTCGGGACGCCTCTCTATGTCCGGGACCCACACGGTATCGCGCTCCGGGCAGATTGAAGAAGCCGGAAGTCCGCTCTGACGGCATACAACTATCGGAACCATTTCTTCAATAGGCATGCGGAACCACCCTGTAGGCGGCAAGGCAGCGAATATGTCGAACATCACCGGCGCTGCATATCCCACCCCGGTCATCTGCGCGCGCCCCTCTCCGTCGCTGTTGCCAACCCAAACGCCCACCACATACTCGGGAGTTACGCCCACGCTCCAGGCGTCCCTGTTGCCCCAGCTGGTTCCGGTCTTCCAAGCCACTTTGCGCCCGGAACTCAGGCCCATCCAGCTCGATTCTTCTTCCGGCCGTCCCGCCCCCGCCAGCGCCTCGAAGGTCAGCCACACCGCCGCACGAGACAGCGGCGAAAGGCTCCCGGTAGCGCCGGAAGCAGAGATGGTCCCGGTAGCAGGGGTGGCGCCGGAAGCAGAGAGCCCGCAGGAAGCTGAGTTGTCGCCACCCTTGCCTCTATCGGGGATTTCGGAATCCTCTTCCGGCCTTGCGAGCTCCGCCGCCAAGCCCCGGTACACCCTCACCAAGTCTTCCAGCGTAATCTCAGCGCCTCCCAGAATCAGCGAAAGGCCGTAATGGTCGGCGTCGCGGGTAATCGTAGAGAATCCGAGGTCCTGCAGCACAGACAAGAAACGCCCCGCGCCATACTGCTCCAGCATCCTCACAGACGGCACGTTAAGCGAACGGGCGATAACCTCCGAGGCAGGTACGGCCCCGTCGAAGCTGCGGCTGAAGTTGTGCGGTGCAAAATTGTTGTAGTTGTACGGAGTATCCTTGATGAGCGTGCCCGGAAGAATCTGCCCGTCTTGCAGCATTGCCGCGTAAAGCAGCGGTTTGAGCGTGCTTCCGCTGGAGCGGGCCGCCGGAACCATATCTACTGAAGCGCCCCTCAGGCCGGATTCCAAACCGATATGGTTTCCGTAATAAGCCACGATCTCTCCCGAATCCACCTTCATCACCAGAATCCCCATATTGTCCACCATGTTGCTGTGGTATAGGGGGAACCACGAACGGGCCACGGCGTTCACACGGTCTTGCAGTGCAGCGTCCAGAGTGCAGCTGAAGCGGCCGTCTCCGCCCTCCGCCCGCAGGCGCTCCAGCAGATGGTAGGCCGCATCGGGCATGGGCAGCGGCTTCTCGGGGAGAGGTTCGTCCTTGGCAAGTTCGCACTCCAGCATGTCTATCGTTCCGTCGGCGCAGAGCTTGTCCAGCAAGAAGTTACGCTTCTGCAACAGGCGCTCGCGGTTGCGCCCCGGGTGGATGAGAGAGGGGGAGTTGGGCAGAACTGCGAGCATTGCGCTCTCTGCCCAGGAGAGCTCCTCCGCAGGGCGGCCGAAGTAGCGCCACGCAGCTGCGTCCAGTCCCACCACGTTGCCCCCGAATGGAGCGTTGGAGGCATACAGAAGCAAGATATCTTTCTTATGATACCGCATCTCAAGCCTGGTGGCGAGCACTGCCTCCAGAAGCTTCTCCGGCACGGAACGCGCGGCCCCGGGGCGGCTCAGGCGTATCACCTGCATGCTTATGGTGCTGGCTCCGCTCACTACGTCTCCCTGCAGGATGTTCTGCCTCAAGGCGCGGCCGGCAGACAGAAGGTCCACTCCGGGGTGAGCCCAGAAGCGCTTGTCTTCGTAGGTCACAATGCATTTTGCGAATTTATCCGGAACAGAGGCCGACGGCGGGAAGCGCCATTGTCCGTCATTCGAAATCCTGGCCCCCAGAAGCTCCCCGTCTTTGTCGGTGAGAACGGCACTTACCGGCGACCTGAAAAGCGTCCCCGGCAGGCAAAACAGATATAGGGCCAGCAGGGGCGACAGAATCAAAAATAATTTCGTAATTTTGGACATCAGAAACAAAGGTAGCGATATTATATGAGAATCTCCAAACTTATCGGCAGCGCCTTCGCCTCCGCATTTCTGCTTGCAGGATGCGCCCAGGGTAGCGGTACGCAGTCACCTGCGCAGGCCGGTTACGATACTTATGACGACACCGAAGATGCTCCTGTAAGTGAGGCAACTCCTGAAGTTCCTACTATCAAGCTTTTGAGCCACGGCAGCGTGCTCCCCAGCAGCGGCAAGATGGACCTGCTGTTCAGCTCGTACGGCTATGCACAGGCCCGCTTCCGCGTGCGCAAGGTGTTTACCAGCAACATTTTGCAGTTCATGCAGTTCGATTCCTTCGATGCCCGCTACAACCTCTTCAAGGTGGCTAAGGTGGTAGCCGATACCACCGTAGTACTCGGCACTACAGACGCTCCACACCTGCGCCAGCAGCGCAATTACGGCATCAGCCTCGACGAGCTCATCAAGCCCGAGCCGGGGGCCGTCTATCACGTAGAAATCAGGGGCCTGGAGCCGCTGGAAGAAGAGGATTTCTGGGACAGCGATACTTACTTTGGAGATTACGAGACCTACGAGCAGCGCAACACTTTCTTGCTTGCCAGCGACCTTGCGCTCATAGCCAAGAGCGGCGACAAAGGCTGCGAGGTATTTGCCTGCGACATACTTAGCGGCGCACCTCTTAGGGGCGTGAAAATCAAGTTGTACGACAGCGTGCTGCAAGAAGTTGGTAAGGCTGCCACCGACAGGGACGGCCGCGCCAGCTTCCCGGCCGAGGATGGTCGATACATAATAGCCAGCTCCGACAAAGGCGTGGCTTACCTTGCGCTCAAGAACGAGAAGTCGCTCTCTACCAGCAACTTCGACGTGAGCGGCGTGACCCGCGAAGGAGGCATCAAGGCCTACATCTTCGGCGAACGCGGCGTCTGGCGGCCCGGCGATACCATGCACATTTCCGTTATCACAATGTCTGATGGAGAGGAACTGCCGGAAGGCCATCCTGTAGTGGCCCAGTTGCGCAATCCGGACGGGCAGGTAGTGAGCACCATGGCCGCCAAGAATGATGGCAGCCACATATATCATTTCCCCTTCAAGACCGAGCAAGATGCTCCCACGGGCCGGTGGAACGTCACCGTCATGATTGGAGCTCAGAGCTTCAGCAAGGTTCTCCGCGTAGAGACCATCAAGCCCAACAAACTGGATGTTGACCTCCGGTTCGACAGCGAAATCCTCTATCCCAAAAGCAGTTGCGTGGGCACCCTCACGGTCAAGTGGCTCTACGGCGCACCGGGCAGCGGCCTCAAGGTCAATGGCGATATTCAGCTGAGCAACGCTCCTACGGTTTTCAAAAAGTACGAGGCTTACGACTTCAAAGACGACAGCCGCAGTTTCTCATCTCAATCTCTGTACTACAACGACAGGATTACCGATGAGAACGGGCAGCTGAGCCTCACTACCAGTATGGACCTGCGCGACGAGGGCATCCCCGGGATGCTCAACGTAAACTTCATGATGCGTGCCTTCGAACCCTCTGGAGAGTTCAGTACCGGAGTCTCCAGCTACAAGATGTCGCCCTTCGATACTTACGTGGGCGTTAAGGTCGATAAAGACAAGAGCTCTTGGGGCGAGGAGTACCTGAAGGCAGGCAAACAGCATAAGTTTGATGTAGTTACGCTCGACTCCGAAGGAGCCCCCGTTTCGGTATCCGACCTTCACGTAGAGGTGTTCCACGTAGATTGGAGCTGGTGGTGGAACTCTTCTTCGCAGATAGCGAGCTACATGGCAGGAAGCGGCAAAGAGTGCCTGCTGGACAAGCATATAGCTACCCGTTCTGGCTCCGGCTCCTTCAGCTACGATTGGGCCGACGCTCCCGAGGGGCTGTACTTCATCCGCATCTCGGACGAGAAAGGCGGCCACGCAACTTCTTTGCTGGCAGAGGTTTATGAGAACTACGGCGGCGGTCAGCAAGATTCCGGCGCCGCTGCCCGGCTGAGCATCAGCTCCAATAAAGAAAAGTATAAGGTTGGCGAGACTGCCAGGCTCGTGATTCCGTCTTCCCGGGGCAGCAGGGCCCTGGTGTCGCTGGAGAAGGGCGGGCGCATTCTGAGTTCCGAATGGGTGTCGTGCGATGCGGCAAGCACCGAAATCAAGCTCCCCGTCACCGCTGATATGCTGCCCAACGTGTACGCCTTCATAACCCTGGTGCAGCCTCACGCCGAGACCCTGAACGACGCTCCAATCCGTATGTACGGCGTCTGCAATTTGAACGTTGAAGACGAGAGCTCGCACTTGCAGCCGCAGATAGCAATAGCCTCCGAGGTTAAGCCTGAGAGTGAAATCAGCTTCAAGGTGAGCGAGAAAGACGGCAGGGCAATGAGTTACGTGGTGGCCCTGGTAGATGAAGGCCTGCTCGGGCTCACCGGATTCAAAACTCCGGACGCTTGGAGCTCGTTCTACGCAAAAGAGGCCCTGCGCGTGCGTACATGGGATCTTTACGACGATGTGATAGGCGCTTACGGCGGCAAGATAGAGCAGCTCTTTGCTATAGGCGGAGACGAGGATTCCGGAAGCTCGGTGATGCGCCCGCAGAACGCCCAGCGCTTCACCCCCGTGGTAAGCTACCTCGGGCCTTTTACCCTCAAGGCAGGCAAGACGGCAGTGCATAAGGCAGAGATTCCGCAGTACATTGGCTCCCTGCGAGCCATGGTGGTAGCCACCGACGGCCGTGCCCAGGGCAGTTGCTCAAAGAACGTGGCGGTGACCAAGCCGGTGATGGTGCAGGCCACCCTGCCTCGCACCCTTAACATTGGCGAGAGTATCCAGGTCCCCGTTACCGTAATAACTCTCAAGGACGGTGTGGGCGACGTGAGGCTGAGCATCAAGACTTCCGGCCCTCTGGAGCTGAGCGGCCCCGACAAGCAGAGCGTGCATTCCGCTGCGGCCGGCACTCAAATGTGCTACTTCGACCTTAAAGTAAAGGACGTCACGGGCGTTGCCAAAGTTAGCGTTTGCGCAGAGGCCGCCGGCGACAAGTCGGTACACGATATAGAGATAGACGTGCTCAATCCCAATCCGGAGGTGACTCGCAGCCGCACGGTGCTGCTTGCGGCAGGGGAGACCAAGGAGCTGGAGGCGGAGGTATTCGGCACTCCCGGTACCAATTCAGCCTCGCTGGAGCTTTCTACTATACCAGCGATAGACCTGGGTTCGCGGCTCAAATACCTCATACAGTATCCTTACGGCTGCCTGGAGCAGACTATTTCTTCTGCCTTCCCGCAGCTCTATATAGATAAGGTGATGAATTGCAGCGAGGGTCAGCGCACTCGCAGCCGCATCAACGTAGAGGCTGCCATACGGCGTCTGCAGAACTACCGCCGGGCCGACGGCTCTCTAAGCTATTGGCCCGGACAGAACAGCGCCTCGCTCTTTGGCAGCGCTTATGCTTTGCACTTCCTCAAAGAGGCTGAAGATCAGGGATATGCAGTTCCGGTAGAACTCAAGAAAGAGCTGATTGCATGGCTCGCAAAGGCCGTGTCTGACAGCAAGCAGGATCTCACTTCCCGTGCCTACGGAGTTTATGCCCTTGCCCTTGCGGGCAAGCCCCAGCGAGGCGCTATGAACCTGCTTCGTGAAAAGCTGAAGCAGATGCCCGCTGGTGCTGCATGGCTGCTCTCCGCTGCTTTTGCGGTGGATGGGAAGAAGAACGTAGCCCGCGAGGTTGCGGCGCCCCTGCAGTACGACGAACAGTCTTACGAGGCTTACGGCAGCGCCGACCGCAACCGTGCCGTAGCTCTCAAGATCATGCTCCTTATTGGCAGCAAAGAAGAGGCCTTCCGCCTTGCTTCCGAGCTCGCAGCGCGGCTAAACGACAAGTCTGTGTGGATGAGCACCCAGTCGGCTGCGTGGAGTCTCTATGCGGTCTGCGACTACGCTCGGGCTAATGCCGGGGGAGTGCAGGCCAGCTGGACGGCGCTGGGTAAGACCCAGAAGCTCAACAGCGCCAAGTGTATAGAATCCGCCGAGCTTCCTTTCGACGATTCTGCCAAGTCGCTTAAGGTCAAGGTAGAGAATGCGGGCCAGGGCGCCTTGTACGCCATCGCATCTGTGACCGGTATTCCGGCTGCCTCGCAAGAGAAGGCTGTGAGCAACCGCCTGAAGGTGAGCGTGAGCTATGTTGACGAAAAAGGCTGGGCAGTGAGTGTGGATACTCTGTCTCGCGGGCGCGCCATACAGGCCGTGGTTACGATTACGAACCCCGGAGCTGCCGCTCTGCGCGACATTGCTCTCAATCATAAGTTCCCGTCTGGCTGGGAGATTCAGAACGAGCGTCTGTATTCGCAGGCTGTGTCTTATCCGGCCGGAGTGAGCTATCAGGATATCAGGGACGACAGGGTTTACAGTTTCTTTGACCTGGCTGCCGGTGCGAGCGTGACTATCAAGACCAGGCTCATTGCTACTTACCCCGGTCGTTTCTATCTGCCGGCCGTGAGTTGCGGCGCCATGTACGATGCGTCCGTTTCTGCTGTGGTGCCTGGTAAATGGGTGGAAGTTAAGTAGTATGTGGACTTTGCTCGCAGTTGGTTCTGCTGTATTGCTGGGCGTTTACGATGCAGCTAAGAAGCAGGCTCTCAAGAAGAACGGCGTACTTGTTGTGCTTCTTGCGGCAACTGCGCTCTCTACTTTGTTTGTTTCTCCTTTCCTGCGATTCGGGCCTGTAGAAGACCACCTCAAACTGGCTCTAAAGGCTGTGCTGGTTACTTCTTCATGGGTTTCCGGGATGGTGGGACTTAAGCTGTTGCCGCTTACGACGGTGAGTATGGTTAAGGGTTCACGGCCTATGTTTGTGGTGTTGTTCTCTATCTTGCTTTTTGGGGAGACTCTGAGCTGGATGCAGTGGGCGGGGGTTGTGATTGTGCTTGCGGCTTTGTTCTTGCTGGGCTATACCAGCCGGGGTGATGCTCCGGTGGAGCTGCGTAAGGTAGGTTTTCTGTGGTTGGGGGTGTCTGTTGTGACGGGTGTTGCTAGTGCTCTGTACGACAAGCATATTATGCAGGGGATGGAGCCGCTCTTTGTGCAGAGCTGGACTAATCTCTACATCACTATTATCCTTGCCGTTTGCCTATTAATCTATCGACTTCCATCCCCGTCTCGTACCGAACTGCGTGAGGCGGTCCCAGAGCTACGGATTCAGTGGGACTGGTGGATTGTGGTGGTGGCGGTGCTGATTACAGGGGCCGATGCGATGTATTTCTTTGCGCTCCGTGAGCCCGATGCGCTTCTGAGCGTGATATCAATAATACGTCGTGCTGCAGTTATCATTACTTTTTTGTGCGGCATTATATTTTTTAAAGAAAAACAAATATTAGCAAAGTCACTGAATCTGCTCCTTATGGCTGTGGGTGTAGCTTTGCTGTTGATTGGCAGCTGATGAAGTTCAATGCAGAAATAGTTTTCGGAGGGGCGCTCACTGCATGCGTAGTGTTGAGCGTGGTGTTTTCTGGTCTTATCCCGGCAGAGGCTTTTGATAATTTGATTTCGCCGGCGTTGATGACCTGTACGGTTTCTGTAGCTCTTGTGAGTGCGTGGATAATCTTCCGGCATTCTTCTGGCCTTCGCTTCCGCAAGATGTGGGGTTTTACTCTGCTGGTTTGGGGAGTGATAGACGCTTCATATATCCTGCTTTATGCCACAGCTCCCAAGGCAGTGATGGATATGGGAGCTTATAAGCTTACTTCTCTTGAATTGCTGCTTGGCAATATTCTGGGTTGGGTTTTGCTGCTTTATCCTACAGAATCGCTGCGTCCAGGCTGGTTGACGTGGAAGAGTGCTTTGTGGCAATTATTACCGATGTTTGCTATGGTGGCATTGGATTATCTGCTTCCAGTCCATCTGCAGCCCATTATTGCCATGTATCCGGTTCTTCTTATAGTTTTGCTTTTTACTAATCTACGAGCATACAATAGCTGGTGCGAGGAGAACTATTCTACACTTGATGATATTGAAGTAGAGTGGATCATACGTTATCTTGTGATGGCTGTGTTGGTTGGGGTAGTCTATATGTATATATGCCTAACGCATAGTCCTGCTCGCGGTTTTACCCAATTGTGGCTCACTATCTTTATGTTCGTATATAGCACGGAGCAGATTCTCTTCCGCAAAGACCCCTGGAAGATGCTTCGTCATCTGGAGAAAGAAAAACCGCTGGAAACCTGCGGACGTCCTAATGCGGAGCTTCGCAAGCGCCTGGAGCTTTGGATGGAGCAAGATAAGCCTTACCTGAACCCTGACTTCCAGCTTTCCGATCTTTGCAAGGCTCTGGCGATGAACCGTACATACATGTCGCAGTTCATCCATTCCGAGTACAATTGTACTTTCTATCAGTTTGTGAACCATTATCGCGTAGAAGAGGCCAAGAGCCTTAAAAGGGAGTGCCCAAGCATGAAAGTTCATGATGTTTCTGCCCGTTGTGGCTTTTCTTCCCCTACGGTCTTTTCCCGAACCTTTGCATCTTTTGAAGGTGTGACTCCCCGTGAGTGGGCAAGAAAAATCAACTCTGAGTAAAAAAATCGCCTTTTTTTCAACTCTGCGTTAATAATGCCGCTCACGCCGTGCGTGCGCGGAGGAATTTTTTTGTAGCTTTGATAATTCGACAACTAAGCTGCAACAATTCTAAACGCATTACAATATGATTTATCGCAAAGCACTTCTCCTTCTCGCTCTTCTTGCAGGGACGATGATTGGAGGACGAGCTCAGGAAAAGCCTGATGCCGTGGCCGCAGATCAGCATCCATGGTATGTAAGCGTCCAGGGCGGAACGTCTTTCGGTCAGTGTACTTTCTGGAGCGTTACCGAGAAGGGTATCCGAAATTGGGGTCTTCAGGGAGGCCTCACAGGAGGCTACAAGTTTAGCCGTCTCTTCTCTCTTGAGCTTGGGTTCCAGTACGGCGGACAGAGCCAGTACAACCTGGAATGTTGCCCTTACTGGCTCTCAATCGACGGTGACTGGAAAGCCACGCAGGTAATCGACAAAGATGGTTGGTATTTTTCCGATCTCGAAACCGCTACCCGCTGGTACAAGTTCTCTTTGCAGGGGAACTTCGATGTTCTGTCTTTTGTCAAGCAGAACAAGCATTGGTCGCTTGACTTGTCGCCACAGATTTCAGTTATGAATACCAGAACTGTCTGGAAGGGAGAGCTTTCCAAGAGCAGGGAGTATCGGGAAAAAACACTGGACCCCAACTGGCATCTCGGAATAGGCGGCCAGATTGCGGTATCTTATGCTTTCAATGACCATCTGGGCCTTGGATTATATGGCGGAATCACTGCTCTTACGGGCAAGCGCTTTGATATGATTCCTACAAATGTTCACGACACGAACATTATCTGGGACGCCGGCATCAAACTGTCTTATGCCTTCGGTGGCGGTAAAAAGTAGGTGCATTATGAAAAAATACTATTTAATACTGATGGCAATTGCTGCGTTCTGTTTTAACGCCTGCCAGTTCAAGCCTCATTATCAAGAGGACATGCCCAAGGATGAGGATACAGACAAGTATCCTCCGGAGGAAGTTCTGGGATACTTGGGCAACGATCTTGCCTGGGAAGATATCGCCGATGTCTTGAGCGATATCCATTCTCTTAAGTACATTGTTACCGGCAGTAACGGTGTGAAAGAAGAAAAGGAGTTCGACCTGCCGTGGGAGGCATCTGAATGGATTATTCCTCTGCCGGCAGGGGAGTATGACGTGCTGGTGGCAACAAATATGAATGATGCCAATGGTTTTGTGCTTAGCGGAGAGGCGCCCACGAAGGCCGGTCATACCCTTCCGGCTACCTTTGCATCCCTCAAGAATTCTTCCTCCAATCCCTTGCAGGCATGGAATGGTATAGCGCATGTGAAGGTGGAAGCGGGACAGATGACAACTGTCCATTTAGATTTGGACCGTCTTCTTTCCATCTTTACTCTCAAGATAAATAATGTGCCCTCAGGAACCTCGATAGACATTACCATGCGCAATACGGCAAGTTATGTGACACTTACTGAGCTCAGGAGCGAGGGTCACTATGGACTGCCCAGCCAGGAGCTCTCCGAAGATATTAGGCTGGGACAGCTTAATGCCGACAATGCTGCTTCGGCAATCGACGAGTTCAAAGTGTTCCCTACAGCAACAGGACTTAACAAGACCATTCTCTATTTCCATATCAAGACCAACAAAGGCCTTGAGCTCGACTATGTGGCCGATGCACCAAGGATGGAGAACGGTAAAAAGTATATTCTGGAGTTAGATTACAACAAGTTTACTCCCTATATGTATATAACAAGCACCGCCATCAATGGATGGACTGAAGGCTGGTCCTGCGACGGTGAAATTCTGAATCCTCAATCCGAATAATAAAGAACTAAATAGAATGAAAACAATTAAGTATTTCGCTGTCGCAGTTTTGGGGCTTGCTGTCCTGGCAGCCTGTAACAAAGACAACAGTGTCCGCAGCACAAAGTCCATTTCTATAATGGCTGAGATTGGAGCCATGAGTAAGGTGGCTTACTCTGGCAACGAAGCATCCTTCGAGGCCGGAGACAATCTCTCCCTCTTCTCATGGACTGGCGACAAAACCGTGATCCCTGCCGCCAACCTGGTAGTCAACAATGTAAAGAATACTCTGGGAGAGGATGGTAAGTGGGCGCCTGCTGTTCAGATGAAGTGGGCCGATATGATTACCGACCATTACTTCATGGCCGTATCTCCCGCCCGCGAGGTGAAATCATTTACGGCCGACGAGTATATTCTTGATCCTTCCGCTGCAAAGTTCCTGCAGAGCGATTTGCTGGTCGCGGTGAACGACGCAGGACTCAAGGCCAACGACAACCCCGTCCAGCTGGTCTTCGACCACATGATGGCAAAGCTCAATGTTAATATCGCATTCCGAAATCAGTGGACAGAAGGTAATCCGCCTTCGGCTCCCAATACGGAGGCAAAAGTTGCTGCGGTGCATGCTACTGCCAAAGACCACGCTGCCATTGATTATATTCATAAGTCAATTACAGCCAACGGCAACAATGCCCAGGTTGCAATGAACAAAGTGGAGAATGCCTCCTGGACTACCCTTATGATTCCCCAGGCCGGTTTCCGCACAATATCCATCACCCTCGCCGGCAATGACGAATGGCTCGGCGGCAACGGAGTGTTTGTTTATGAGGCACCGGAAGACATAAGGCTCGAGAGCGGCAAGATTACCACGGTGAACCTTATCATCGGCCGCGACCAGATTAGTCTGGCAGAAAACGGCATCAATATCACCAACTGGACAGACGGATGGTCTTACGATGGTGAAATCCTTGATCCCCAAGATGAATAATAAAGACGAAATACAATGAAAACAGTTAAGCTTTTTATCATTGCATCATTGGGCCTCTTTGCTCTTGCATCATGCAGCAAAGACGGCGCAGACTACAACACGAATTCCATCACTGTAAAAGCGGCAATTGGCAACATTACCAAAGTGTCCTACAGCGGAAATGCTTCTGCCTTTGAGGCCGGTGACAATTTGTCCCTGTTCGGGTGGGTCGGAGACAAGGCTTCCATCCCCTCAAAGCTGGTTGTGGATGGCGTAGTGAATACTATGGAACAGAGCGGCAAGTGGCAGCCTGCTACCCAGATGCTCTGGAAAAACACTACCACGCCGCATTACTTCATGGCCGTTTCTCCTGCACGTGAGGTCAAATCTTTTACGGCAGATGAGTATGTGCTCGACCCCGCTGCAGACAAATATCAGCAGAGTGATTTACTCATTGCGGTAAACGACAAAGGGCTCAAGGCCAGTAACAACCCCGTGGAGCTTGTTTTCGAGCACGCCATGGCTACTCTGGTTGTGAAACTCTCTTTCCGTAACCAGTGGACAGAAGGCAATCCTCCCTCGCAGACAGTAATTACCGAGGCCAAGATTGCAGCAGTTGAAGCTACAGCAAAAGATCACGCATCCATCGATTATATCGACAAGGCCGTCAGCGCTACGGGAGAAGCTGTACAGGTGGCCCTTAACAAGGTGGAGAACTCCCAGTGGACAGGCCTCATGGTGCCCCAGGAAGGCTTCCGTACAATCACGATTTCCCTTGCCGGCAACGATGAATGGCTCGGAGGCAACGGCACCTATATCTTTACCGCTGCTGAAGACATAGCGCTCGAGAGTGGCAAAGTTACCACTGTGAACCTCATCATCGGCCGCGACCAGATTACTCTGGCCGAAAACGGCATTACAATTTCTGACTGGGTGGCCCAGGAAAGTGAAACCAACGGCGAGGTCTTCAAACCCGTCCAAAACAACTAAAGCCATGAAAAAGTACATCATTCTATCCCTCGCTCTGGCAGCATGTCTGCTGCTGGCAGCCTGCAATAAGGATAACGGCAGGGACGGCGCGAAAGCCATCACCGTAAAGGCCGAGATCGGCAGCCTCACAAAGGCTGCCTACGACGGAGTCAAATCCAGCTTCGCGGCCGGCGACGCTCTCTCCCTCTTTGTATGGACAGGAGACAATACCGTCATCCCCGCCGAAGGACCGTTTATAGTGGGCGGCGTAGTGAATACACTGAAGGAAGACGGTAAATGGTGGCCGGAAACCCAGATGCTCTGGGACGACATGACTACGCCTCATTATTTCATGGCAGTCTCTCCCGTGCGTGATATCCTATCCTTCACGGAAGACCCGTACTCCCTGCTGCCGGCAGCGGATTCTTATCAACAGAGTGACCTTCTCATTGCCACCAACGTAGCTGGCTTAGTGGCTACCAGCAATCCCGTAGAACTGGTCTTCGACCACGCCATGGCAAAGCTCAACGTGAACCTTACGTTCCGCAACCAGTGGACTCAGGGCAATCCTCCGGAGGCGCCCAATACTGAGGCGATTATTTCCATGATACAGGCCACCGCAAAGACTGCGGCTACTATTAATTATATTAATAAGGTAGTCACCGTCACCGGTGAGAATTCGTCGATACTCTTGAACAAAGTCACGAACGCCTCCTGGACCACCCTCATGGTCCCTCAGGAAGGCTTCCGAACTATAGAAATCTTCCTCTCCGAGAATGACGAATGGTGGGGCGGCAACGGCTTGTACAAGTTTACACACAGTGCCGACATCCCTCTTGAGAGCGGAAAAGTGACTACCGTCAACCTCATTGTGGGCCGCGACCAGATTAACCTCAAGGAAGGCGGCATCACCATTACCGACTGGGCCGCCGGAGAGGTTATCAACAATGGCGAAGCCCAGATTCCGGAAATCGAACCCGAACAAGACTAACCCCTAAGCATCAAAGCTTATGAAAGCAAGAGTATTGATAAGCCTTATGGCGCTTGGGGCAATCCTTGCGGCATCCTGTGCAAAGGATGCCCCCAGGGCTTCCGAAGCGTCTCCGGCTCCAATAGCCGTCAAGGCCAGTGTGAGCAATCTCACAAAGGCCCAGACGGATGCGCAGGGCGTGACTACCTTCCAGGAAGGCGATCAGCTCACCCTCTACGCATGGACGGGAAGTGCCGCAGAGGTCCCCGCCCAGAAAGTTGTAAACGGCGTCGTGAACAGCTTCGACGGCAACAAATGGACCCCCGAGAGCATGATGCTCTGGAAGAACGTGTTCGATGCCCATTACTTCCTTGGAATATTTCCCGCACGCGTGGTGACAAGCTTTACTGCCGATCCCGTCTTTGCATCAGAAGACCTTCTGGTAGCCACCGTCCTTGGAGATGGCATAGTGGCTCCCCAGACCACCACGGCACCTCCCGTAGACCTGGTCTTCGACCACGTGTTCGCCAAACTCAATGTGAACATCAAATACCGCAATCAGTGGGGCCCCAATCCTGAGACCGGCGTATATTCCAATGCTGTACCCGCAGGTACGATAGATTACCTCACCAAGGTCATCACTCCTGCCGGTGTGAATGAGCAGCAGATGGATGCCACTGAAACGGCAAACGGGTACGATGCCACCTTTACTTCTTTCGTGATTCCTCAGGAGGGTGTGCGAAGCTTCACCTTCAATGTGCAGGGAACACAACTGAAGTATACTCATCCGGAAGACCTTCCCTTTGAGGCCGGCAAGGTTACAACCATATCCGTGCTGGTGGGTAAGGACAAGATAGACATCGTAGACAGCACGGTGGCCGATTGGAGCGAAGGTGAGGTAGATGAGAACATGAACAAGAACTCCGGCATCGTTTCCGAGCTTACGCGTCCCCTCACCTTAAGGGCAAAGGAAGATGGCACCACGGTGACTTTTACCGACCGGTCCAGTGGCAACGTTAACTGGATTACCAGCGACGGACGCTCGGGTAGAATCAGCTTAGTTAACAAAACAGTCTCCCTCTCGGCCGGCCAGCGGGTCTGGTTCGTGGGCGACGGTAGCAACAATGCTTTTGGTACCGGTGCTGAGTCCACTTCCAGCCGCATTGCCATAGACAAGGACTGCGAGGTGTACGGCAATATCATGAGCCTCCTGGGTCCGGACTTTGCCACGGCAACCACACTTCCCGCTGCCAATACCTTTGCATATCTGTTCAGCGGCCAGACGCACCTGAAGAATAACCCCGAGGAAGGGCTCATTCTTCCGGCCACTACCCTCACCGAGGGCTGCTACAGAGGTATGTTCAAGGGTTGCACCGGCCTGGGCCAGGTGGTGGTGAACGCGACCGACATCAGCGCAAGCAACGGCCTCGCCGAATGGCTGGACGGCATTTCCGGCACCGGTTTCGGACTGATTACGGCGGATCCGCTCATCTGGAAGATGGGTGAGAGCCTCCCCTGGGGCGCAACGGTCTATACCGGAGAGGAGAAGATTTTTACGGCTCCTACTGCTCCTACTGCAAGTCTTACCTACAACACTGCCGCTCAGGCACTGATTAAGGCCGGAACTGCCCATAAGACGGGCGTAGTGCTGGAATACAGCACCAACGGCACTTCCTGGGGCACAGCCCTTCCTACCGGCACCAATGCAGGAAGCTACAACGCCTACTGCCGCGTAAAGGACGGCGGCGTTGCTTCGGCAGCCATTCCTGTCACCATTGCTCCCAAGGTTGTGACCAATCCCACAATTACCCTGGCAACAACAACCTACACCTATGACGGAACCGCCAAGAAACCTGCCGTTTCCAGTGTGAAGGACGGGGCTAACACCATTGTTTCCAGCGAATACACGGTAAGCTACAGCAACAACACCAACGCCGGCACCGCAAAAGTCACCATCACGGACAAGACCGGCGGCAACTACACCGTCAGCGGCACCAAGAACTTTACCATCAACAAGGCCACGCCGACGTTCAACCTGAGCACCAGCAGCGTTACCTTCGCTGCTAGCGATGCGGTTGATGCCACCAAGACGGTCACCATTACCTATAACGGCGACGGTACCCTGGGTGCATCTTCCAACAATACGTCCCTTGTCACAGTATCGCGCAACAACAAAACGCTAACCCTCACCCGCAAGAGCACAGCCGCAGGTACCGCCACCATCACGGTTTCCGCTTCGGCCGGAACCAATTATGCGGCCGCGTCAAACAAGACCATTAGTGTTACACTTGTACTCGCAGACACGGGAAAGCCTCTTAAGGATTCTTCTTATGGAGATTATGTTGGCAACAACGGCAAGGCCTATACCCTAAAAACAGATATGCCTTCCGGAACATCTGCCGTAGGATTCGTAATCTATAAAAACGGAAATAACGGATTTGTAATCGGACCTAGATATTATCTTACTGATTTTATATCCTCCAAGGATGATCACAGTTCATGGGCTGCAGCCGCCGGTAATTTTTACGTGCAGAATCTCACAAATACAGAAGCCCTGAATTGGGTCATAGGCAGTAAGGCGGACTACAGCAAATGTGGCATTTCGGATACCGGCATGGGCTCGTTCTTTACTGTTCTTAGCAATTATGGCTTTGGCTCTACTTCAGACACGTACATATATCCTGTTGCCGAGCCCTATACCATATTCTCCTCACAGAGTCCCTACAATGGTTTTTATACATTCCAGGATACGACTTGGGGAATCGCCCTCGCGCAGGCATATCCCATCATTAAATTCTAGGGCCGCTTAAAATATTGATAGCATGAAAAAATACAAGATACTTTTATCAGCAGCTGTTTCGGCCTTGATGCTTGCTTCCTGCGCCAAGGAAAGCGGACAGGAGCCGCAGGCGCCCTCTGCCATTACCATCGAGGCATCCATCGGTGCGCATACCAAGAGTATGCCCATCGAGGACAAGAGAAGTTTTGCCGCTGAAGACAAGATTTCCGTGTATGCCTGGATGGGATCGGCCGCCGAAGTTCCCCAGAAGAAGGTGGTGGATGGCGTAGTCAATACCTTTGACGGTAGCAAGTGGGCACCGGAAACCCAGATGCTCTGGAGCTACCAGAAAGAAAACCACTACTTCCTGGCCGTTTATCCCGCAAAGTACATAAGCAACTTTACCGCCGATGAGTGGCCCCTGGGAGACGACCTCCTCATTGCAACTGAGCTGGAGGGCATCCCGTTCCAGGAGAATCCGGAGCCCGTGGCACTAGCCTTCACCCACGCCCTTGCGCGCCTGGATGTGAACCTGCGCTTCCGCAATCAGTGGGATGCAGTTCCGGAGAACGTATCCGTCAGGACACAGGCAAAGTACCAGTATACGGTGAATTACCTTACCAAGGCTGTTACAGCCACGGGTAATGACTCCTATATACCCGTGGCGCAGATTGCCACCGTTCAGGGTCATCACAGCAGTTTCAGCGGCATTCAGGTTCCGCAGGACGGAATGACGACGGTCAGCGTTTCCGTAGACAGCAAGGACTTTGTCTACACTGCGGCAGAGCCCATTCCCCTTGAGAGCGGTAAGGTTACAACCCTTAACCTCTACGTGGGACTGGACAAGATTGAGCTTGGCTCCGTCACCGTTACCCCCTGGGCGGAAGGTGCTTCCGTTCAGGGTGGCGAGGCTCTGGTCCCCGTAAGCGGGATTTCCTTCAAGGAAGGAACCGCGACTACGGTAGATCTTGGCAATACATTCCAGCTCACTCCCATATTTGCTCCCGAAGGAGCTACCGAGGTGGACTGCACTTGGAATTCCTTGAATCCGGAGATTGCTACCGTGGATGAAAACGGCCTCATTACGGCCAAAGGTCGTGGCGTGGCAACCATCGAGTGCCTTTGCATGAACGCCAAGGCCCAGTTTGTCCTTACGGTCAATGGCCTGACTCCCGTTTACTCGGCCCCTACGGCCAAGGCCGGCCTCACCTATAACGGCAGCGCCAAGGCTCTTGTAAACGCCGGCAGCGTAACCTCCGAGGGCCTTTCGATGAGTTATTCCCTGGACCAGAACCAGTGGAGCGGGAGCGTTCCTTCGGCAACGAATGCCGGCACCTATAAGGTTTACTGGAGGATCATTGGGAATTCCACCTATAACGACGCTTCCGGTAACGTGAGTGCAAGTATCGCCAAGGCAAGCGCCTCGCTGAGCGTGAGCACTGCCAGCGTAAGCTTCTCGGCCGATGAAAACACCAATTCCACCAAGACCTTTACCGTTACCTACACCGGAGACGGACAGCTCAGCGTTCAATCCAGCAACAGTAGCCTTGCCACTGCTGCCATAAGCGGAACAACAGTCACCGTCACCCGTAAGAGCGGCGACGGCGGCTCCTGCACCATCACCGTGAAAGCGGCGGCAGGCACCAACTACGCCGCAGCTTCCAACAAGACTGTCACGGTAAGCCTTACTTCCAGCGATCCCGGAACGTATCTGCAGAATGCCGTAGCGGGAGACAAAGTGGGCAGCAACGGAAAGGTGTATAAGCCCAAAGCTACCATGCCCACCGGTGTAACGGTGGTCGGGTGTGTAGTGAGGCCGGGACTGGTATTTAAGGCAACGGATGAACCGGGCCACCTGACAGGATCCCAGCTGTACAATTACAAAGTGTCCGCAGGAAAGTTCCATTACCATTCCATGAATGACTTGTGGGACCGTTATTGGGAGATTTACAGTGTTTATCTTTACAATCAAATATTGATAGATAAAGATAACACTGGACAGAGCCAGGCAACAGCAACGGCTGCGCTGAATCAAGTCAATAGCTACCTGCAAGCGGCCGGATGTGATCCTATCAACGTGAATCGTTATTATGGAACCAGTAACGGCTGGTTCTATATGCCCAAGAACTTCGATTGGCAAAACGACCCCGACTGGTGGCACGATAATTTGAATTATACTATTTCCGCCAGGGCAGCATTTACCTATGATACCAATTAGTCATGAAAACTTATATTTATACACTTATCGCTGCGTCGGCTCTGGCGCTTGCCTCCTGCGCTGAGGATACGTCCATAAAGCCGGAGCAGGCTGGGCAGATGCGCTTTGCCGTATCTGTTGAGGGTACAACCAAGACCAGCATGACCAGTACAGATCTTCAGCAGTTATATCTGAAGGTGGACGGACCCGGCAGCGCTTTCAGCTACTTAGAGTCCATTACCAAGGACCAGAATGGCAACTGGGTGGCCTCCAAGCCGCTCCTGTGGAAGAACGAGGATGCTGTCATCACCTACTCCGCAGCAAGCTACGGTGCGCTGGGCAAGGAGTACTTCAACGCTCAGGTTACCAATGAGCTTTTCACCTCCGGCGCCTACATGGGCATCCTCACCGACCAGAGCACCCAGGCGAATCTCAACGCGGCCGACCTTCTTACCATGAAGGCCACGGAGCTTGCCTTTGCCAATTCCAACGGCGGAGTGGTTCCCATTACCCTGAGCCACGGACTTGCAAAGGTAAACTTCGCAGTCACCCTTGCCGATGAATACTTCGACAAGGGAGTTGGCCTGGAGAGCTGCCCGCTTAAGGAAGTGATTATTGGCGGCGTAGCATCCACATTCAACTTCATGCCTCTCACGGGTGTGGTTACCGTTCCCGCGACTATTGCAAGGGTAGCAGTTACTCCCTTCCTTGGAAGCTATGTTCCCGGCACGGAGACCGCAAAGGCGTCTGTAGCCACTTTTGAGTCCATCCTGGCCCCGGAGACCATTGCTGCAGGAAAGCTTCACCTGTACTTCACTTTGGGAACCAAGGACTTTGAGTGGACCAACTCCGAGGCCCTGGTACTGGCCCAGGGCGGCGAATACACCGTCCCTGTCTCTGTTGCCTTCGACCCGGATGTTATCCCGGAACCCTAGGTTGTCTCGCTGGCTACTCCGCTCACCCTGGAGGCCCTCACGGACGGCACCATCACAAGCATCGTGTTCACCTTCGCGGACTAATACACGACACCATCAACAAGCGCAAAGCGGCCACAATCAAGCGGCCGCTTTTGCTATCTCTCCCTCGGACGGCCTCAGAGACTGCCATGAATAGTTTCGGTGCACTTAGCAAAGCTTACGCTTATTCTCTGAAAAAAACTTATATTTGTAGAACCAATTATAAGAACCACGATGAAAAGATTTATTCTTGCAGCGGCGATTATAGCAGTTACTTGCTCCTGTGCGCCCAAACTCTACAATGTCACCAAGTCTTATGATGACAAGCATTTTGCTAAGCTTCAGGAAGTTATGGATAATCCCACGACTCCTGCCGGCACTAACTACCAGTTTGCGGAGGCCAGCGATATAGGTCTGTGCGGTAAAATGTTCTACGATACCCCCAATCCTTACCATCGTATAGATACGGCAAAGTATAAGGGAATGACCAAGGGCGAGAATATGCAGGCTCGCTGCTCGTCTGGACTTACCGTACAGTTTGTCACAGACGCCAGCTCCATTGTAGTAAAGACCAAATGGGGCCAGCTGTACTCTTCTGTATCCACCATGCCCATAGCCTATCGCGGCTACGACCTTTATATTAAGAATAAGAAAGGCGAGTGGCAGTGGGCCGCTTCCGGAGCCACCAAGCCCGAGAAGGGAGAAGACCTGCAGGTTCTAATCAAGAATATGGCTCCCGGAGTAAAGGAGTGCATACTTTATCTCCCTATTTACACTGAGATCCGTTCCTGTCAGATTGGCGTCCCCATCGGCTCGTACATCAAGAAACTTGACGGAGCGTTCCGCCATAAAGTGGTCTTCCACGGCTCTTCTTACACCCACGGAGTCAGCACCAGCCGTCCCGGCATGAGTTATCCCATGCAGTTCATGCGCCACACCGGCATACAGGTGCTGGGTTTCGGTATGAGCGGAAACTGCAAGATGCAACCCTACTTTGCCGCAGTGCTTGAGAATGTAGATGCCGATGCTTATGTCTTCGACGCTTTCTCTAATCCCGACTATCTGATGATTAAGGACCGTCTTCAGCCTTTCATCGACCGCCTTATTGCGGCCCATCCCGGCAAGCCTCTGATTTTCCAGCAGACCATCTACCGCGAGAACCGCAACTTCAACTTAGCATACAACGCCAGGGAGCAGGCTAAGCAGGATATGGCTTCTACGCTGTTCGACCAGCTGCTCAAGGATCCCAAGTACAAAGATGTGTACTTCATCCAGACCAACGCCTGCGAGAAGGGAAGCCACGAGTATTCAGTTGACGGCACACACCCCGACGACCACGGCTACTACCTTTGGAGCAAGTCCATTGAGAAGCCGATTCTGGCCATCCTGGCACAGTACGGAATTAAATAAAATCTTTCAGATAAGGCCCCGTTACAGAAGCGGGGCTTTTTGAAACTTCCTCGGGAGTGCCTTCGGCTACCACAAGACCGCCCCGGCGCCCTCCGTCGGGCCCCATATCCAGAATCCAGTCTACACTCTTGAGGATGTCGGGGTTGTGCTCTATAATAATCACGGTATTCCCCTGATCTACCAGCTTTTGCAGCACTCCAAGCAGGGTTTTGATGTCCTCGAAGTGAAGTCCGGTGGTGGGCTCGTCGAGCATGTACAGGGTATTGCCGGTAGCTTTGCGGAACAGCTCGGCGGCCAGTTTCATACGCTGGCTCTCACCTCCGGATAGAGTCACAGACGATTGCCCCAGATGCACATATCCAAGGCCAACATCCACAAGTGCCTTCAGCTTGGGCGCAATCTTGGGATGGGCCTTGAAGAACTCGTAGGCCTCGCTGATGGGCATCTCGAGTACCTCGCTGATGTTCTTCCCCTTATATCGTACCGCCAGGGTGTCCTCTTTGTAGCGTTGCCCCCGGCAGGCATCGCAGACTACACTAACAGAAGGCAGGAAATTCATCTCCACCATCTTGATGCCGGCGCCTTTGCATTCCTCGCAGCGGCCTCCTGCTACATTAAAGGAGAATCGTCCGGCACCGAACCCGCGAACCTTGGCGTCCGGAGTTTCCTCGAAGAGGCGCCTGATATCGTCAAAAACCCCGGTAAAGGTGGCCGGGTTGGAGCGTGGCGAGCGCCCTATGGGACTCTGGTCCACTTCTACCACCTTATCTATATTCTCAAGGCCTTCAATTGCAGAGTAGGGGAGAGGCTTCTCCTTGCTGCGGTTGAGTTTGGCCTTGAGTATTGGGATGAGAGTCTCGTTCACCAGCGAACTCTTGCCACTGCCAGATACTCCCGCAACACCCACAAAGCATCCCAGCGGGAACTTCACGTCTATATTCTTAAGATTGTTGCCGCTCGCTCCGCGCAGCACCAGGGCCTTCCCGTTCCCCTTCCGCCTTTCTGCCGGTACTTCGATACTCCGTCTTCCGCTCAGATACTCCGCGGTAATCGACTCCGGTCCCGGATCCGCTACGCTGGAATTGACTCCGAAAGACTTCGCCCCTTCGGGGCTCATCCCTCCCACGCCTAACGGCGCGGGCCCCTCCCACTCACGACTGCGTGGGCGCAGACGGTCTTCGGAGTCAATCCCAGCCTCCGCTACTCCGGGACCGGAATAGCAAATCTTCCCACCTAAAGCTCCGGCGCCGGGACCAACGTCGACGAGCCAGTCGGCGGCACGCATAGTCTCCTCGTCGTGCTCGACAACGATCACCGTGTTACCCTCGTCCCGCAACTTCTTCAGGGACGCTATGAGCTTGCGGTTGTCCCTCTGGTGCAGCCCGATAGACGGCTCGTCCAAAATGTATATCACCCCCACCAGCTTAGACCCTATTTGGGTAGCAAGCCGTATGCGCTGGCTCTCGCCTCCGGAAAGCGAGCCCGTAGCGCGGTCCAATGACAAATATTCCAGCCCCACATCTACCAGAAACTGCAACCTGTCGCCCAGCTCGCGCAGCACGTCGTGCGCCACCGCCTTTCCGCGCCCGCTTAGCTTCCCCTCCAGCGACCGCACCCACTCCAGCAGTTCCGAAATCTCCATTCCAGACACCTCCGTGATGGTTTTTCCGTCTATCTTGAAGCAGCCGGTCTCCTCGCGCAGGCGGGTACCATGGCACACGGGGCAGACGATGCGGTCTTCCACGTCGCCTACAACGCCTTCCCATGTGACCATCTGCATATCGTTCCCCTCGCCAATACGGTACAGGTCGTCGGAGCCGCCCACCAGCAGCGAGATACACTCTTGCGGAAGCTCCTCAATCGGGTCGTTGAGCGAAAACCCGTGCTTGCGGGCCACGGCGCGCACTATCTCGAACTTGCGGTTGTTCCGCACTGGGCCCAGCGGCACTATGCCGCCCGCCGCTACCGACTCGCGAGGGTCGGGGATGATACTCTCCAGACGCACGTCGGCCACGGTGCCAAGTCCTTTACAGTGAGGGCAGTAACCCTCGGGCGAGTTGAACGAGAAGCTGTGCGGCTGCGGCTCCTGGAGCGAGACGCCGCTCTCCGGATCTACCAGATGCTTGGAGAAATGCCTCAGCGACCCGTCGTCGGCCGACAGAATTGCTACGGAACCCTTGCCCAGCGTAAGTGCTGCGGCCACGGAGTTGCGCACACGGCCTTCATCGCCCTCTCCGGGCTTGAGCTTGTCTACCACGAGCTCGATGAAATGCGGCTTGTAGCGGTCCAGGGCCTCGACCTCCGGCAGTTCGCAAATCTCTCCGTCTATTCGTATCTGGGTGTACCCCCTGCGGCGCATCTGCTCAAAGAGTTCGCGGTAGTGACCCTTGCGCCCGCGCACCAGCGGAGCCAGCAAAATGCACTTGCGGCCGGCGTATTCAGACAATATAAGGTCCACAATCTTGGCATCCGTATAGCGTACCATCTCTTTGCCGCTCACCGGCGAATAGGCCGTAGAGGCCTTGGCGTACAGTAATCGCAGGAAGTCGTAAATCTCTGTAATAGTGCCCACAGTAGAGCGGGGGTTGGAGCTCGTGGTCTTCTGCTCAATGGCAATAATGGGGCTGAGTCCGTCTATGCTCTCCACGTCCGGCTTCTCCAGTATACCCATGAAGTGCTTGGCGTACGGCGACAGGGTGTTCATGTAGCGCCGCTGCCCTTCGGCGTAAATGGTGTCGAAGGCCAGAGAGCTCTTGCCGCTCCCGCTTAAGCCGGTGATTACCACATACTTGCCGCGCGGAATATCCACATCCGCATCTTTCAGGTTATGGGCTCTGGCGCCCCGTATCTTTATGATTTCTTCTGCCATGGGTTATCGGTACAATTCCCGGAGAACCTGCAGCGAACGCAGGTGAAGCGGAGATTCTATGTGGTAAGAGATATAGTCGAGAAGGAGGCCTGCTACGGCGTTGCGCTGAGCGCCGCTCATCGGAATCAGCATACATTCTGCTGGAGCAAGCGTAAGCAGTTGCTTAACCGGCTCCAGATACTCCCCTGCGAAGGGCAGTAGGTCGTCCAGGCTGGGCGCAAACCCCAGAGCCCCCGCGAACTCCAGAAGAAACAGCAGGTGGTAGTTGGCAAAGTCGCTCTCCATTGCGTCCAGCGTCAGAATGCTGCCCCGGCACCATTCAAAAAGGCCCTGCTCCATTGTGCCTTCTTTCAGCGTCTTGAGCAGCACCTCGCTCATAAACAAGGTCATGGCGTTCTTGTGCACGTTGCCTCGGATGCCATGCAGAGGGGCCGCAGCGCTCAGTTCCCGGATGCGCCACAGCTCGGAACGCGGATTCTCTGTCACCTCCCCGTCCAGCAGCGACAGCGGCATAAACAGGGCCATGGGCGATTTGCGCGTCGCGCTGGTAATGAAGCTGCGCCGTCCCCAATCGGGACTGAGAGTGTGCAGCACCAGCGATTTGTCGCCCACTTTAGTTGCAGAAAGAACTATGAACTGAGAGTTGTGCGTCATGCCCTACAGCGTCTGTCCTCCAATGAATTCGCGCATGATGGAGGTGGGAGGGATGGCTGCGATTTCTGCCGGCTTGAGGGCGCTGCAACGCTCCAGGAAGCTCAGCAACTCATGCGCCTTGGGGTAGGCCGGCGAAGACTCGCTGATGCCGTAGAGCAGCGGCTCCGCGTAATACTTGAGCAGGGGCACGTCGTAGAGAGTGGAGGAATTGAATACGATGTCCGCGTTTTCCTCGAAGGGGAAAATATTCACCGTCTCGCCCCGGCGTACCGAAGGCCAGCGAAGGATATTGTCTTCCGGGCTGATGCCGCGCACGCGGTTGTCGCGAACGATGCGGCGCAGGAGCCTCTTGTCGGTGGTGCTGTTGTGCACTTTCTCGCCTCCGGGAAGCGACGACAGGGCCGAGATGTACACCTTGAAGAGCTTTTTCTGGTCCACGGCGCTTGTGAGCTCGGGGTTGAGGGCGTGTATGCCTTCGAGGAAGAGTATGTCGTTCTCTTCCAACTTCATAGTGTTCTTGGGGTCGAGCACGCTGCGTCCCTCTTTGAAGTTGAATCTGGGGATGATAACCTCCTTGCCGGCCAGAAGGCCGTTGAGGTTCTCGTTCAGCAGCTCCACGTTCATGGCTCCCAGGCACTCGAAGTCGTACTCTCCGTTCTCGTCGCGGGGCGAGTGCTCGCGGTCGCGGAAGTAATTGTCGAGCTCAATCACCTTGGGAGGCATTCCAAGCACGTGGCATTGCTGGGCGATGCGCAGCGAACTGCTGGTCTTGCCGCTGGAGCTGGGGCCGGAAATCATCACGATGCGCGATTTGCGCCGGCGCCAGAAAATCTGGTCGGCTACTTCTGCATACTTGCGTTCCTGGCGCGCCTCGCAGATATTTATAAGCTGAATTGCGTTGCCCGCATCTACAACCTCGTTAACCTTCTCGATAGTGTCGATTCCTATGGCGGAGCACCAATCTTTGTACTCCTGCCGCGCTGCTTCAATCTTCGTCATTGCTCGTCGTTAAGTTCGGGGATTTCCTCCCTCTCGTTAAACGGCTCCAGGAAGGGGTTGGTAGCCCTTTCGGTGCCTATAGTGCTTGATTCGCCGTGCCCGGGCAGAATCTGTATGTTGCCGTCCAGGCCCATGAGTTTGTTCATGATGGAACGGATTTCGTCGTCGTAGTCGCCGTATATAAGGTCTGTGCGCCCGATGGTGCCGGCAAAAAGGGTGTCGCCGGTAAACATCACGCCCTCGCTCTCCTCCAGCCAGCACACGCAGCCGGGAGAGTGCCCTGGGGTGGTGATTACCTTGAAGCTGAGGCCGGCTGCCGCAACTACGCTGCCCTCGCTTACGGGAGTGATGCTGAAACTGTGGTCTGCCGCAAGCAGCCCGAATTTAGCCACCCTGTCGTAGTATTCCATGGTCTTGATGTCATCTGGGCTCATATACACAGGAACTCCGAATTCCCGCTGCAGGCTCGCTACTCCGTAGATGTGGTCGAAGTGCCCGTGGGTGAGGAACACTGCATCTAATTTATGGCCCTCCAGGGCCCGGTGCAGCGCCGCTGCTTCTTCCTCATTGCTTATGCCGGGATCCACCACCACGCATGAGCCTCCCTCACCGTAAATAACGTAGCTATTTTCTTGTAGTAAATTTACCACGAACCTTTTTATCTCCATACCCTGAAGTTTATTTGGCAAAAATACGAAATTCTGCTTACTTTTGTAAATCTAGTTTAAAGGAGATGCATATAGGAGTAGCTGGCAATATCGGCTGCGGCAAGACGACCCTCACCCGCATGCTTGCAGAACATTATGGATGGACGCCCAAATACGAGGCGGTAACGTACAATCCATATCTGGAAGACTATTACAAAGACATACCGCGCTGGTCTTACAACCTGGAGACCTACTTTCTGGCCCAGCGCTTCAAGGACGTGCTGGAGATAGCCAGTTCCAATGACGTAATCATCCAAGACCGCACTTTGCTCGAGGGTGTGCATATTTTCGTGGCCAACAACCGCGAGCAGGGCAACCTGTCCGAGCGGGATTACCAGACTTATATGGAACTTTTCAACCTCATGATGTCTATGGTGAATCCGCCGGACCTGCTGATTTATCTCAAGGCTTCGGTGCCCCATCTGGTGTCGCAGATACAGAAACGAGGCCGCGATTACGAGCAGTCTATTAGCCTTGAGTACCTGGACGGGCTCAACCGTCATTATGAAGAATGGATAGCTAATTACAAGGGAAGGCTGCTTACAATCGATGGAGATTCCATTGACTTTGAGCATAATCCTGAGGATTTCTCAGCCATAACGGATAAAATCGACGCCGAACTTTTCGGCTTGTTTTAAATAATTGTTACCTTTGTAGGTTGTAATACTTGAAATTATGCATGTAGCTATTGCCGGAAATATCGGAAGCGGAAAGACGACGCTCACCAAGATGCTCGCCGCACATTATGGTTGGACACCCAAATTCGAGCCTGTCGACTTCAATCCGTATCTTGCAGATTATTACGAAGATATGGAGCGCTGGTCGTTCAATCTCCAGATTTATTTCCTCAACAAGCGCTTCAAGGACATCCTGGATATTTCCAAGTCAGACAAGGTGATAATCCAGGACCGTACCATATACGAGGATGCCCGCATCTTTGCCCGCAACCTTCACGATATGGGCCTTATGAGCACCCGCGATTTCGAGAATTACACAGATCTTTTCGACCTTATGATGTCGCTGGTCGGCCTTCCCGACCTTCTTATCTACCTGCGTTCTTCCATCCCCAACCTCATTTCGCAGATTCAGAAGCGCGGCCGTGAGTACGAAAAGAGCATTCGTATAGATTACCTTACCGGTCTCAACGAGAAGTACGAAGACTGGATCGGCAGCTACAAGGGCAATCTGCTCGTAGTAGATGCAGACAATATTAAATTCGGCAACAAGCCCGAGGATTTCGAGCTCATTACCAATATGATAGACGCGAAACTCTACGGCCTGTTCCCAGAAAAATAATCATCAATAATGGAAAAAGAACTTTTGACAATCATCGATTTCGTGGACCACTATGCTGCAAAGTATGGCAGCGACACGTTCCTCCGCGAAAAAGTTGGCGGACAATGGACTGAAACTTCATATACCAAGACCCGCGAAGAGGGTCGCATCTACGCCGCCGGCTTCATGGCCCTCGGCCTCCAGAAAGGAGAGAAGGTCGCCCTTATTTCCGAGGGGCGCAACAAGTGGATATTCAGTGAGTTGGGCGTGCTTTACGCTGGCGGTACCGATGTGCCCCTGTCCTTCAAACTGGAGTCTGACTACGACCTCACCTTCCGCATCAACCACTCGGATTCCCGCTTTATCATAGCTTCCGAGAGTCAGATAGATAAGGTTCGCCGCGTAATTTCGCAGTGCCCCGCAATAGAGAAGATAATCGTTCTTGACGATTTTCCCCTGCAGGAGAACGAGATATATGTAGAAGAGCTCCGCACCATGGGCCTGGAGTTCCTCAAGGAGCACGAAGACGAGCTCGTAGCGCGCACCGCCTCCATCCAGCCCGGCGATTACGCCAACATTTCCTACACTTCCGGCACCACCGCCGATCCCAAGGGAATCTTGCTCACACACAACAACTACACCTCCAACATAGTGCATTGCAACTCCGTGGTGAGCGTAGAAAGGGGAGACGTGATGCTCATCATCACCCCTCTGGACCACTGCTTCGCCCATGTAGCAGGTTTCTACTTCATGATGAGCAACGGCGGCAGCATTGCTACCGTTCCCGGCGGCAAGAGCGCCATCACCATGCTTAAGAACATTCCTATGGCCATTCGCGAGACTCGTCCTCACCTGATGCTCTCCGTGCCTGCCATCTCAAGGAATTTCCGTAAGAACATCGAGGCCGGAATCAAGAAGAAAGGCCCCACCGTACAGAAGCTCTACGAGTTTGCGCTCAACAACGCTATTAAGTACAACCGTGAATACTACAATATGGGCAAGCCCTGCTGGAAACTTTGGTGGCGCAAGCCCATCAAGGACCTCATGGACAAGCTGGTCTTCAAGGGAGTACGCGAGAGCTTCGGCGGCCGCATGAAGTTCTTCATCGGCGGCGGCGCCCTGCTCGATATTGAGCTCCAGCGCTATTTCTGCGCCATCGGCATGCCTATTTTCCAGGGCTACGGACTCACCGAGGCCACCCCTGTTATCTGTGCTAATTCAGTTGGCCACGCCCGCTTCGGCTCGTCCGGACGTACCGTGCAGCCTATGGATATCAAGATTTGTGCAGAAGACGGTTCCGAGCTGCCTCTGGGCGAGACCGGAGAGATTGTAATCCGTGGCGGCAACGTGATGGCCGGCTACTGGAAGAATCCCGAGGCCACCGCAGCTACTATCAAAGACCACTGGCTGCACACCGGAGACCGTGGATATCTCTGCAAGGAGGATCCCCGTTACCTGTATGTTACCGGCCGTTTCAAGAGCCTCCTTATATCGTCTGACGGCGAGAAGTATTCTCCCGAGGGCTACGAGGACAGCCTGGCTGACGGCTCCAAGTACATCGACTCTTCCGTGCTGTACAACAACCAGAGCCCCTGGACCGTAGTACTCGTCATCCCCAACAAAGCCGCTCTTGCAGAGGCAGTTAAGGAGAAGGGCATCGATCCCGCTTCTGAGGCAGGTCTCAAGGCCCAGCTGGACATTATCAAGGGCGAGTGCGATTCTTACCGTCCCGGCGGACGTCACCAGGGTTTGTTCCCCGAGAAGTGGCTCCCCGCAGCCATCATCATTGGCGAAACTCCTTTCACCGAGCAGAACGGAATGCTCAACACCACTTCCAAGATGGTGCGCGGCAAAGTTGAGAAGTTCTATGCAGACCGTATCGAGTACGCCATGACCGCAGAGGGCAAGGAACTCTACAACCCCAAGAATCTGGAATCAATTAAATAACATAACTTATGACCAACACTAATGCCGGAAAGAGCTACACACCCGCTATCGTGGTGATGTTTGCGCTTTTCTTCATGATTGCATTCGTTACCAACCTCGCCGGTTCCATGGGCGTGGTGGTAACCAACCAGTTTGGTGCAAGCAAGGCCCTGAGCCAGCTTGGCACTCTTGCCAACTTTATTGCTTATGCCTGCATGGGTATCCCCGCAGGTATCATTCTGCGCCGCAAGGGCTATAAGTTCACCGCACTTCTCGCCGTTGTTATCGGCTTCGTTGGTGTGGGTATCCAGTTCCTCTCCGGCTATGCCGAGAGCTTCGCGGTCTATGTGGCCGGTGCATTCGTGGCCGGATTCTCAATGTGTATGCTCAACATCGTGGTCAACCCCATGCTCAACACCCTCGGCGGTGGCGGCAACAAGGGTAACCAGCTGATTCAGTGGGGCGGCTCCTGCAATTCTATCGGCGGTACCATCGCTCCCTTCCTGGTGGGTTGGCTCGTTGGCGGTTCCATTAAGGACGCAACTGTTGCCAAGGCAGCTCCCGTGATGATTATCGCCATGGTGATCTTTGCCATCGCTTTCATCGTCATCCTTCTCACCAAGATTCCCGAGCCTCACATGGAGACTGCTGAGGAGAAGGCCGCCCGTCTTGCAGGCAAGAAGGTCAAGGATCCGTACAGCCCCCTGTCTTTCCGTCATTTCGTGCTGGGCGCAGTCGCCATTTTCTTCTATGTAGGTATCGAGGTTGGTATTCCCAATACCGCCAATGTGCACTTCTCCGGTCTCGACTGGGTAGGCCCGGCTCTCACGGGTACCTTCATCAGCGCATACTGGCTCTGCATGCTCTTCGGCCGTCTTGGCGGCGGAGCAATCGGCGCCAAGGTTTCGAGCCGCAACATGCTGCTTTACACGGCTTCCGCTGCTATTGTATTTATCCTTCTGGCTATCTTCATGCCTGAGTCGGCAACCATAGGCAATGCTCCTCTGAGCCTGCTCTTCCTTACTCTTTGCGGTCTGTGCACCTCCATCATGTGGGGCGCTATCTTCAACCTTTCCGCAGAGGGGCTCGGTAAGTACACTGCAGCTGCCTCCGGTATCTTTATGACCCTGGTTTGCGGTGGCGGTATCATCCCCTTCGTGCAGAATGTGATTGCAGACAAGGTGGGTTCTATGCAGAGTTACTGGCTGATTATTGCCTGCCTGGCATACCTCATTTTCTACGCCCTCGTAGGAAGTAAAAATGTAAATAAGGATATCCCTGTAGAGTAGAGCCATGGAAAAAGCATACGTATTAGGCGTTGATATAGGCGGCCAGACCGCAAAGTGTGGCATTGTCAACGCACGCGGCGAGGTGCTCGCGCAGTCTATCCTGGTATCCAATACCCACACCGAGGCAGCTTCATTTGTAAACGCTCTTGCCTCTACGCTCAAGAAACTCATGAGCGATGCCGGGCTTGAGGGCCAGGTGGGAGGCATCGGAGTCGGTGCTCCCAACGGCAACTACTACACCGGAGAAATCAAGGATGCTCCCAATGTTACCTGGGCGCGTTCCAAGGACGTACCTTTTGCAAAGATGCTGTCCGAGGCTATGGACGGAATGCCCGTTGCGCTTACTAATGACGCCAACGCAGCTGCTGTGGGCGAGATGACCTACGGCGCCGCCAAGGGTATCAAGGACTTTATTATGATTACCCTGGGTACAGGTGTTGGTAGCGGCATCGTGATTGGAGGCAACGTGCTTTACGGGCATGACGGTTTTGCCGGTGAGCTTGGCCATACCTGCGCCGTGCGCGGCGGTCGTACTTGCGGTTGCGGCAAGCAGGGATGCCTGGAGGCATACTGCTCTGCAATAGGCGTTGCCCGCACTGCAGTGGAGTGGCTTGAGCAGCATCCCGAGGAGTCCTCGCTTCTTCGTTTGCGCGAGAATATCACATCCAAAGATGTTTTTGAGGCTGCAAAGGCAGGCGACAAGGCCGCAAAAGAGATTTTCGACTTTACCGGTAATCTGCTGGGCCGCAGCTTCGCAGACTTCATAGCGTTCTCTGCTCCCGAGGCCATTGTGCTCTTCGGCGGTCTGGCCCGTGCAAAGGAATTCCTTTACGAGCCTATTGTGAAGTCTATGAACGAGAACGTCCTTGCCATCTGGAAAGACAAGGTCAAGGTGCTGTTCTCCAGCCTTTCAGAGTCTGATGCCGCCATCCTCGGCGCATCTGCTCTTGCATGGAATTTATAGTTAAACTTTTATTATAGAGATGAAAACCAACAAATTCTTTTTCGCACTCGCACTGGGTGCTATGACTGTAGCTTGCTCCCCTAAGCAGGCGGAGCCCGCAGTCGAAGGCGCAGAAAACGCCGAAGCTATTGAAGAGACCGTAAAGACACTTAAGGACTATACTCCTTCTAAGGCAGAAATCGACACCGTGAGCTATCTGCTCGGCGTCAACTTCGGTAGCTTCCTCAAGGGCTACAACTTTGGCGATGTGAACTATTCCAAGGTTGTTGCCGGTATGAAGGACTATATGAAGGCAGAGGGCGACTTCCGCGATCCCGACTTCGGTAAGCAGTTCAAGGTCAGCCCCGACCGTATCAACGATGTGTTCAACGCTTATCTTGAGAAGAGGCACAACTATACCCTCCTTGCAAACAAAGAGAAGGGCGAGAAGTTCCTTGCTGCCAACAAGAAGAAAGCTGGCGTACAGGAGACCGAGAGCGGCCTTCAGTACAAGATTATCGAGCCCGGTAATGATGTGAAGCCTTCTGCAGAAGACACCGTATGGGTACGTTACAAGGGAACCCATCTCGACGGCACCGTGTTCGACGAGACCGCAGAGGATGCAGATCCTGCAAAGTTCACTCTCAAGGGTGTTATCGCCGGCTGGACCGAGGGCATGCAGCTTGTCGGTGAGGGTGGCCACATCGAGCTTTACGTTCCTGCTAACCTGGCTTATGGCGAGCAGGGCCGTCCCGGCATCGATCCCAACTCTACTCTTATCTTCGACGTCGTCGTAGAGAAGGTGGGCAAGTTCGTTCCCGCTCCCGAGGCTCCTGAGAAGAAATAATTTCTAATCGGATAATCAAACACGGCGGCCGTTTTGGCCGCCGTGTTTCGTTTATACTATTTCGTGGGGGATTTGTGCTGCCAGACGTGCGCACTCAGGGTCCTGCAGGTCGGACGCGCTCAACTGAATGGTATTGTCTGAGCCCGCTACCTGATTCATCACCACTAAGTCCCGCAGGGCCTCCGTGCGTATTACGCTATAACGCTCGGGACTGTCTGCCAGAATCTCTGCCACGCTCATCCCGATCTTGTGCTCTATGTATTCGCGCAGATTAATGCTTGGCATAGCTGTAGAGCTGATAGGTGCTGGTATCTATGACCATGTGATAACGGGGCTTGCTCTTGGGATTTCCGTCCGGAGAGATAATTAGCTCGACTGCGGAGTCGGTATACTGTGAGATAAAAGCCTCGTCGGCCTCATCCGCACCGGTGATGACCGTGGTAGTCTTGGGCTTGCGCTTGCAAATGGCCCTCAAGCCGGTGTAGGCTACATATTCCGATTGCAGGGCGGATTCTGTGAAATCCTGCAGCAGGCTTATGAAAGCCGGCATATAGATGCGCTCCCTGCCCGATTTGTCGTTTTCTCCGGCTATCGGCAGGCTTACAAGCGTAACCGGGAGTTTGAGTGCGTCCTGGTCGCCTTCTTTTCCGCCTCGGGAGATTGTGAGATAGATGATGCCTTTACTGGTCTCGGGGTGCAGGAAGTAATAGTCCGGATTGTTCTTTTGCTTGTCGAATTCTGCCTTGGAGCAAAACTCGTAAGGAGTTATGGTCCAGAATGATGTAATCTCCGCCCGCAGCGAGGCGTTCAGTTCTGCCGACCCGCTGAGCACGACTTTTGTGGTCTTGCTCTTGAAGTCTTGTATCATGAAGCTGCGGGTATAGAGTTTTTTCTGGCTCCATCCGTTCAGGCAGGGAAGCAGAAGTGCTGCGGAAATCAATACTATTTTTGCGAATCGTTTCATAGCAGCGCAAAGATAGCAATTATTGTTCCAGCGGTCAAATGGAAAGTTAAAAATAATTCATTATTTTTGTAGAATCAAGACTAGTGTATGGCTCAATATATAGTATCTGCCCGCAAGTATCGTCCCGACTCCTTTGAGACTCTCATAGGCCAGGACAATATTGCCCGAACCCTCAAGAATTCCATCATTCGCGGCCAGCTCGCGCATGCGTACCTGTTCTGCGGCCCGCGTGGCGTCGGCAAGACCAGTGCTGCCCGTATTTTCGCCAAGACTATCAACTGCGCCCATCCTTCCGCAGACATGGAACCCTGCGGCGAGTGTGAGTCCTGCGTATCTTTCCGTGAGGGCCGTTCTTACTGCATCCATGAGCTGGATGCGGCGTCCAACAACGGTGTTGAGGATATCAAGGCACTGATGGAGCAGGTGCAGATTCCGCCGCAGGTGGGTAAGTACAGCGTGTTCATCATCGATGAGGTGCACATGCTTACCCAGTCTGCGTTCAACGCATTCCTCAAGACTCTTGAGGAGCCGCCCGCACATGCTATTTTTATTCTGGCTACAACGGAGAAGCATAAGATTATTCCTACGATTCTGAGCCGCTGCCAGACCTACGACTTCAATCGCATAAGTGTGCCGGATATCGTGCGCAACCTGCGCGACATTGCCGGCAAGGAGGGTGTGAATGTGGATGATGAGAGTCTGCATGTCATTGCGCATAAGGCCGACGGGGCTATGCGCGATGCGCTTACTATCTTCGACCAGACTGTGGCGTTCTGCGGTACCGATATTCATTATGAGGATGTTATCCGCAACTTGAATGTGCTGGATTATGAGTACAGTTTCCGGCTGGTGGATGCTTTCTTGGCGAAGGATTACGGTACTGCCCTGTTGATTTTTGATGAGATTCTGGCCAAGGGTTTCAACGCTCTGCATTTTGTGTCTGCGTTGGGTTCGCATTTGCGCGATTTGTTGGTGAGTCGTACGGGCGGTCTGGATTCGTTGCTGGATTTGCCTGCGTCGCTGCGAGAGCGTTACCGTGAGCAGGCTGGGCGTTGCAGTGTTAAGTTTTTGTATGATGCGCTTGGGGTTGTGGCGCAGTGTGAGGCGGGGTACCGTGGTGCTACTAGCCAGCGGCTGCATATTGAGTTTGCGCTTATGAGGTTGGCGTTCCTTGGCGGTGTTCCTGAAGTTGTAGCTCCGGCCGTCTCCGCTTCTGGCGAGACGCTCGCGGGAGCTGCAGATCCGGCTACGTCCGTCCTTGCTGGATCCGCTGCCACGGGCAGCGGGCTGCGGCCGAGTAACGCAGGACCTGCACTCCCGTCTTCCGCTAGCTCGCACGTATCCGCTTCGACGGCCGGAGAGGCCACGAAATCAACGGTAGAGGCGCCAGATATATCTTGTGGCTCCGTTTCCGTGGAATCTGCCGATATTCCTGCCGCGAAATCAATGCCGCAGGCGTCAGGTGTATCTCGTCTCACAGCTGCAGCATCACCGAGGAAGCGCTCTTCCGGGTTGTCGCTCAGTTCTCTGTTGAACGATGAAGAACCGGATAAAGCGCCGGCGGCAGAAGAAAGCGTTGCAGCTCAGCAGCCTCTGCCGGATGCAGAGACTCTGAAGGCCAAGTGGGCCGAGCTGGCCGCCGCTTATACCGCGCAGCCGCGCTTAGCCAACGCCCTCGCCGGCGCCAAGCTGGAAGTACGCGAAGAGGAAGACCGTGTGGTACTGGCCTTTGCCCTTGTAAATGAAGCTCAGCGCAGCTGGATAGCGGAGAAGAAACTCCGTGAGCTCGAAGACCGTATCCAGGCCCTTACAAACTGTCGCAAGATACGCCTCGAGCCGGAAGTGCTTCCGGAAGAGCACCAAGAAGACAAAAAGTATATGCCCGTAGAGAAAGCACAGGACCTGATGCAGAAGAATCCTGAGGTGGGCGCATTGATTAAAGATTTATCACTCGATATACGATGAAACTTCACTGCCACAACCTGGTTAAGAAATACGGCCTCAGGACCGTCGTGAAAGGCGTTTCCATGGAGGTTGAGCAGGGCGAGATAGTAGGCTTCCTGGGCCCCAACGGCGCCGGAAAGACTACCAGCTTCTACATGATTACCGGCCAGATAGTCCCCAATGAGGGGCAGGTTTTCCTGGACGACGAAGAAATTACCAACCTTCCCATGTACAAGCGCGCTCAGAAAGGAGTAGGCTACCTGCCTCAGGATGCTTCCGTATTCCGTAAAATGAGTGTAGAAAACAATATTCTCAGCGTGATGGAAATGAAGGGTATCCCTCGCAAGGAGCGCCTGGAGCGTCTGGAGAGTCTCATAGACGAGTTCAACCTTTCCAAGGTGCGTAAGTCTCTGGGAATCCAGCTTTCCGGAGGTGAGCGCCGCCGTTGCGAGATAGCCCGCGCCCTCGCCATCGACCCCAAGTTCATCCTGCTCGACGAGCCTTTTGCCGGAGTTGACCCCATAGCCGTGGAGGATATCCAGTATATCATCGCCAAGCTTAAGTACAAGAATATCGGCGTCATCATCACAGACCACAATGTAGGCGAGACGCTTGCTATTACAGACAGGGCGTATCTTCTGTACGAAGGCTCTATCCTCCAGCAAGGTACCCCGGAGTCACTTGCCTCAGACGATGACGTCCGCACAAAATATCTTGGCAGCGGATTCGTACTCAAGCGCTCGGTTTCCAGAACCCGGGCACAGGAGGAGTACGAAGCCAGTTTAGCAGCACAGAATAAAGAGCAGTAGCAATGGAGCAAGTAACAGGCAGAATATCCCAAATCATCGGCACGGTAGTGGACGTGCACTTCGAGATTGCCGATAAAGAGATAGCTACAAATGCATTACCCCGTATTCACGATGCCCTTTGCGTTACAACGCCTGAGGGACGCAGCGTAATCATAGAGGTGCACCAGCACATTGGAGAGGACACCGTGCGCTGCGTTGCAATGGACTCTACAGACGGACTCAAGCGCGGCCTGGAAGTTTCTAATACCGGTAAACCCATAGCCATGCCGGCCGGGGCCCAGATTCGCGGACGCGTGATGAATGTTACCGGGCGTCAGATAGACGGCCTTGGGGAACTGAGCCCCGAGGGTGCCCTTCCTATTCATCGCGAACCTCCTAAGTTTGAGGAGCTTGCCACCTCGCAGGAGGTGCTCTTCACCGGCATCAAGGTGATTGACCTGCTGGAACCCTATCTCAAGGGAGGAAAGATCGGCCTCTTTGGTGGGGCCGGAGTGGGCAAGACCGTGCTTATCAAGGAGTTAATCAACAATATCGCCAAGAAGCACAACGGCTTCTCTGTTTTTGCCGGCGTGGGCGAGCGTACCCGCGAGGGCAACGACCTGCTGCGCGAGATGATAGAATCGGACGTTATCCGCTATGGCAGCGAGTTCAAGCAGGCTATGGAGCGCGGCGAATGGGACCTCAGCAAGGTGGATCCGGAAGAGCTTGCCAAGTCGCAGGTAGCTATGGTATTCGGACAGATGAACGAACCTCCGGGAGCCCGTAGCAGCGTGGCTCTCAGCGGCCTTACCCTTGCAGAATCGTTCCGCGACAGCCGCGAGCCCGACGCTCCGCACGACATCCTCTTCTTTATAGACAACATCTTCCGTTTCACTCAGGCCGGTTCCGAGGTGTCCGCCCTTCTCGGGCGTATGCCGTCTGCAGTGGGATATCAGCCTACCCTGGCCACTGAAATGGGTGCCATGCAGGAGCGTATCACTTCCACCAAGAATGGCTCAATCACCTCTGTGCAAGCGGTTTACGTGCCGGCCGACGACCTCACGGATCCGGCTCCGGCCACTACGTTCTCCCATTTGGACGCCACCACGGTGCTCAGCCGTAAGATTACCTCGCTGGGTATTTATCCTGCGGTAGATCCTCTGGAATCCACTTCCCGCATCCTCGATCCCAACATCGTGGGCGAGGAGCACTACCGTACCGCGCAGAGAGTCAAGCAGATACTTCAGCGCAACAAGGAGCTCCAGGACATCATCGCCATTCTCGGAATGGACGAGCTTTCAGACGAAGACAAGCTCACCGTAAACCGAGCCCGCCGCGTGCAGCGCTTCCTTTCGCAGCCCTTCCATGTGGCAGGGCAATACACTGGCGTTCCGGGAGTTATGGTAGATATTGCCGATACCATCAAGGGATTCAATATGATTCTCGACGGCGAGTGCGACGACATTCCCGAGCAGGCTTTCCTGAATGTGGGCACCATAGAAGATGCCATCGAGAAAGGGCGTAAGATAATGGCTCAGGCGCAATGACAGGCAAGTCGCTGACACTCAAGGTTCTCACGCCGGAGGGATGTGTATTCGAAGGTTCCGTGGACGCGGTATTCGTACCGGGCAGTGCGGGTCGCTTCGAGATTCTCCCCGGGCATGCCGCCATTGTCAGCACGCTGGATGCAGGAGAACTTAAGTGGAGAGTAGGGAAGGAGGAGTCTGCAGTGCAGCTGCACTCCGGTGCTATAATGTTGAACGACAATCTATTAAGCGTATGCATAGAGCAGGTAAAATAGCTTTGGCACTTTTGCTGCTCATGCTTCCGCTGCGCGCAGCTGCGGAGGAGAAGTTTGACGTGTCGTCGTTCATCTTCGGCCATATAAGCGACGCCTACGACTGGCATATCACCACAATCAACGGCAAACACATCAGCATCCCTCTGCCGGTTATTCTTATAGACGACGGCCTTCATGTCTTCAGCAGCAGCAAATTCGAGCACGGTGCTGAATACGGCGGCTACCGAATAGCTCCGGACGGAGAACCCCACGCCGGCAAGATTGTGCGCAGTGCAGACGGCTCCCGCCCGCTGGATATTTCTATCACCAAGAACGTCCTCGGCCTGCTCATTGCCAGCGCTATCCTTATTGTGCTTATACTGCTCTGCGCTCGCTGGTATCGCACTCACGACCCTCTTAAAGAGGCGCCAAAAGGGCTTGCTGGCCTGCTGGAACCGGTAATCGTGATGATAGAGCAGGATGTAATAAAGGATGCAGTGGGCCCGGAATACCGCAAATATTCCCCCTACCTGCTTACGGCGTTCTTCTTTATCCTGATAAACAATCTTATGGGAATAGTCCCATTCTTTCCCGGAGGCGCCAACGTAACCGGCAATATCGCAGTCACACTGGTGATGGCTCTCTTTACCTTCTTCATGGTAAATCTCTTTGGCAACAAGCATTACTGGAAAGAGATTCTATGGCCCGACGTGCCGTTGTTCCTGAAGGCTATCCCCATCATGCCCGTGATAGAGATCCTTGGTATGTTCACCAAGCCTTTCTCTCTGATGATCAGGCTCTTTGCAAATATGCTCGCGGGGCACATCATGCTGCTCAGTGTGATTGGACTCATCTTCCTTACCGCAGCTATGGGCCCTGTGCTCAACGGCTCGCTGAGCTTTGTGGCGGTACTCTTCGGCATTTTCCTGGATTGCCTGGAATTGCTCGTGGCCTTTATTCAGGCTTATGTATTCACGATGCTCTCTGCGGTCTTTATCGGCCTTGCGCATCCCCAACACGAAACCAATTAATTATTAAGATATTATGATAGGAACTCTTCTTCAAGCAGCAGCTCTCGCCAAGGTTGGCGGAGCAATCGGCGCAGGAATCGTGGCTCTGGCAGCCGGCCTGGGTATCGGCAAGCTGGCCCAGTCTACAATGGAGGCAACGGCCCGTCAACCCGAGATTGCCGGCGGCCTTCGTACCACCGCAATCATCATCGGCGCACTCATCGAGGGCGTCTGCCTCTTTGGCGTAATAGTTTGCCTGCTGGCCGTACTCCAGTCGTAGTATGTCGCTGATTACTCCGGACTTCGGCCTGCTGTTCTGGATGGTCGTAATCTTTGGTGTGGTGTTTTTCATCCTCGCCAAGTTCGGCTTTCCCATTATCACCAAGGCCGTCCATCAGCGTACAGAGTACATAGAGAAGTCGCTTCGCGAGGCAGAGCAGGCTCGCATAGAGATTGAGCGCTTCGAGGGCGATCAGGCCCGTATCCTGGAGCAGACCCGCCAGCAGAAAGCAGCAATCCTCAAAGAGGCCTCCGACGAGCGCAATGCGCTCATTACCAAGGCCCACGATGAAGCTTCGCAAGAGGCGTCCAAGGTGCTGCAGGCTGCGCGTGAGCAGATAGACTCCGAGCGGGAGATGGCTCGCCGCGAGCTGCGCTCCGAACTCTCCGCCCTCAGCGTTGCCGTTGCAGAGCGAATCGTACGCAAGGAGCTCTCCGACGAGTCCGCTCAGAAGGCGCTGCTGGACAGATATGTAGAAGAAGCCGTAAGAGACCAGGTGAACTGATATGAACTCAGGAGCCATCACAAAGCGATATGCCCGCGCCCTGCTTCTCTATACGCAGGAGCGTGGCTCTGGCGAGCGTGTCTGCGAGCAGGTGCGGCAGGTGCTTCGTAATGATGGCCAGATTCCTCAGCCCCTGGAGCCGGACCTGGAAAGCTTTGTTGCTTTTCTTGCGCAAAAAGGCCGCCTGGACTATCTGCGCCGCATCTTGCGCTGCTTTGTAGACTTGTACACCGAGTCTGCCGGGCTCAAGAACGTGCAGCTGATTACCGCGATTCCCGCCGAGGGACTGGCGGAACAGGTGCGAGATAGCATAGAGAGGCGCAGCGGAAGCCGGGTACTTATAGAGTCGGAAGTAGACCCTTCGTTGATAGGGGGCTTCCGTGTAATTGTAGACGGTCAGATGCTGGACGCCAGCGTGCGCCGTCAGTTAGAACTGCTCACGAGGCAGTTCGTCGAGAACCACAACAGAATTGTATAGATGGTACAGAATTCAGTTAAGGCGAGTGAGATTTCCGATATCCTTCTGGAACAGCTCCGGGGGGTAGACCTGTCTGTGAAATACGAAGAGGTGGGCAGGGTGCTTACCGTAAGCGATGGCGTTGCCCGTATCTACGGGCTTTCGAATGCCGAGGCAGGCGAGCTGCTGGAGTTCGACAGCGGTGTGAAGGCGGTGGTCATGAACCTGGAGGAGGATAACGTGGGCGCCGTGCTGCTTGGTAAGACAGACTTGGTCAAGGAGAACATGGGCGTACGCCGCCTCGGCCGCATCGCCGGAATCGAGGTGGGCGAGGGCCTGGTTGGCCGCGTGGTGGATCCAATCGGTACGCCGCTCGACGGTCTTGGAGAGGTGCAGGGCGAGAAGGTGCGTATGCCTTTGGAGCGCAAGGCTCCCGGAGTTATCTTCCGCGAACCAGTGCACGAGCCGCTGCAGACGGGCCTCAAGTCTATCGACGCCATGATTCCTATCGGACGCGGGCAGCGCGAACTCATTATCGGCGACCGCCAGACGGGCAAGACGGCCATTGCCATCGATACAATTATTAATCAGCGTGCAGGCTGGCTTGCGGGCAACCCCGTGTATTGCATCTATGTGGCTGTGGGGCAGAAGGGTTCTACCGTTGCTTCTATCGTGCAGACTTTGCGCGAGAAGGGTGCCATGGATTACACCATCGTGGTTGCAGCTACCGCTGCTGATCCTGCTGCGCTGCAGTATTTTGCGCCTTTTGCCGGTGCGGCGATAGGTGAGTACTTCCGCGACACGGGACGCCATGCTCTGGTGGTGTACGACGACCTCAGCAAGCAGGCGGTGGCCTATCGCGAGGTGTCGCTGATCCTTCGCCGTCCTTCCGGGCGCGAGGCTTATCCGGGCGACGTTTTCTATCTTCACTCCCGTCTGCTGGAGCGTGCGGCCAAGATTATCTCCCAGCAGGAGGTGGCCGAGCAGATGAACGACCTTCCGGCTGCGCTGCGCGGCAAGGTTCGCGCCGGCGGTTCGCTTACTGCGCTGCCGATTATCGAGACGCAGGCGGGCGATGTGTCGGCTTACATTCCTACCAACGTTATTTCTATTACCGACGGCCAGATTTATCTGGAGAGCGCGCTTTTCAACGCCGGCTTCCGCCCTGCTGTTAACGTGGGTATCTCGGTGTCGCGTGTTGGTGGTGCCGCCCAGATTAAGAGTATGAAGAAGGTTGCCGGTACGCTCAAGATAGACCAGGCGCAGTTTGCCGAGCTGGAGTCGTTCTCCAAGTTCTCGTCCGACCTCGATAAGGTGACGGCTATGACTCTGGATAAGGGACGCAAGAACAATCAGTTGCTTATTCAGCCGCAGTATTCTCCCATGCCGGTAGGCGAGCAGGTTGCAGTGTTGTATTGCGGCACACATGGGCTGATGGCTCCTTTGCGGGTAGATCAGGTGATTGAGTTCCAACGTCAGTTCCTGGACCGTATGCGTGCGTCTTTTAATGATGTTTTGCTTGATTTGGCGGCGGGGCATGTTTCTGAGAATGATGTGGCTGCTATTGAGGGTGTTGCTGCTGATGTATGTCGTCTCTTAGGGAAGTAAAGGATCGTATCGCTTCTGTGCGGAGTACGCTGAAGATTACTTCGGCGATGAAGCTCGTGGCTTCTTCTAAGCTGCGGCGCGCGCAGTCTGCGATCGAGGGTCTGCGGCCCTACCAGGAGGCTCTGTCTTCTATCCTCGCTGCCGCTGGCGCTGCGCCGCTGCGGGATGCGTCCGCCGGAGCTGCAGACCCTGCAATCCCGTCTTCCGCTATATCCCACAGCTCCTCATCTGCTGCCACGAAATCAATGACGGAGGGCCCTGATGTATCTCGTGGCAGTATTTCTGGGGAAACTGGCGTTTTCCCTGCCGCGAAATCAATGACGGAGGGCCCTGATGTATCTCGTGGCAGTATTTCTGGGGAAACTGGCGTTTTCCCTGCCACGAAATCAATGACGGAGGGCCCTGATGTATCTCGTGGCGCCAGCGCTTCAGTCTTTCCGAGCGAGCGGACCGAGTCGAGGAAACTCCTTCTCCTGGCGTTTGCCAGCAATTCTTCTATGTGCGGGGCGTTTAATGCGAATGCCGTTAAGAAGGCGCTGGAGTTGGTGGGGGAGTACGAGACGGCTGGTTGGAGTGTTGAGTGTTGGGCTTTTGGGCGTAAGATGGCCGAGGGGCTTCGGAAGGGTGGTGCGCGGGTGGCGCGTGACTTCTCTTCGTTGGTTGGGCGTGCTTCGTTTGATGATGTGGCTGCTGTTACTGCGGAGGTCCGGGGCTTGTTTGAATCTGGTGCCGTTTCTGCTGTGGTGTTGGTGTACAATCACTTTGTGAGTACTGGCCGCCAGCAGCTTGTGGAGGAAGACTACCTTTCGCGCCTCTCTTATCCTGGCGCGCAATCTACTGATATTCAGCAAGATGCTGTTTTTGCCTGCACGGAAAAACATGCAGGCAAAAGTCATAATGAGTTGAGTTACAGCGAGTTGAGCGCCAGCAACGGCGACGAATCGGCATTCATTATCGAGCCATCGCGGGCGGAGCTGGTCGAAACTCTTTTGCCGCAGGTACTTAACTTGAAACTCTATTCGGCGCTACTCGATTCTGCTGCTGCCGAGCATGCTGCCCGCATGGTGGCCATGCAGGCAGCTACCGACAATGCCACCGAGCTTCTTTCTGCCCTTACCTTGGAGTATAATAAGGGGCGTCAGCAAAAAATCACTTCCGAGATTCTCGACCTTGTCGGCGCCGAGGCTTAGTTCCTTTTACCTATATATTAATATAGTGTGTGCTCCCGGCGTCCCGGTTCTCTGTGGGGGTAGGAGCGAATTCCCGGATTTCTGCTCCTGGCGTCCCGGTTCTCTGCGGGGGTAGGAGCGGATTCCCGGATTTCTGCTCCTGGCGTCCCAGTTCTCTGCGGGGGTAGGAGCGAACTCCCGGATTTCTGCTCCCGGCGTCCCGGTTCTCTGCGGGGGTAGGAGCGAATTCCCGGATTTCTGCTCCCGGC
>CAMKAJ010000004.1 GCA_946410455.1 uncultured Bacteroidales bacterium
CAGGATCCAACACCACCGATGTTACCATGAACATAGGCGGCATTGTTGGTTTCTTCGAGGCGAGGACTTCTTCCCGCTACGAGAAGATAACGGAGTGCGTCAATACCGGCGAAATTTCGTCTATCAGGAATGTCGGAACGCAGTACATCGGCGGCATCCTTGGTTCTGTCAACAATGCCGGAGGCTACAGCAACTACGGCCTCGTGGACGGCAGCAAGAACTATGGAGCGGTTTCCGCAACGAGGACTGTCAATACTATGGTCGGTGGTATTTGCGGCTACGCCAAACATACGGTCTCCAACTGCTCCAATTTCGGCAGCGTTTCAGGCGGTGCCTGGAATGGTGCGATACTCGGCGACGGGAATGCCAGTGCGGTTGTAACTACCGGTCTTAAAGTTGGCAACGGCGTCAATGTTACCGGTGCAGCGAATGCAAACACCAAATACAGCAACGGGAATACCACCTACTCGTTCACTACAACGATGACGAATGAGAAGCGGTGGTTCAGCGGCTGGTCGGATGCGGCCATTACCGTTACCGTAGTGGATCAGGAAACGTATTCAGAGTAATCGGATAAACATATACGCACTCTTATGATCAAGCAAGATAATCCCCCTATGCGGGAGAGAACAGTATTTGAGTCCAGCTGTGAACAGGGTGGCCACTGCTGAGAGGATGTGCATTTGCGCAAGCATTGCACAGTTGGACGATTATAGCGATTTGGAAATTTGGGACTTATAACTATAACAGAGATATCATGAAAGCAAAAGCATCTAAACTTCTGTGCATTATTTGCGCTGCGTCTCTGTTATCGTGCGAAAAGGAAAAGGAGTCTCCGGACGGCCTCGTAAACGCCAGATTCTCCGCATCCTTTGAGGAATCTTCCCATGAATTCGAGTCGGAGGAAGGCACAAAGACGTATCGCTCCGGAACTACTACGCTTTGGAGTGCGAGTGACCAGATAAAGGTATTCTACAGTAACAGCACCAACAGTACCTTTACCCTTACGATCGGGAACGGTACGGCTTCCGCTCAGTTCGCCGGGCTTGCTCCGGCAGGGAAGACGGCAAATTATGCGGTCTATCCCGCCGGGCTGAATTTATTGAAGAATATTGGTTTAGATTTCGCTGTTTGATTAAAATGGATTATGTTTGCAGAAAACTATGATGTATGTGTACGGTAATATTGTCATACGACCAGAATAATGCTTTAGCCAGGAGAAAGCTGGCGGAGCTTTTAAAAACTGGTCTGTTTGAGCAGAAGAGTGTTAATACTGAGCCACTTGCCATTCCGGATGACGATTTTGCCGCACGAAAGCAGGAAACTGAGGAGTTTCTTTATGGATCTAAGCTTTTAGCCGCAAAAGCTTTTGCTAATAAACTATGAAATACCATCAGAGAGACGTTGTAGAGATTAACTTCCCAATTCCGGGAGAGGGGTACAAGGTTACCCTGCTATTATCGTGTCTAATGATGACCTTCAAGTTGATGAAGGATTCGTTTACATCGTAATGATCTCCTCCAAAGACTTCGTGTCTAGCCGGCAATATGCCTATCATCTCCTGAATGAGATGCTGGACTTTGAATTAGAAAAGCCCAGTTGGGTGAAGTGCCATTTGGTTGTTGCCGACATTGAATCTTCTGTCATTCGTAAACTCGGTTCTGTAAAAGAAGAGTTTTTTAGGCTCACCCGCAAAGTTCCGTGTCCCACTACCCAAAGATCATGAACAACCTGAACATGAAGAACGGCAGATCGGACACCCCTCTCCCTAATAGCCCTGTACATTTACAGTCACATGACCTTTTCGGCAGGCTGGATATTCTGGGCGATAAAAACTTTTTTCAGTATCTGTGAAGTACACTTTTGGCTTTCTGCGGCATAAAACGTTCTTCACCCCCACTTTCGAAGGAGGCCACTGAAATCACTTTTGGCCTTCTATGGGCGATTTTGTACTTGGCCAATACTGAACTTGATTTGTTTATCTACTCAGCCGTGGATAAGTGAGTAACTGCACTAAAACTCCCCACAGCCCGGACGGGAGGAAACTTTTGCGATGGATGGTGGTTCCTGTATTCAAATACCATCTCCGGTGATTCCGGATGGTGCTTTTTGATGGGTTTGGGGATCACGGGGAGGGGTTGGTGATCTTGGGAAAGGACTGCGAGAGGTCCGGGAGTCCTTTCAGCGGCATGTTTTGCTGTTTCCGGACCGAAAATTGGCTGGGAAAGGACTGCGAGGGGTCCGGGAGTCCTTTCCCGGACAGCACCAACTGTAGAAGTCACCATCAAGGAACCTAGGCCACGAGATATACCAGAACCAACTGCTATAGATTTCGTGGCCGCAAAAACGCCGATTTCTTTAGAACCTCCGCCACGAAATACATCAGGACCATCTGTTATCGATTTCGTGGCCGCAAACTAACAAGAGAGTTGAATCTCAGACGCGGAACTTTGCGGGTGAGCCGATTTTTTAATGAGATTGTAGATAGGATTATCGTGTCCATTTTTTAGATTCAGATAGTATTTCCTTTTTCAGCCCGGCCGGAGCCTCTGTGCTCCCGCCGGGCTGAATTGTACTTAATAAGGTTGAGAACAATCGCTGGATGGATTATTAAAAATTAATTATTAAAAATTAATAAAATGGTTGCCGCAAAGGATAATTATCCTTATCTTGCGAGAAAATTGTTTAGCAATGGGAAAGTATAGTAACAGAGTTGAGAATCCGTTCTTTATCACTACGGAGATTCCCGACAAATACTTCTGCGACAGAAATGCGGACACGGAGAATATTATTTCAAAACTATTAAGCGGCAATAATGTGGTTCTTGTCGCAACCCGCCGTATAGGTAAGTCGAGCCTTCTCCATCACATACTTGGCCAAAAGGCAATAAAACGGTCCTATAATACTCTATATGTTGATATTTACAACACTAACTCTCCTGAAGATTTCATCAACGCCTTTAAATCGGCATTGAACAAGGCGCGGTTCGCAAAAAAAGAAATGACGGAATTTGAAGCTATCACCAAGGAATATAGCGGGAAACTCGGATTAAGCATTTCACCACTCTCCGCAGAAGGGACGATGAGGGTCGAGAAGAAGAAAAAACAAGAAGTGACCATCGACCGTATCTTTGATTTTCTTGAACATACATCTAAACCTAATATTGTTGTTTTTGATGAATTCCAGCAGATAGAAGAGTATGAAGAGAAGATAACCAGGCTTCTTCGTTCCAAGATACAGGGTATGAACAACACACGCTTTATCTATTCAGGAAGTTCTGTCGACATGCTGTCTTCTATGTTCACGGAATATAACCAGCCTTTTTATGGCAGCTCATCCCTGATTGGCTTAAAGAAAATTCCAGAGGAGGTTTATTCGGATTTTTGCCGGCGGATGTTCAAACTCTATGGAAAAGATATTTCACCGGATGCGATATCTTTCATATATACGCTGATGTTGGGTAACACGCTGAATACCCAGCAATTGGCGAATACTGTATTCACTATGACCAGGAAGCATGAATGCGCTGATATCAGTATCGTCAAAGCCGCCATGGACAGAATCCTTGACGAAAGAGCCGAGGCTTACAAGTCCCTGTTATATACTATCGGTGGTGAGAAGGAAAGACGGGTTGTCGTCTGTCTTGCCGCAGAAGGTATAGCAACTGAAATTACATCTTCCGTTATGCTGCAAAAGTACAACCTTGGAACGGCTTCTACTGTCCAAAATGCATGTCGCAACCTTTCGTCCGGAAAGCAGAAGGTGATAATTAAACTCGCCAAAGGCGCATACACATTATCAGACAAGTATTTCGAACTCTGGCTTGCCAGGGTGATGAACATATTGGACATGAAATACACGGTCGCTCCTGACCTTATGCAGAAAGATAAAGAATTGTCATCTCAATTATTGAGCGCAATTGCGCCGAAAAGCCGATAAGAAGCCGATCAATAGTAGGGGAATAACGATATTCTGCGTATTTCAAATATGAGCCATTGTATTCTTCTTGTTCTTTTGTCTGTTTCTACAGCACTCTCCGGTTTTCAGACCATCTCCGACCTCAAGACCGAGCATCTTGTCAATCCACTTGGAATAGATAATCCTGCACCGCGGTTTTCGTGGCATCTTAATGACAGTCGGACAGGTGCACATCAGACCTCATACCATGTTACATTGGCCATCGACTCGCTTGGCCTTGATTCCAATCCGCTTTGGGATTCCGGCCTGGTGATATCGGATGCAATCTTGACAACTTACGCCGGTCCCTCCCTGCAGCCTTGCACCCGCTACTGGTGGCGGGTGAGCTGCGAAGACAAAGACGGCGCAGTCATACAGTCGCAACCCGCATTCTTCGAGACCGGTCTGCTGAGACAGTACAACTGGCGCGGAAGCTGGATATCAGACAAGCAACCACAGGAGTTTAAACCTGCACCCCGATTCAGAAAGGAATTCAAGGCTCATGGCGGCATTGCGCAGGCTCGGGCTTACATAGCGGTGGCAGGTCTCTATACACTGTATATCAATGGCTCCAAAGTGGGCGACCGCGTACTGGAGCCTGCCTTTACCCGCTACGACAGGAGGATACTCTACAGCACCTACGACGTTACCGAATTGCTTAAAGAGGGCGCAAATGCCGTGGGCGTAGAGTTGGGCAACGGCTGGTACAACCATCAGCCCGTCACTACATGGCATTTCGACTCAGCCCCATGGAGGGCCCGTCCGGCATTCTGCATGGACATTCGCATACGCTACAAGGACGGTACGGAAGAAGTGATTCCCAGCGGCATCGGCTGGCATACCTCTTCCGAGGGACCGCTCATCTACAACAATATCTACACCGGCGAGCACTACGACGCCCGCCGTGAGCAGAAGGGCTGGGCGGAGCCAGGCTTCAACGACGCGGATTGGGACGGGGTGAAGCTGCGCAGCTGCCCGGCAACAGTGGTCAGTTCTCAGCAAATGGTGCCCATTCGGGAGAGCGAAGAAATAGAGGCGGTGAACATCATCAAGCTCAACAACAACCGCTACATCTACGACTTCGGGGCCAATATGGCCGGCAATGTGCACCTTCGCATCAAAGGCCGCAGGGGCACTGAGATAGAATTAACCTACGCCGAGCGCCTCAATTCTGCCGGCCGGGCCGACCAAGATAACATCAACTACTATTATTTCGGCGACCGCAATGCGGAGCCTCTGCAGACGGATATTATAACCCTGAGTGGAGGAGATGATTTCTTCTCTCCGCAATACAGCTACAAGGGCTTCCGCTACGTGGAGGTGAACGCATCGGCCTCGCTCAAGTGGGGCAAGGAGCAGCTGAGGGCGGTGCGTGTGCACAGCGATGTGCCCGAGACCGGCAGCCTGCAAAGTTCCGTGCCGCTGGTAGACGAGCTTTATAATGCTACCCGCCGCACCTACCTTTCCAACCTCCCCGGCTATCCCACCGACTGCCCCCAGCGAGAGAAAAACGGCTGGACTGCCGATGCCCACATTGCCGTAGAGTCCGGCCTGTATAACTACGATGCCTTAACCGTGTACGAGAAATGGATGTCCGATCACCGCGACGAGCAGCAGCCCAACGGTCTTCTTCCGGATATCATCCCCACATGCGGCTGGGGCTACTGGAACCCCGCCGGCAATGGCAACGGGCTGGACTGGACCAGCACCATTGCGCTGATCCCCTGGGAGCTGTATCTTTTCTACGGCGACGATAAGCCCCTGCGCGACAACTACGACAGCATCCGCCGCTATGTGGATTACGCGCTCACGCTCACAAAGGATGGCCTGACTTCCTGGGGAAGGGGAGACTGGGTGCCCGTGACGGTGCGCTCCAACAAGACGCTCATCTGCAGCTGTTTCCTGTACAAGGATCTGGACATCCTGTGCCGAGCTGCACGAATGTTCGGGTACGACGCCGATGCCCGGAAGTACGGCGCGATAGCGGAAACCGTGCGTAATGCGGTCAATAAGAAGTATCTCAATCCCACTACGGGAGCCTATGCCGACGGCATGCAGACCGACCAGAGTCTGCCGCTGGCATTCGGACTTGTGCCTGAGGAAAACAGACAGGCAGTGCTGCAGGCACTGGTAAAGCGGATAGAGGCCGACGGATATCGTGTAAACGCCGGCGTGCACGGAGCCAAGTTCGCCCTGCGGGTGCTGAGCGAGGGCGGCTACGGAGAAATCGCCTATAAGATGGCCACAGCCACCGATTTTCCGTCATGGGGCTGGTGGCTTGCTAATGGCAAGACCACACTGATAGAAAACTGGCGCCTTGACGTAACCCGTGACAATTCCGACAACCACATTATGTTCGGCGATATAGCCGCATGGATGCACTGCGGCCTGGGCGGCATCAATCCCGACCCGGAGCAGCCAGGCTTCCGGCATATTATCCTGCTCCCCTGCTTTCCCAAGGGACTGGACAACTTCTCCTGCTCGCACGATTCCCCTTACGGCAGAATTGAAGTTTCCTGGAAACGGACCCGCCGCAACATAGATCTGACCATAGTCATCCCTTGCGGCGCCACCGCCACCTTCCACCGGCCCGATGGCCGTACGCAGGAACTCGCATCCGGCACGCACTCAATAAGAATATAGTGGTTAATCTATCACGGAAGTCATTGTAGGGTACTTGTGAGATTATTCGTACTTTTGTATATGAAACTTATTTTACGCATCTCGATTCTTTTTTCGGTAATGATTTCTGCGGCTTGCATCTGCGCCAGCGCAAAAGTTACCCTTCCTTCCATTTTCAGTGATAACATGGTGTTCCAGCAGAACACTAAGGCGGCCGTATGGGGGTGGACGGATTCAGGAAAAAAAGTCACGATTCGTCCATCATGGACGAATGCCAGAACGGTTGCCATCCCGGATGCGGACGGCAAATGGTTTGCCAGGGTGCAGACTCCAGCTGCCGGAGGCCCTTACACCGTGACTATTTCTGATGGAGAGAAGATTGCGCTACGCAATGTCCTCGTAGGCGAAGTCTGGTTCTGCTCGGGCCAGTCTAATATGGAGATGCCCATGAGGGGCTTTCGGAACCAGCCTGTGGAGGGAGCGGCCGACGTAATACTCACTGCCAGGCCGGAAAGGCAGATTAGGATGTGCACAGTCAAACGTAAGTCATCCCTTAGGCCCGTTGATAACTGCGAGGGTTCCTGGACGGAGAATACCTCTGACGCCGTTGCCGCTACAAGCGCCACAGCCTACTGGTTCGCGATCAATGTACAGGAGCAGCTCGGCATCCCTGTGGGCCTGCTTATCAGCGAATGGGGCGGATCAACAATAGAAACCTGGATGGACAGGGAGACGCTTAGCAGTCTGTTCCCGGGCGAGTTCAACCTTTCGTTTCTTGACGGCACCGAGCTTCCCAAACACAAGCACATGTCGCCATGCACCCTTTACAATGGCCAGATCAATCCACTTATCCCGTTCACTTTCAAGGGAATGCTCTGGTATCAGGGAGAGTCGAACCGGTACCGTCCGGAGCAGTACGTGCGCCTGCAGAAGGAATATGCAGCGATGATGCGGCGCCTGTTTGAGAACCCCGACGCACCGTTCTACTTTGTGCAGATTGCACCATATCGACAGGAGGGCGAGGAGGACTTTACCTCCGGTTATTTCTGCGAGGCGCAGGAAAAGTCGCTGGACGTGATTCCCCGCAGCGGAATGGTGACTACTACCGATCTTGGTGAATGCGGATGTATCCATCCCCGCAGGAAGAAGGAGGTCGGAGACAGGCTGGCATATTACGCACTAGTTAACGATTACGGCTTCAAAGGCATCAATCCCGTGCCTCCAAGATACGAAAGCGTAAAGTTTGAGGATGGGAAGGCTCTGGTTACGATGACGACAGATGGCCAGGGGCTGAGCCCTTGGGGTGCGGATATACGCGGTTTCGAGCTGGCAGGTTCCGATATGGTGTTCCACCCGGCAGTCGGCCGCATGAAGGATACAAGGGTCGTAAGCGTAAGCAGCAACGATGTGCCTGAACCAGTAGCTGTACGCTATTGCTTCCGGAATTATTCCGAAGGCAATCTCTCCAGTTGCTGGGGCATCCCTGCCGGGCCTTTCCGGAGCGACGACTGGGAGCTGGAGCGCTTCCAGGGGAAGTCCCTGCGGGTGATGTCTTATAATATAAGGTATTCCGGAGCAAAGGATGGCGACAATGACTGGGCCCACCGGCGTGACGCCACACCTGCCATGATACTCGACCTTCACCCCGACGTCTTCGGCCTGCAGGAGGCTCTCCAGAATCAGGTAGAATTTATCCTCGAAAAATGCCCCGACTACAAAATGGTGGGCGTGGGCCGCAACGACGGCCTGCAGGGCGGCGAACAGATGTCCGTATTCTACGACAGCAAACGTTTCAATTTGCTGAAATGGGGCACCTACTGGCTGAGTGAAACACCGGACGTCCCAAGCTTCGGCTGGGATGCCGCATGCAAGCGTACGGCCACATGGACCCTGCTGGAGCAGAAAGCCACCGGGCGTAAGTTCTATTTCGTGAACACCCACCTGGACCATGTGGGAGTGACCGCCAGAAAGGAAGGTCTTGCGCTGATATACAACAACATACAGAAGATGAATCCGGAAGGCTACCCGATGGTGCTCACCGGTGACTTCAATGTCTTCCCCGACGACGAGTGCCTGAAAGATATCTCCACTTTAATGAAGAGTGCCAGGTTTAATTCGGCCGATGCAGATACCATCGGCTCATTCAACGGCTTCGGAGAGTTCGACATGGACCATCTGGAGAAGATAGACTATATCTACTTCAGCGGATTCAAATCCAGCCGCTGCTTCAAAGTGGTTACTAAGACCTACGCCGGGAAACCGTATATCTCCGATCACTATCCGGTCTATTCGGACCTGATTTTTTAAATATCTTCTCCGGCCTCCACAAAGCGGGCGGCGGCGTTGAGGAAGTGGGCGGTAATCCAGAAGACTGTCCAGTTCTCGGAGTAGCCGCCTCGCAACTTATAGACATTGGACATATCTCCCTGCTGGGCGAAGTTGGTGTGCTGTACCTGTTCGCCCTGGCTGCCCCAGGCATCTGTGAGCTGATAGCAGGTGCGGTACATTACCTTAGAGAGTTTTACCAGGCGCTCATCCCCCAGAAGCCGTCCCATCCGGCATACTTCCGGAGCGAAAAGCACTCCATACACATCCAGATGCTGGTTCTGCGGCGACACCACCGTCCATCCTGTGGACTTGAAGCTGCGGTCTGCCAGACGTCCTGCAGGCAGCGGGATGTCCCACACGGCCACATAGCTCAGACACACGTCCATGGCATGTTTGGCCCAGTCCAGGTACTGCTTGCTGCCAAAGCGCTCGTAGCACTCAAGAAAACCCTGGAACGCTGCCCAAGCTCCCTCCTTGTCTTCGCAGGTGGCGTCCAGCGTGCCTCCCCAGTAGCAGCCGTCCATGTCAAGATGGCGCTCTGCAAACAGCCCCGCAGCCTTCTCTGCCGCTTTGCGATAGCGTGCCTTGCCGAAGAGCCTGGAAGCGATTGCAAGCGGAGCTATGTAAAAGGCCTCGGCGGTAGAGGCGGGGTTCCAATCGCGTGAGAGTATTCGGTCTGCAGTCTTGTTGCAGGCTTCCTTCAGGAACGCCTCCCACTTGGATGTGTCGTAAGTTCCGGGGTGCTTGCGCGCATACTCTATGGCCTTGGCGAAATTGTACATTGCCTGGCCGCAGGAGACAGGGTCGCCCTCGTCCCACTGCCCGCTGTCGCACTTGTAGCGCACGCAGAAAAGTCCGTCTTCCAGCCACTTGCACCCGGTGAGGAAATCCAGGCTGCGCTGCACCCGGTCGTGGACTGCATCGGCGCTCCATGAGCTGCCGGCAGAGAGCAGTGGCTCAAGCACTTGCAGCGAGTAGCCGGGCGAATCGGCCTGCCCGCACCATCCCATCACTATGTGCTTGCGGGGGGAGCGGGGGTCATACATGTCAAAACCGCAAACGTTTTCATATTCCAGCCAGCGGGAGGCGGCAAAACGGGCCTTGCCTTTCACAATTTCGCTAAAGCCGGGGAAGCGCTCTGCGTCGTACGGCTCATAGCGGTCCAGAGATGAGTAAAGCGGCTTCTGGAAGCCCGTCCCCTTGCGCGAGATGCCGTAAATATCAATGTAGAACTCCTTTTCTATGATGCGCCCCGGCTCCAGGTCCAGCCAGGTGTCGGCATAGCGCATGGCCTGCTTCTGGCGGGCCTTGGCGACGCTGTGTCGCCCGTTGTATCCTATTGGCCCGCTGTACATTACAATCTCTGTACAGTCCTCGTGTGCCTCGGCTCCCAGCGACCACCATTGGTCGCTCAGTACCGCACCGCGAACGGGGGATGGCACGGTATGCACCGCCAGTGCCCGCAAGGCCGATGCATCCTCCAGCATCACGAAGGGCATTGGGTAGCGGTGATCTTCGAAGACAGCGAACTCGCCGGGTGCGCCAGTCCAGACAGGCACGGCCTCGGGATTTACCGATGCGCCGTTGGAATTGCCGTAATACACGATTCCCGGGACAAAGAGCGACAGGCCTGTGCCGCGCCGCTGAAGCCGAACCGAAAGGGTGGCTTGGTGTAATGTCTCCTTTCCCCTCCATTCGTATCGCCGGACGCAGTGGATCATGCCGTCCGGAGTGGGCGAGTACGCATCCTGCAGCTTTAGCTCTCCTTGAGGGAGACGCAGCTTGCCGCGCACAATAGTCCATTCTCCGGAAGTCTCTACTGACTCCGGCTTTGCGTGCTTCCAATCTGCGGGCCAGTCGTTCTCCCAGCCGGTAGCAACAGACCAGAGGCCCTCGGCGGGCGTGCGCAGCGTGTCCCGGCCGTCCGTGAATGCTATCCCGTCGGTTGTAATCAGGCGCGTCTGGGCTCCGAGGGGCAAGGTCGCCATGGCCAGCGCTACAAGAGTCAAAAACCTTTTCATTCCCATGGCAGTTTCTTCAGTACTTTAAACTGGGCTTCGCCCTTCACAAGCTCGCCGCCTACAGGGTTCACGGGATAGTAGCCAAGAGCCGAGAAGATGTACCATGCGCTCATCTGGCCGCAGTCGTCGTTGCCGCAAAGGCCGCCGGGCTCGCAGCGGTAGAACTCATCGAATACCTGGCGTATCCTTGCCGCTGCCTTGTCCTGGCGTCCGGCCAGAGTATAGAGATAGATTACGTGGTGGCAGGGCTCGTTGCCGTGCGAATATTGGCCTATGAGGCCCGTGATGTCCTGGCTGTAGCCGGTAACGGAGGCGGGAGGGGTTACTTCGAACAGGGTATCCAGCTTTTCTACAAAGCGTTCGCGTCCGCCCAGGAGTTCAATCAAATCCTGAGGATCCTGCAGCACGTGCCACAGGTAATGCCAGGCACTGCCCTCCGTATAGTCGCCACCCATCTTTCCGGCGTGGGCGCAGCGTGCTGGCTCGAAGGGCTCCCTCCACTTGCCGGCAGAGTCTTTACCCCGGAAGAAGCCGGTCTGGGGATCAAAGAGATTGCGGTAGTTGCGACTGCGCTTAGAGAAGAACTCGTAGTCGACCTCGTGTCCCAGGGCCTTGGCCAGCCGGGCGGCGCACCAGTCGTCGTAACTGCTCTCAAGCGTGCGTGATACCGATTCTTCTTTTACTATATCGAAGGGGTAGTAGCCATATTTGTCGTACACCTTCCAGTCAGACTTCTGGTGAGGGGTGGTAAGCGATGCCTTGACGGCCGCCCAAGCGCGCTCCTTATCTACACCCGGAAGCTCGCGAAGGCATGCGTCCACCACAGTGGGTACGGCATGGTTGCCTATCATGCAGTAATTATCCCGGCCACACAAGTCCCAAACGGGAAGATGCCCGCGTTCCTCGGCCTCGGCTATCATGCTGTTTACCACAGAGGCTTCTACTTCCGGAGTGAGCAGCGTGCGCAGCAGGTCCGCCGCCCTGAAAGTATCCCATTGAGAGAAGGTGGAATAGCGCACAGGAGCTCCCAGGTCAGATACGAGATTGGGCTGGAAGTACATGTGGTACAGTGAGGTATAGAATGCAGTAAGAATGTTGTCGGGTCCCTCTACCGGCAGCAGGCGGAAGATCTTTTCCCATTTGCGCTCAGCCTCTTTGCGTACGCGTTCGAAGTTCCACCCGGCCACCTCGGCCATATTGGCCGTAGCCCCCTCTGCGCTGGTGTAGGATACGGATATTTTTACTTTGACAGGCTTGCTGCCATTGCCGAAGTCCAGCACATACGCAGGGGCTTTGTAGTCCGGCTGCAGCTTGATTGTTTCGCAGGATGTGTATGGCTGGTCGAAAGCAATCTCGTACCACAGGTCGTACTGCACCCAGCTGTTGGCCAATATATGGCCGCGCAGTGTCTTGCTGTCTGGCGAACTGCCGTCCCAGGCTTTGATTCCGCGAGCCAGTGTGGCCTTGGGGTCGTTGCTCCTTAACTGTACGTACTGGGGATTGATGAAGAGGTGACGTGTGTTTCCTGTGAATCTGAATTCGTAGCATGCCACCCGTTCGCTGCAAGTAATGTCTGCTGCCGCTCCGTTGTCGGGCAGCTTTACGGAGTAATGGCCCACAGAGGCCTGCTCTTTTGTTTTGCGGCTGGCGTAACCGGTCCCGTGCTTGTCTGAGAACGGCATTACCAGCACGTTGCAGAGCGACGGGCAACCGGTGCCGCTGAGGCGGTTCTGAGTAAAGCCCATAAGCAGAGGGTCGGACCAATTGTATCCGCTGCAATACTTCCAAAGGTAATTGCCACTTTGCGGACCCGGCTGCACCATTCCGAGCGGACACGCAGCTGCCGGTGATGTATGCCCGGTATAATCTGTGCCGATGAAGGGGTTGACCCATTTGCCCAGCGGGCTCGCGCAAGATGCTATTATACAGGAACAAGTCAGGAAGAGAAGAGACAGAACCTTTTTCATAAAGCAAAAATAAGAATAAGAAACGGGACCTGCAACGGTAGGGTAGCGCCCGTTTCAATCGTTTACCATATATGAAACGCATAATTACCGCTTTTACCCTACTTCTTTTCTGTATTATTTCCGTAGCACAGCAGGCTCCCGATTATAGTGAGTTTATTCTTACCCCCAAGGCCCCCGATACACCACGCATCAATGGGCCCAAGATTTATGGAGCCCGGCCGGGAGCGGATTTTCTGTACAGGATTCCTGCTTCTGGCACAAGACCGTTGAGCTTCAGTGCCAAGGGTCTGCCGGCCGGCTTGAAGCTCGACGCTGCAAAGGGTATAATCAGCGGAAAAGTTCGCCGCAATGGCGTTTATAAGGTCCAGATAAGCGTTTCCAATGCGCTCGGCAGCGACACCCGTGAGCTTTGTATAGAAATAGGTGAGCGCATTGCTCTAACCCCTCCGATGGGCTGGAACTCCTGGAACTGCTGGGGCGACCGGGTTACGGCAGAAAACATTCTGAATGCAGCTCGGGCTCTGGAGAGGAGCGGCCTTGCAGATTATGGCTGGAATTATGTAAACATAGATGACGGGTGGCAGGGCCGCCGGGGCGGTAAGTACAACGCCATTCAGCCCAACGCGAAATTCCCCGACATGAAGGCCCTGGGCGACTCCCTGCACGCTCGCGGATTCAAGTTCGGCATCTACTCCGGCCCCTGGGTTATAACCTATGCCGGGCATATCGGCTCTTCCTGTGACAATCTTGATGGCACCTACTGGTGGGTAGAAGAGGGGAGTGTGAACGAGAACTACCGCATAGACCTTAAAAAATACGATAAGGGGGAACTCTGCGCCTTCGGCAAATACTCTTTTGCCGGTGCCGACGCCCGTCAGTGGGCTGACTGGGGCGTGGATTATCTCAAATACGACTGGTTTCTCAATGATGTTTGGTGGCTCAAGGATATGCGGGAGGCGCTGGATGCAACCGGTCGCGACATAGTGTACAGCGTTTCAAATGCAACCCGCGTCTGTCTGGCTCCGGATATGGTAAAATATGCCAACTGCTGGCGCACGGCAGGAGATATCCAGGACACTTGGGGGAGCGTTTCCAACATTGCGTTCGACCGTGGGTCGGCCTGGACTGGATATGCCGGCCCCGGGCGCTGGCCCGATGCGGATATGATGGTGCTTGGCCAGGTGGGAGGCTGGGAGGGAGGCACGCCTCATTGGACGAGACTTACACCATGGGAGCAGTATTCTCATGTAACTCTTTGGGCCATGCTGGCCTCGCCGCTCCTGATTGGCTGCGACCTGGATGCCATAGACGATTTTACTCTAAGCCTGCTTACCAATCCCGAGGTGCTGGAGGTAAACCAGGACGCTCTGGGGATGATGGGAGTACGAAACGTATTTGGCCCGAGTAAGCATCAGACGGTGTATGTAAAGCGTCTGGAAGACGGTACGCTGGCTGTGGCTCTGTTCAACATTTCCGGAGAAGAAAAGACCGTGAGCTTTGTCCCAAGAGACCTTGGCCTGCTCGGCGTTCAGACCATACGCGACCTGTGGCGCCAGAAAGATATGGGCAAGGTGCAGGATAAGCAGCGTTGGGAAGTAAAGCTGCCTCCGCATGGCTGTGCCCTTTATCGTTTGAGCCCTGGAGTAACGGAGCGCAAGATGGAAGGAAAGTGGTGGGAGATACAGTAGCTGGCAATAATCTTGCGAATCTTCTAAAAAAGCGGTACATTTGTGGGTTATGGCATTTAGCTTTTTTCAGAAGATTGGCAGGGCCCTTGCCGGGCGTTCCAGGGTAGATGATGATACTCTGGATGCTATTGAGGAGGCCCTTGTTGAGTCCGACATGGGCGTGGATACCACTCTCAAGGTGATAGACAATCTTGAGGAGAGGGTAGACCGCGATAAATACATGAGCCAGGATGAGCTCCGGGGCATGCTCCGCGAAGAAATCTCCAAGCTCATTCCGGATACTCCCTCTGGCGCAGAGCTCAAGGGGCATCCGCACATTATCCTGGTTGTGGGTGTGAACGGAGTGGGGAAGACTACCACCATTGGCAAATTGGCTAATTTCTGGCGCAGGCAGGGCAAGAAAGTGCTCCTGGGGGCTGCCGATACCTTCCGCGCTGCGGCTGTGGATCAGCTGGACATCTGGGCCGAACGTGCCGGTGTAGAAATAGTGAAGCAGCAGATGGGCTCCGACCCCGCAGCCGTGGCTTACGATACGGCCAAATCGGCCATTGCACGCGGCTCCGACGTGGTGCTCATAGATACCGCAGGGCGTTTGCACAACCGCGTGGACCTCATGAACGAACTTACCAAGATTCGCAATTCCGTGCGCAAGGTGGTGCCGGACGGCCCTCATGAGGTGCTGCTGGTGCTGGACGCAAGCACCGGGCAGAATGCATTTGCCCAAGCTAAGGAGTTTGCCCGTGCCACCGACATTACCGGCCTCGTGGTTACTAAACTCGACGGCACAGCCAAGGGTGGCGTGGTGGTGGGCGTGAGCGACCAGTTCGGAATCCCCGTCCGTTTTATAGGTGTAGGAGAAAAAATCGATGATATTAAGCCGTTCGACAAAGACTCTTTTGTAGCGGCGCTGTTTAATCCAGAAGAGATATGAAACTCAGTTACAGTTGGTTAAAGGACTATTTGAAGTGTGAGTTGAGCCCTGCCCAGGTGGCGGAGGCGATGACGTCCATAGGAATCGAGGTGGACGGAGTGGAAGAGAGCGAACAGATACCCGGAGGTCTTGCCGGAGTAGTGGTGGCCGAGGTGCTTACCTGCGAGCCCCATCCCGACAGCGACCATCTGCATATAACCACCGTGAACACCGGCTCCGGCGAGCCTGTAACGGTAGTGTGCGGTGCCCCCAACGTGGCGGCAGGCCAGAAAGTCCTGCTGGCCCAGATTGGCACCGTGCTGCCCGGCGACTTCAAGATCAAGAAGTCAAAGATTCGCGGCGTGGAGTCCTTCGGAATGATCTGCGCCGAGGACGAACTGGGCATAGGGACCAGCCATGACGGCATCATGGTCCTCCCCTCCGACGCCGTACCCGGCACCCCCGCCAAGGAGTTCCTGCAACTCAAGACCGAGGCCGTCATCGAATACGAAATCACCGCCAACCGCGTAGATGCCGCCTCCCACTGGGGGGTCGCGAGGGATTTATATGCCTGGTGTAAGCTGAATGATGTAAAGGCTGAACTGGTGTTACCGGATGGCACTCCCCGCGAGCGCAGTGCAGCAGGAGCGATTGAAGTAAGTGTAAATGACCCCACAGGTGCCCCGCGCTACTGCGGCATCACCATACGCGACCTCAAAGTCGGCCCGTCCCCCGAGTGGCTCCAACAGCGCCTCCTCAGCATAGGCAGCCACCCCATCAACAACATCGTAGACATCAGCAACTTCATACTCTTCGAGCTGGGCCAGCCCCTCCATACCTTCGACGCCGACAAGATTCGCGGCGGCCATGTAATAGTACGCCGCGCTGCTGAAGGCGAACCCATCAAGACCCTCGACGGAGTGGAGCGCAAGCTGCACGCCTCCGATATGGTCATCGCCGATACTGTAGGCCCCATGTGCATCGCGGGCGTATTCGGCGGCAAAGACAGCGGCGTCACGGAGAATACCGTAAGCGTGTTCGTGGAGAGCGCATACTTCGACCCCGCCTCTATCCGCAAGACCTCCAAGAGCCAGGGCTTGCAGACCGACGCCTCTTTCCGCTACGAGAGGGGAGCCGACCCCGCCATGCAGCCGTACGCCCTCAGAAGGGCCGTACAGCTCATCCAGGAATGTGCCGGCGGAAGCGTGTGCGGAGACCCCGTAGAGATTTACCCCACGCCCATAGAACGCAAGCGCATCGAGCTGGACTACAACAGGATACGCTCCTTCATCGGAAAAGAGCTCAGCAACGCCACCATCGAGACTATTCTGCATGCACTGCAGTATGAATTCGAGAGCAAGAGCGAGAATGGTGCCGTAGTGCTGGCTCCGTCTTACATGGTTGATGTGTATCGCGAGTGCGACGTGGTGGAGGAGGTGCTGCGCATCTATGGATACAACAACATCGACCTGCCCGGCAGGATGAAGATGTCTGTAGCACCCACACCAGACCCGGATCCCGAGGCACTCCGCAACAACATCTCCAACTTCCTGGCCGCCAACGGATTTACGGAGATAATGAACAACTCCCTCACCAAGAAGGACTACTACGCCCAGCTCAGCACTTATCCCGCCTCTGCCTGCGTAGAGATAGTGAACCCCCTCAGCCAAGACCTTGGCGTAATGCGCCAGAGCCTGTTGCCGGGCGCCCTTGAGGTAGTTGCGTACAACTTCAACCGCCAGATCGGGTATATCAAGACCTTCGAGTATGGCAACGTGTACCGCAAGCTCGAGGGCGGAGATTCCACCAAGCTGGAGGGCTACGAGGAGCACAGCTGCTTCTGCCTCGCTATGGCCGGCACGCCCGAGAAATCCTGGAAGGGAGCTCCTGCAAAGAGCGATTACTTCCAGCTTAAGGGCTATGTAGAACTGCTTCTGCGCCGCTACGGTGCCGATTTGTATCAGCTCTGGGCCGAGCCTGCGCCGAGCGATATCTTCTCCGACGGAGTATCTTACAAGCTCCCCGGAAAGGGCCAGCTGCTGGTGAGCATGGGAATTGTGAATCCTGCACTGTGCCGCCGCTTCGGCATTAAGCAGCAGGTAGTTGCGGCCGAGATTTCGTGGCCGGTACTGCTGGAGCTCGTGTCTCGCGACAAAGTTGCCTTCCGTGAGCTTCCCAAGTTCCCCGAGGTGCGCCGCGACCTTGCCCTGCTGCTTGACGAGGGCGTGAGTTACGCCGACCTTCGTGCCGCTGCATTCAAGCAGGCCAAGAAACTCCTTCGCCAGGTGGGACTCTTTGATGTGTACCGTGGCGACAAAATCCCCGCAGGCAAGAAGCAGTACGCTCTGAGCTTCGTGATTCGCGACGAGGAGCGCACCCTTACCGACCAGGACACCGAGCGGCTGATGGACCGTCTGCTGCAGATGTACATCAAGGACTTTGGAGCACAGCTCAGATAATGAAAGTCTTCCGTCATATTTTGGGAGTTGTGGCACTGCTGATGCTGCTGGTTTCGTGCAGCGGCAGGCCGCGTATCATCCCCAGAAGTACCCTGACGGACATTTATGCAGATATGTTCCTGGCCGACCAATGGCTGGTAGACCATAATTCCGAGCGTCGCAAGGTGGATACCATGCTGTTCTACGACCCGATTTTCCGCAGTTACGGATATACCTTCCAAGACTACGACGCGTCGGTGCAGCACTATCTCAAGGACCCCGAGAAGTTCTCCCGTATTTTCCGGGATGCTGCCGAGAAGTTGCGTAAATCCGGAGATGTGTATGCCCGCAAGGTCAGGCAGCAGGAGTTGATAAGGGAGTTCAACGCGTCTATCAAAGGCTATCAGTCGCGCGATTTTGAGATGGATACGCTATTGTGGCGCACCGCCTTCAAAGACTCCGTGCTCCGGCTCCGGGACTCTCTGCTATGCGACTCGCTCCACCGTGATTCGCTGCTGCGAGATTCTCTTTTGCGGGATTCCCTTGTGCGCGACTCCCTCGTACGGGATTCGCTGCGGCTTGATTCTCTTAGGCGAGTTTCCAAGCCTGTACACAAGAAGCTGGCAAAAGAGTTTAAAGAGCGTGTAATTAAATAATAACCAATATTTTTCTATATGCATTATCTTGATAAATACGGGTACAAGCCCGATGCTGCAAAAATCAGCGAAGAACTGAAGTCCATTTCCGGCAAGCTCGTAGCTACACCCGAGGCTCTGAAGCTTTGTTTCTCCATTATGGACCTTACTACTCTTTCCCCCACCGATACAGAAGAGTCCGTGGGCAAGTTGGTAGAGAAGGTGAATAAGCTCCCTGAGGCTTTCCCCGATTATCCCGCTCCCGCATCTATCTGCGTTTATCCTAATTTCGGTGCGCTGGTACGCAAACTCAAGACAAATCCCGAGGTGCATGTTACCAATGTTGCCAGCTGCTTCCCCTCTGCCCAGAGTTTTCTGGAGGTTAAGGTGAAGGAGTGCGAACTGGCCGTTCTCGGCGGGGCCGACGAAATTGATATAGTGCTGGCTCTTAATGCATTCCTTGCGGGCGACGAACAGCGCGCATTTGATGAAATAGTAGCCATGAAGAAGGCTATAGACGCAGCTGCCGAGCAAGTTGGCAGGAAGGTGGTGCTCAAGGTTATCCTCGAGACGGGCCTTCTCGCTACGCCCGAGAAGATAGCAGAAGCTTCTCTTCTTGCTATGGAGGCGGGTGCAGACTTTATCAAGACTTCTACCGGCAAGGTTGAGGTAAATGCAACTCCCGAGGCTGCTTATGTGATGTGCGAGGCCATCAAGTGCTACTGCCAGAAGACCGGCCGGAGGGTAGGCTTCAAGGCTGCCGGCGGTATTTCCAATGCCCAGGATGCAATATACTATTATAATATAGTATCTTCAATTCTCGGCCCCGAATGGATGAATAAAGATCTCTTCCGTTATGGCGTGAGCCGTCTGGGCAACAGCCTTATTAGTGCAATTGAAGGCGAAACCGTAAAATACTTCTAAAAAACAGGGGCGTTTTTTGAGCTTTCGCTCAGAAATACCGGCTTCCAGCGTGCGCTGGAGGCCGGTTTTGCAATTAAGTGTTGCAGGAATGAAATAAACCGATAATTACCTCCATCTTTGCAACAGACCAAAAACGAATGGCTATGAGAAATTTTATATCAGCACTTTTGATTGCCTCGGTTGCAGTCAGCGCTTGCACACAGGAAGATCCGTTCCCTTGGAACAGATCAAACACGGAAGCAGAAGCAGAGTTCTCGCACGACATGATTGTATTGGGGGAACAGCTCAAAGACCCTTATTCTGTGGAGAACATGACAAAAGCTCTTGCTTCCGTGTATCCTGCTGCGGCAGGTCGCACGTCATTGAATCCTACAGATTATTATGTACGTTTCTTGCCCTCGGATGATTCCGAGATGCAGCTTCTGATTGCCAAGGGAGTCGTTCTGCTCGACCATCCTCTGGATTACCGTATTGTGAGGGAGGGGGATTGGTACCACGACCCTTCGATTCCGGAGAATAGTATAACCTGGCAATACGCCGTGGTGCCTGTGGAATTTGATTTTCCGCAGAATGTGCGTTACGAGATACTCGAGAAATGCTATCTCACAGATCATGATGCATCCACTAAGAGTTCTGCCGGTATAGACTGGGAGGCGGTGGAGCGGGAGGCTTTCCGTTTGAGCGGAAACGAGGACCTGCTGGCTCCGCAAACACGCGCCGGTGAGTCTTACTGCCCCGAGGGGCGCATAACCATTATGGATCCTGATTTCTCTCCGGAGCCGGTAGGCGTAAAGGGCGTGCGGGTATGCTGCAACTCATTCGTAAAGATTGCAATGGGTTACACAGACGAGAACGGATATTACAAGTTCGGCAAGAGTTACTCTACAGACTTGAGGTACCGCCTGATGTTCAAGAACAAGAAGGGCTTCAGCCAGGGAATCAACTTTGTGGTGGTGCCGGCATCGGTATCTACCCTCGGTACCCATCCGGCCTCGGGCTGCTCGGTAACCATCGATACTTCATCTGATTACAATCTGTTCTCACGCTGCGTTGTGAACAATGCCGGATACGATTACTATACGGCCAGCGAAGAGTCGGGCGGAGACATTCCTCTGCCCCCCAAAGACCTGAGGATCTGGGACTTGCCCTTGCTTACCGGCAGCTTCAACGTGATGATGCACCATGGGGTGCTTCTCGAGACCTTTGCGCCGCTTGCGGCTGTAATGGCAGAATTTGCAATCATTGCCAAGATTATTCAGCCGGATGTCTATCTGGGACTGGACTTCTGCAACACTTACAACGAGGCTTATGCCCGTGCTCTGCGTGTGTTTGCTCAGGCCGGACACTTCGGCAAAGTGGGCAAGGAGTGGTGGCACGAATATATAGTGAACGCTGCCGGGGACCTCTTCATGAAGACTTTTGCTTTCTTGTTAGGGGCCATTGGAACAGATAGCGCCGGTACGGGATCACATGTAGAAGTGGTTCATCTTTACTCCAATTATTGTCAGACTGTGCTTTACCGGAGACACTACACCGGTTCCACAGAGTTGTTTGGAGACAGCCCTTATTCACCACAACTACTCCTGTATCTTGATGAGCGCGGCCTGGGCCTGGAGAAGATAGCTCCGCTGTTTACCGCAGACCTTACAAGCAAGGATGTACTGAAGCGCAAGTTGCTCAGCTATTATCCTCAATTCAAGACAGTTATAATGGAAGCTTTTGCACGATATGAAGACCAAGAAGATGAATAGAATTATGTCGCTTACCTCAGGATTGCTCCTGTGTGTAGTAGCCAGCGCTCAGAATTATTCAGTCGCGACGAATGTGCTGGACTACGTGAATTTGGGGACGTTGAATCTGGAGGCGTCCTGCGGTATTGGGCGGCAATGGACAGTCAGTGCCGGGATGAAGTACAACCCGTTCTCGTTTGGCGAGGGGAAGAAGGAGTTTGCAGACAAGCAGCGCAGTGTTGATGCGGGAGCACGTTTCTGGCCCTGGCACATATATTCCGGATGGTGGATGGGCGGCAAACTCAAGTGGCAAGAGTACAGCAGGGGAGGGTTTGAGTCTGTCGCCGCTACCGAAGGAGACCGCTTCGGCGGCTCCCTATCGGCCGGATACACATTCATGTTAAATACACACCTGAACCTGGATATCGGTATGGGACTGTGGGGTGGATATGATAAATATGTAGCCTATGAATGTCTAAGATGTGGCAAAAAAATCCAGGACGGCAACAAATTTTTCGTATTACCGAACGATATTCTTTTAACAATATCATACATTTTCTGAAAAAGTTGTATATTTGCAGTCCAATACCGAGCGCGGGTGGCGAAATGGTAGACGCGCTAGTTTCAGGAGCTAGTGGGGTAAAACCTGTGTGAGTTCGAGTCTCATCTCGCGCACAAGAGCTGTCTTTTAAAGGCAGCTCTTTTTGTTTTATATAAGAAATGATGCAAACAAAGGAAGAATAGTTGCAAAAAACCTCAGCAGTAATGGTGTCCTTTGCATATAAATTATAAATATAGAACACGGACACACAATGTACAAAGACTCATCAAATTCAACGTATCGCACACCGCTCGCAGAAGTGCTTCCCATCTGCGCCGGGAGCATGCTTGCAGCATCTGACATGGTTGGTGTGGACGCCAGCCTTGAAGACTATGAAGTCATTGATCTTTGCGAATAAACACAAAAGAGATATGCACGAAATGATCTCTCATCACAATTACCTCGCCCCTCAGACGCAGGTAATCGCGTTTCTCGACGATTTAATGCTTGCATCTTCGCAGGCCGCGACCCACGAAGATTACGACGTACAAAACATGTTTGATGATTAAACATTCTATTATGAGAAAAGCTATATTTGCATTAATTGCCCTGGCGACCACAACAATCGCCTGCAATAAAGAGATTTTCGAGGAGCAGCCCGTTCCCGGAGATTCCAACAGAATCGTATTCACGGCGGAGCTTCCCACCAGGACGGCCACGGCCAACGACCAGACAGTCACCTGGGTGGCCGGCGACGAAGTCAAGTTCGTCTGGGCAGGCGGCAGTGTAACTGCTACCGCGTCCGCGTCCGGAGCAAGCACCACTTTCAGCGTTGAGGTGGCTGACAACATCACTGAACTTTATGCAGTGTATCCTGCTTCTGCCGGTGGCAGCTACGATGAGGGCAATGTAAATGTCCACTTCAACGGCTCCCGCACAGACGGATCCTTCGCAGCAAACGACATCTGCGTCGCAAAGGCTGTCAAGAACGGCGACACCTGGGAAACCTCACTGGCATTCAAGAACGTCGCCTGCCTGCTGAAGATAGGCGTAACGACCAACGATATCGTCAGGCTCCAGGTGAAGGGCCTCAACGACGAAGTCGTTTCCGGTCTGCTTCCGGTAAACATTGACAACGGCCTGGTCGGTTTCGGAGCCGCCGCAAGTACCGGCACCTCCATGAATATGACCATTTCCGGCCCCGGCTACTATTACATTCCCATTCTTCCCGGCGTGACGTTCAGCGACGGTTTCCGTATCAACCTCTTCACCGATGCTGAAAACCAGGGGACTCCGTTCTACTACAACGGAAGCTTTACCACCGCCAAGGGCAAGATTATCAAGCTCAGCGATATTGAAAGCCATGCTGGCCAGTATTATGTGACTCCTGACGGTGCCGGCTCCAAGGCCGGACAGAGCTGGAGCAACGCGATGTCCGCAGCCCAGTTCAAGACGTTTGTGGAGAATCAGGACAACTTCTTCCTCCTAAAGGGTTCCACCTTCCATTTCTCTGCGGAAGAGTTCTCTTTCGGTGATGACTATGTAAAGCCCAGCTATCCTGATCACAGCAATGTCAATTTCACCATAGAGGGAACAGTAACCCCTACGGATACTACCACCTTCCTGGGAAGAACTGCACTTGAAGGCACTACTGCCGGAGTGCTGTGGCCGCAGTACAGTACTTATCTTACGGTAAAGAATGTCAAGTTTACAGGCACAAACGGCGCATCCAACGCCTCGGTCATCCGTATTAACAACAGTGCAAAGGAAGTGAATCTGGATCACTGCTATTTCAGAAATAACAGCACTGCCGGCAACGGCGGCGCGATTTCCCTGTTCAACTCTGCCACCTTGAATATTACCAACTGCTCGTTCTCCGGCGGCACCGGTGCCGGCGGAATTGTGCATGTCAATCATGCCAGTGCAGTCGTGAACATCACAGACAGCGAAGCCAAGGGTTTCACCAAGAATGCCATCTATGCCCAGAATTGCGCATCACTGACTGCGACAAGGGTAACGATCAAAGATAATAATGACGCCGGCGAATACGGCGCTGCTGCGTATGTGACTGGAAGCGGAACCGTCACTTTCAACGATTGCGACTTTATCCGGAACCATTCCACCGCTCAGGGCGGAGCCATCTGCGTCAATGGAACCGGGGTCACCACCACTTTCATAGACTGCGACTTTGTTGAAAACTGGTCTGACGCTAAAGGCGGCGCAGTGATGATTGAAAGCGGCAATGCCAATACCACCTTCACCGGCGGTAAGTTCCAGGGGAATCACGCCAATGGTGCTCATAAAACAAATGCCGCCGGAGCAGCTATTTATGCGACAGGTTCCGGTGTGAAGGTCAGCTGTACGAATGTTCTGTTCAAGAAGAATTACAATTACATCGGGACAGACACCTATTCCGGCGGTATTCTCCGTATCCAGCAGGAAGGCGGAGAAGGATACTTCGACGGGTGCGTGTTCGACGGCAACTGGACAAACCGCGAGAACTCCAACAACAGCCCTTGCGCAGCCATCGTCAACTGCCGCGTAGGTGATGTCAAGTATTACTTCAATGCATGTGAATTCAAGGAGAACACTTCCGGAGTAAGCAACGATGCCGGCAGATATGGTGGTTTGAGGGGAACGGTCTTCGCCACTCTGGCCGGTTGTACCTTCGCCTTCAACAACTGTTCCTTCCACGACAACTACGGCGGACGAAACAGCGACGATATCAGCTGGATCGGCATGGATAATACAAGCAGCACACTGATTCTTGCAAACACCACCATCGCAGGTGACAATTACCGTGCTCCTGAAACCGGAGCAGGGAGAAAGAACAATTGGGGCGTCATCAAGTTCCAGAATACCGGCAACTATTATTTCCTCAACAGTATTGTTTGCTCGCTTGAAACGGATGGCAACAGTTTCTGGGTCCACGGAGACATCAGTGTCGATGGAGGTGCTATGATTAAGAATGGCGGAACCAAGCTTCCTGTATACTGCTGGTATAGCAAGATTTCCAAGGAAGGGGACGACCGTACCGCCTGGACGGAAGACACAGGCTCCGGCCATGACTACTATGCCACTACTGCAAGCTTCGGCAGCTGGTCCGCTCCATATATGTGGAATGGCACGCTCACCGGCACCAACAGCGACCAGCTGGCGGCAACCTCAGATGTCAATGCCCAGATTCAGAATGCCGACGCCGACTTCTACGCCTGGCTGGGCAGCATCGGCGCCCTTGGCAAGGACATCAACGGCAACAACCGTGGTGCCACCTCCTGGCCCGGCTGCTACCAAAACTAATACATGTGATTATTATGAAGACAGAAAACAGTCTGGGCATAGTCTATGAAGCTCCTTCAGTAGCCATTGTGAATCTCTTGCACAAGCGGGTTATCTGTGTGAGTAACGGCACGACGGAAAATTATGATACCCCGAGTGTCTGGGAGCTTGAAAATGAATTTTAAACGGGCACAGCCATGAAAAAGAAAAATTTCATTCTTCTGTGCACGCTTTGCACAGCCCTTCTCTTTTCCTGCAACAAGGAGATTGAGACCGAGATTGTGGACGAAAACCCCGAAGATGTCGTCGTTCCCGAAGGCTATACCCTGATGGAATTCACCGCCGTCTGCGAAGAGACGAAGACGGCTCTTGACTCCGACGATACCGTCTGGAGCGAGGGTGACCAGATCAAGATTATCTGCAGCGACTATGCGAGCAACGCGACCCTGACCGCCGGTGCTGGCACCAAGACCGGCACTTTCGCCGGCATGGTCCCTAGCGGACAGACCGCTCTTTATGCCGTTTATCCGGCCAGCGCCTATGATTCTGTGGATGGTTCTACGGTGAAAGTTACGGTTCCAAGTGACCTGACTGGAAGTAACACACATCCCTTCGGTGCAGGCAATATTGCTGTCGCAAAGGTCGAAGCCGACCACAGCATGAGCTTCAAGAATGTGACTTCCCTTTTTAGTTTCACACTAGCGGCTGGCTCTAATGTCACAAAAGTAGAGATAAGCAGTGTTGGTGATGTTGGCTATCTTGCAGGTGTGGTGCCAGTAGATTGTTCTGAAGAAGAGACTCCTCCCACACCTGGCGTCCCGTTATCCGGCAAAGCTACCAGCATTTCAATGGCTACCAATAGAGCAGGCACCTATTATATGCCGATCGTTTCCGGGTCTAGTCATTCCAAGGGACTGCTGTTAAGGTTCTACAAAACGGAGAAGAACGCTTACGTTCAAACGGGTGTGTATTACCTCAATCGCAGCATAGATATCGTGAACAACAATATCTATGGTTTTGGCACACTTGAAACCGCTGGCAACTACTATGTCTCGCCCGACGGGAGCGGAGACAAAAGCGGTATGAACAGCGAGAATCCTATGAGTTTTGCTCAATTCAAGAAAAAAGTCACCTTTACTGATAATGATGAAGCCGTCATTGGATCCAAGAGGGCTGCCGTCAATGGCTCTACATTCCATTTTTCGAATGATGCGTATAGTATTGACTCGCAATTGGTAATCGATATGGGTTCTGATGTTGAGTTTTCCATCATGGGGACTGTTTCCGACCAGGACAGAACCACATTTACTTGTGTCGCCTCAAACAAACAAGGTATGATTCAGGTTAATTCAAATACGGTCAATATCAATAACATAAAGATTACCGGAAACAGCGGGAATAACAATAGAGCAGCAATACGTGTAAATGCCGTAAATGCTACTCTCAATTTGAGTAATTGTGTTTTTGAAAACAACCTAACTGCGGATAAAGGTGGTGCGGTTTGGATTAATCAAGGAAAACTTAACATCACTGACTGTGAGTTTACCAATAACTCCGCTCAATATGGTGCAGCAATTTTAATATCAAATGCAAATAGCAATAGCGCAATTAATGTCACACGTGGGATATTTAAAGGGAACCACAGTAATTACGGAGGAGCCATTTATGTAATTGGTGATGGTAGTGGCACCCCCTCATTAACTCTTACATCTTGCACCTTTGGCGGAGCTAATTCTGGCGAGCCGAATTACGCGGCTTATAATGGCGGCGCAATCTCTATTAACAAGGGTACTGTCAAGATAATTGGCAGCTCCTTCATCGGGAATTATGTTTCCTCAAGAAATGCCGATGAAACAGTTGATGGCGGTGGTGCAATTTATATTGCAGGCTCCTCTGATCATCCATCAATCTTAGAACAATTATCTGGTTCAAGTTTTGAGGCCAATTATGCAAATCGATTTGGAGGTGCTATCAGGCTTTACGGAAAAGCGACAGCAAAAATATACAACACCTGCATAAAAGGGAATCACAGTGCCAATGGCGGCGCTATTTATACTCACAAGAACAAGACTACCGGTGTTTATCCGACGCTGTGGTTAGACCGATGCGATTTTGACGGCAATTATATTTCCACAAATTATGGCACTACCATTACGGTGGACGCTGCGGAAGAATTCATTATGAACAACTGTGCCATCAATGATAATACTTATAACACCGCAGGCACTAACGAGACAAAATCTTCTTGGATTACGATAGACAACATTCAAAAAGCCTGTTTCAGCAATTGTTCATTTATCGGGATTCCGAGGCAAAGTGCTACCAACGCCCTCCCGTATCCCAGAAAAGAAGCCATTTTAGGTATTTGGACAGTCGAAGCAAGCGGACAAGTCCTTTTGGTTAACAGTATTATTGTACCGAGTGAAGGTAGTAATACTTATTCGATGTCATCGGGAGATAGTGGCGATAAGCCGGTAACCTTGTATTATACTTGGTTTGGGAACAATAACAAGATTAATGTGACGAATGATGGAGGCAACCAGTCTGGAAAAGCAAAAACAGATTTTAGCTCCATGAGCTGGAACGCGAGTTCACATTGCTGGGAATGGACAGGTAATGTTTCTGATAGTGACAAAGCGACTGCTAATGACATAATTGGAAAAATAAACACATTCAGTTCTGGTTTTCGAAGCTGGCTTGGAGGTGATGTTTATTATGATCGTCGTTCTCTCAATAACAAGAAACGCGGAGAAGGCTCATCTAAATGGTGGCCCGGCTGCTACCAGAACTAACAATGCGTAAATCATAACTTTATTTAAAACGGCCCGCTGCATCACTCCGCGGGCCGTTTTCTATTTCTCCTTAAGGAGATATTCATCCAGATAGGGCACTGCAAACACCAGTTCGCCACGACGGGGAGATTCAATTACTCCCCCCTCTATCAATCGCTTGCGGTATGTCTGAAGGGATGGCCCCTTTCGTCCTACTGCGGCCTGCAACCTGGAAGTCGTGACTGTTCCGCCCAAGCGAGCCATGGCTCGAAGGAAAACCAGATCATTGTCGGACAACGGATTCAGGATGGGCTTAAAAACATTCTCGTCCAAATCACCCAGGGCTGCCTGTTCGACCTTATCCATAATTGAATCCGTTATGGATGCCCCATCCGGAGTATATTGAATCAAGTAATAACCAATCAACTGCATCAGATACGGAAACCCCCTGGTGGCCATCGCGGCGCGGTCCAAGATCTCATCCGTGGCCCCAATGCCAACCGTTTTGAAAGCTCGTTCAAAATAAGCCCTGATCATATTAATGGAAATCAACCCCAGTTCCACCCGTGGCGCACGGTTCAGGAAAGTAAGAACCTTATCATTCAAGACAGATGATACAGCGTGTGGCAATCCCGCCATAGCAATAGCTACATTCTTCCGGTCACCAACCAATTCCTGGTACGCAGAAGCGACCTCCCGCATGGCAGCCGAGGAATGCACCTCGTCAATAAGAATCAGCGCGCCCTCACCTTTCTCTGCCAGCCTGTCACATAACAGCGACATTTTTGAACGGAATCCGTATTGGCGCTGTGCCGCCTCAGAGAAAGTGAGACCAAACGAAAAACCGAGCACACCGGCATTTACACCAGTCAATTTCCGTTTATCATTGTCGAAAAACTTGGAGCCATTCAACTGAAACTGCTCGATTATAGCACTTGGCATACCCTCGTGAGCCGTCACCCTTGCCACCACATACCCTTCAGCCTGGGCGCGGTCGCCAAGTTCAAGCAACAGAGCGGTCTTTCCCATACCACGTTGTCCCAGGAATAGTGTGCAACGGTTCCGAGATCCGATCGGCTCTCGAAGTCCCTCCAGAAACTGTTCTATTATTCCGTCTCGGCCGATATACTTCTCCGGACGATTACCGAAGGTAGGCTGAAATAGGATTTGAGGATGATTTTGATTCGTCTTCATTTTTGTTTATTTTCTTTTATTCTTCTTTATTTTCTTTTATTCTCCTGCAAAGATAATAAAAAATTGTCCACTGCGAATATTTTTGCAATGGACATCTATGGAGTACTTGACTGTGGTTTCACCATAGTCTGTGCAGAGCAGTATGCCGACAGGTGGATTGTCATCCTCCTGTACCATATATACCATTTTCTCCGATGTAAAAAAACTCACGACATGAAATACGGAATCACCATAATATTATACCATATTGTTTTAGCAGCCAGAAACAGCCACTGCTATTTTTGCAATTGATGAGCATAAAAATGCTCATCGGTGATTATTCCCAAACATATTCTTATATTTGAACTTTGCAACGATGCTGAAACGAGCCTTCATACTGTCGTTGCTCCTCCTGTTGGGGCCTCTGGTAAACCAGGCACGAGCTAACTCAGACACGCTGACGCTAGCGTCATTTAACGTACGCTTCCTGGACGACAACCGTCCCGAATACGACTATAAGTTTGGAGGGCAACCCTGGAGTGTCCGCAGGCCTGCCGTAAAGGCTTTTTTCCTGCAGAACGACATAGATATCGCCGGACTTCAGGAGGTGCGCCGCACGCAGGCGGCCGACCTTGAGGAAGACCTCGGCGACGAATGGTTCATCTATTGCCCGGGGCGCCTGAGCGGCGGCAGGATGGTGCGCACGTCCGACGAATCCACTGGTGTGATGTTCCGCCGGTCCCGCTTCCGTCTTCTCGGCCACGGATGCTTCTGGCTGAGCGACACCCCCGCCGGCACCGCATCGCTCCGTAAGGGGCAGAATTATCCCATCATCACCTCCTGGCTCCACCTGGAAGATAAAAAAGGCGAACAGCTATGGTTTTTCTCGGCCCACATAAGCTGGTCCGTGGATGAGAATCCGGAGTTGCCGGACCAGGAAGTCGAAACGCTCCTGTCCGAGATGGAAAAACTGACCGGTCTGAACCGGGCAGATTTCAGGACCGCTCCCATATTCCTCGTGGGTGACTTGAATAATTCTCCGGAAAAGTCGGCCATCCAGACCCTTAAAGGCCGGTTCCGGGACGCCCGCACCAGCTGCCCGGAAACAGAATCCACCGAAAGGAAGACTTTCCACAACTGGGGGAAGGAAAAAGGCGCCGGCATCATTGACTACATCTTCTATGGGACCGGAAAGCCCCTGGAATACATAGTAGACAACACCAGCTACGCTCCGGAAGTCAAATTCCTCTCCGACCATTATCCAATACTCCTGCGGCTCTCCCGCACACCGGACAAGTATTGCCTCACCCCCCAGGCACCAGCCAGGCCGCGGTACAACGGCCCGGCTGTGCTTGGGGCCCGTCCAGGCCGCCCTATCTATTTCCGCCTGCCCTTCTCCGGGCAGCGGCCCATGAAGTTCAGCGCCTGTCATCTTCCCAAGGGGCTCAAGTTTGACCGCAGCAGCGGCGTCGTAAGCGGCAGCGTAGATAAAGCCGGTGAATATACCATCACCTGGAAGGCACAGAACAAAGCCGGGTGCGGCAAGGGAAAGATGGTCCTTAAGATTGGAGACACAATTGCACTCACTCCTCCCATGGGATGGAACAGCTGGAACTGCTGGGGCCTGGAAGTGTCGCAGGAGAAGGTTCAGGCATCGGCCAATGCGCTGATTGCAAGTGGCCTGGCCGATTATGGATACAGCTACATCAACATTGACGACGCCTGGCAGGCAGCGGAACGCAGCGCAGACGGTACTCTCCTTCCCAACGACAGGTTCCAGGACATAGCCGCCCTTGGGGACTGGCTTCACGGTAACGGCCTCAAACTCGGCATCTATTCCTCGCCCGGCGACCTGACATGTGGCAAGTATCTGGGCTCTCTCGGGCACGAGCAGCAGGATGCCGACACCTGGAACTCCTGGGGCGTAGATTATTTGAAATACGACCTCTGCGGCTACCGGTCCATCCTTAAGGAAATGCCATCCGTTGGGAAAGAAGAGCACATGAAGCCCTATCTCATTATGAAAGACGCGCTGCTGAAGCAGCCAAGGGATATTGTCTATTCCATCTGCCAATATGGTCTGGAAGAAGTATGGACCTGGGGAGAGGAGGCCGGCGGAAACCTTTGGCGTACTACGGGTGACCTATGGGACAAATGGGACAGGGTCGTAAGGATAGGATTCGTAAAGCAGCGCCCTGCGGTGTCCTTCTCCGGCCCTGGTCACTGGAATGACCCCGACATGTTGGTGGTGGGCAAAGTCGGCTGGGGTGAGGGCCTTCGCGACTCCAGGCTTAGTGCCGACGAGCAGTATTCTCACGTCTCTCTCTGGGCGCTGCTGGCCGCTCCGCTCATGATTGGCGGAGACCTTTCCTGCATCGATGAATTCACGCTCAACCTGCTCTGCAACAACGAGGTGATTGCCGTGGACCAGGACCCTTTGGGCAAGCAGGCCGGCTGCCTTTGGGAAGACGAAACGATTCAAATCTGGGGGCGTCCCCTGTCGGACGGATCCTGCGCCGCCGGCATATTCAACCTTGGGGAACGCGCCATTGAAACCGACATTCACGAAATGCTGGCAAAGGCAGGACACCCCAATTCCCGCGCCTGTCGGGACCTGTGGCGGCAGGAAGACTGCCCGGATCATGTCTGTATACCGTCACATGGCGTTATTCTGGTGAAGTATTATGCTGAATAATAAGTTTCTGCTCCTTCTCGCTATCCTTCTGCCATGGCCTGTCACCATGGCAGCGCAGGACGCGCAGTGGCAGACGATGCAACTGGACATCCATTCGGGGCTCAGCGACAACTGCGTAAACGACGTGCTGGTGGACTCCAGGGGCTTCCTCTGGATAGGGACGAACGCCGGGCTGGACCTGTACGACGGAATCAGCTTGATGACCGTGTCATTCCCCGATACGGAGAATCATGTGCGTCCCGTGGTGTTTTCCCTGGCCGAAGATCCTTCAGGCATACTGTGGGCCGGCACCTCCGAGGGCCTGTATTGCATCGACAGGAAACTCCTTGAGATGCGCCTGTTTGAAATACCCGGACTCGATGGTTATCCCGCACGTCAGATGTGCTGCAGCAAAAGCGGTTATGTGTGGCTTGCACCCAAGCGGGAGAATGTTGTCCGTATCGAGACGTCAAGCGGAACGGTGACAACAGTCTCCATAGACGGCACAGCCCTCAGCTGCGATCCTTCAGGCGCCGTTTACATCATTTCAAGCGACGGGCGGCTGTATGTCTCCCCCGACGGAGCCTCCGATCCGGAGTGCCTGTACGCCGAACCGGACCTTCCCGCCGGCATTTCGCGCATAGCAAGTACGGACAGTCATATTTTCCTTTCGGTCGAAAAGGGCATGGCATATGCATTCGATATGAATGACCGGGAGCTCACGCCGCTTCCCTTCATCAACAGGATGAGGGACGCAGTCTCATGTGCGGACGGGGAGATATGGATTGCCGCGCGCGACGGCATACAGGCGCTGGACAGCACTTTTGCCCTTGTGCGCACCATACGTCCTTTCCACGACAACTCCATCAGATGCGTATCCGGGGACGGGAATGGCGGAATATGGGCCGGAACGCTTATGGAAGGCCTTGCGCATATCTCTCCGGACAAAGTCCAATACCGGCACTACAGCGATTCCTTCGCCGGAGGCCGCTTCAAGGCACGTGATTTTGCCGAAACTCCGGACGGACTGATCTGGATCGGCACGGACACCCGGGGCCTTCTCTGCCTGGATTATCAAAAAGGCGGAGAGCATGCAGTGCGGCAGTTCTTCCCGGGACGCAACGTCACCGGACTTCTGGCCGAAGGGAGCAAGTTATGGGTAGGTACCATAGATGAAGACCTTCCGGTTACACTTATTGATACCGGAACAGGAAAGAGAACCGCCTATCCTCAGGCCGGGAAATCGGCATACTCATTCTGCCGCGACCTGTCAGGCAGGCTATGGATAGGCGGCAAAGACAGTTTCGTCGTCGGCAGGGACAAGCCGGACGGCAGTTTCATCCGCCAGATTTTCGTCCCCTGCGAACAGGTCTCCCGTATCATCTGCACATCGGACGGAAACATATGGGTTGCCAGCATCAGCGGACAGGTATTCCGCTACAAAGAGTATTCACTTTCGACTTACAGGATTCCGACATCCAACATCCTGACCGACATCTCAGAAGACGGGCATGGTCGGGTGTTTGCTACATCCGAAGGCGGCGGACTATGGGAATTCAATCCGGTCCGTGATTCTTTCCAGCCCGTCGGAGCAGCGGAAACCAGGCTTCTGAAAATTGCCAGGCCCCACGGCAGCGACCTTCTCTGGATCACCGGGGCCCATGGGATGCACATCCTCAACCCTGCTGACGGCAGGCAGCTGCCCATGATTCCCATCGACGCCCTCGGAATAGACAGTTTCAATTACTCATCGAACTTCATTTCTTCCGACGGGACGCTCTACGCTGGCACGTCGGACGGCTTCATATCCTTCTCCGCCAGACGGATGACGGAGGCGCCCGGGCACATAAACGCACCGGTCTTTTCCTCCCTGCACATCCTGTCGTCCGCAGGTAAAGGAGACGGCGCAAGTTTTTTCCGCCCGTCCTCTCTCAACATCGGCAGGAGCGCCCGTTCATTCGAAGTGAACGTTTCGTCGCTGGATTACAGCAGGTTCCCCAGTAAGGAGCTGTTCTGGAAAATAGACGGAGTCAACGGATGGCAGCCTGTCAGGAACGGCAGTTTCACGGTTTATGACCTGTCTCCGGGAAGGTGGGACCTCAAAGTGAAGGCGCTTTCGCTTTCCGGAGCGGAGAGCCCGGAGACTGTGCTGTCGCTGAGAGTCCAGCCGCCGCTGCTGCTCAGTCCGGGCGCTTTCCTCGTGTATCTTATCCTTTTCCTGCTGTCCATCTACGGGATATCCACACTCTCCGACCGCCGCGCCAAGGCAAAGGCCGCCAGGGAGCATGAGCGCAAGCTGCTGGAATCCAAGATGGAATTCCTCACATCCATAGCTCACGAAATCAGAACCCCGCTTTCTCTGGTACAGATACCTTTGGAAGCTCTTATCCGCAAGTTTTCCAGCTCCGCAGATGGCTCTGTGCAGGAAAACCTGGACATAATGAGGCGCAATTCGCTCAAGCTCACCGTTCTCATTAACGAACTCCTGGACTTCCGCAAGCTTACAGATTCCACATTCCAGATGCACCCTGAGTTTCTGGACATCCGGAGTATAGCCAAGGATGCGCACCGCCGCTTCCTGCCCATGTTCCTGCAGGAAGGGAAGAGCCTGGAACTCAGCCTCCCGGAGGTGCCGGTTTACAGTGAAACGGACGTCCGCTCCCTCGGCCGCATCTTCGACAACCTCCTTTCCAATGCCCTCAAGTATTCTGAGCACCGCTCGTCCGTAGTACTGTCCGTCAAGGGCCAGGACGCGGTAGTGAGTGTGGAAAACGACGGCCCGGTACTCCCCGAAAACGTGCGCGAAGAGATATTCAAGCCGTTCTACCGCTACGGAGACAGCGCCTCCGCGAACGTGGAAGGAACAGGGCTCGGCCTTTCGACAAGCCGTCAGTTCGCATCGCTGCTCGGAGGCTCCCTGACGATGGACGACGACCTGTCCGTCAACAGGTTCATATTTACAATTCCCGTGTCTTCGGAAGCCTCTCAGCCATCCGGGCCGATCAGCGTCAGCACCAAGGACAAGTCCATAATGGTGGTCGAGGACGACAGGGACATGGCGCGGGTCATCGGGGATATTCTCAGCGAGTCGTATGACATAATGCATGCGTCCAACGGCCGCCAGGCCCTTGACAAGATAGAGGCTGGCGCGTCTCCAACGCTGGTCGTTTCGGACGTGATAATGCCGGAAATGGATGGAATTGCCCTCACGAAGGCCCTGAAGGGCAATCTGGCCACAAGCCATATACCGGTCATCCTGCTTTCGGCGGAGGTGCCGGACGTGTTCATGCAGGAAAGCCTCGAAGGCGGGGCGGACGCATATCTGGAGAAGCCGTTTTCGCCGAAAAAACTGCGCAGCACCGTTGACAACCTCATCGAAAACCGCAAGCGCATCTACGAATTCTATATATCTTCGCTTCCGTCTGACGGAGAACTGCCTTCCGGAAGGGTTTCCGCCCAGGAGCAGAAGTTCCTGCGCAGCATCCAGGAGTATGTTTCGGCCAATCTGCACAGGAACATCACCCTGGACGACCTTGCCGAAGTCGTGTGCCTGTCTCCTTCCACCCTGTACAAAAAAATGAAGGATTATGCCGGACTTGCACCAATGGAATACGTGATGAAAGTACGCCTTCACAGGGCAGTGGAACTGCTTAAGGATGATTCCGTATCGGTACAGGAAGTGGCTTCCGCCGTTGGCTTCAACACCCATTCCTTCTTCTCGGAGTGTTTCAAGCGTGAATTCGGCATGACGCCGCGCCAATGGAGACTGCGTAACGTAGCCAAAGGACAGAATATCAAATGATTATAAAGAAACTGCAAATATTGTTGTTGGTTTGCTCAGCCCTTCTGGCCGGAGGGTGCAGGGAAAAGGCAGAAGCCGGGATTCCCACTCCCGTGTTTGACGCCAGGCCTGAATACGTCGACTTTTACCGGACAGCCTGGGAGCAGGCAAAGGCCCATATCAAATATCAGCCTGGCCTCGTACAGCCTCTGTACATGGACGAGGGATTCCGGGACGAGGCGATCTGGATCTGGGATTCGGAGTTCATGGTCCTGTTCTGCAAATACGCCCCGAAGGTTTTCCCCGGCATCCAGACGCTCGACAATTTCTATTACACCCTCCACGAGAATGCGGGATCCCCTCTAAGCGTATGGCACCCGGACAATCCCCCTTTCTTTGCTTGGGTGGAGAACGACTACTACAAATTCACCGGCGACAAAGCCCATATCAAGGAGCTGATCAGCGAAAAGCAGTTCCTCCAGAAGCATTTCGAGCTGTTCAACACCATGAAGCCCGGGACGGAATTCCCTTTCCCGATTTGCAATATAGGCATTGCCGTAGAATATAAGGGCATAGGCTACAACTGGAACAGTTGGCAGAGCGGCATGGACAATACGCCCAGAAAGAGGGAGATGCCGTTGTTCTGGGTGGATGCCATCTCGCAGCAGGCCCTGTCGGCCCTCTATATCTCCCGCCTTGCCCGGGTCGCCGGGGATAAAGTCGTGGAGCAGGAATACAAAGAAAGGTATGAGGAGCTGAAGGAGAAGGTGAACAAGTACTACTGGGACGAAGAAGACGGCTGCTACTACGACATACGGGAGGGAGACCTCTCCAGGACGCATATCCTCACGCCCGCATCCTTCTGGCCTATGCTTGCGGAAATCCCCTCGCAGGAGCAGGCGGAGGCCATGGTCAAGTTCGCCCTGCAGGACAACAAACTCGGAGGCGCCGTACCATGGACGTCCGTCGCACGGGACGATGTTGATTTCGACCCGGACGGGAACTACTGGAGGGGCTCCATGTGGCTCCCGACTGCCTACATGGGCATCAGGGCTCTCGAAAAATATGGCTTTTTCGAGCAGGCCGACAGCACCGCCGAGGTCATCCTCGAGCATATGTGGCAAACTTATTCGCAGTATGAGCCTCACACTATCTGGGAGTGTTACAACCCCACGAAGCCCGAGCCCGCCAGCAAGGTTACCAGCGCATCCACCAGGGTCAAGAGCGTCAAGGCCGATTTCTGCGGCTGGTCGGCCCTCGGGCCCATATCGCTCTTCATAGAGAACGTCCTGGGTTTCTACGACGTCGATGCCCCTACGGCCACCGTACGCTGGAACTTGCACCAGAACTGCAGGCACGGCATAGAGAAACTCAGCTTCGGAAACACAGTCACCGACATACTCTATGAGGACGGCGTAGTGACTGTCAGAGCCAACCGTCCCTATACCCTTTACATCAACGGCACCCGCTACGCCATACACCGCGGCAAGAACAAAATTCACCCGGCAAAATAATAATTACTTGCAATTGTCGGAAACATCGGCGTATTATAAACGTCCGCGACCGAACTATCTTTGTAAAAAGATATTCCGGATTATATGAGACGTTTAGCGTTAACACTGTTTTTCTCTCTCCTCGCCGTTGCAGGCTTCTCCCAGGAGATCACCCTCACGGGCGTCGTAAAGGACGCTGTCACCGGCGAACCGGTAATCGGAGCCGGCGTAATTGTGAGGGGTGCATCAGGCGGGACCGTCACTTCCATCGACGGAGAATTCTCGATTGCCGCGTCCATCGGCAAGGAAATAGTCATTTCGTCCCTGGGATACAAAGACTACACCTTCAAGGTCACGGGCCCCGGCCCCATGGAAATCCAGATGTCCTCATCGTCAGAATTTCTGGACGAAGTGGTCGTCGTGGGCTACGGTACCACCAAACGCGCCAACCTTACAGGCGCTGTCGACCAGGTGACTTCGGAGGTGTTCTCCGGGCGTCCTTCCTCCAATACCACACAGATGCTGGTGGGAGCGATCCCCAACCTGAACATCACGCTGTCAGACGGCAAGCCAAGCCGCACTGCGGACTACAACATCCGAGGTGCTACTTCCGTGGGCGGCGGCGGAAGCGCGCTGGTGCTGATTGACGGAGTCGAGGGCGACCCCTCCCTGCTCAACCCCGACGACATCGAGAGCGTCTCGGTCTTGAAGGATGCCGCATCGGCGTCCATCTACGGTTCGCGGGCCACGTTCGGCGTCGTGCTCATCACCACCAAGAGCGCTTCTCCGGAAGCAGGTAAGTTCAACTTCAGTTATAACGAAAACATATCATTCCTCTCGCCCACCAACCTTCCGAACATAGTTGATGACGGATATGTATATGCTTGCTTGTTCAGGGATTCGTACTACAACTACCAGGGAACCATGCCGTCCGGCTTCAATTCTCTCATGGATTTTTCCCAGGCCTGGCTGGACGAGTTCCTCCGCCGCAAGCAGAAGGGCATCAAGGAGGAAGTGGACATCGACGAGAGCGGGCGGTATGTCTATTACGGCAACACGAACTACTACAAGGTCATATACAAGCCGTATACGATGGCCAGGACCCACAACATCTCGGCCAGCGGCACTTCAGGAAAAATCGACTATTATCTTTCCGGTCGCGTCTATAAGTACGACGGCATCCTGAATTTCAACCCCGATACATATTTCACATCGGCGCTCAGGTCAAAGATAACCGCCCGTCCGTTCGAATGGCTGAAAATATGGGAAAACCTTTCGTTTAACTATGACAAGAACCATATCCCTGCCAACCACAACCAGAACAACTCCGGCCAATTCCTGCGCAGCATTCAGGATGTCGGTTTCGTCTGTTTCCCCATTTGGAACCCCGATGGCACCTTCACCAAGAGCGGTGCCAGGGCAATCGGCGGTCTGGTGACAGGAAAGAACTACACCGACAAGCTCCGCAACACCCTCTCCTCCACGACGGGACTCCGGGCCGAGTTCTTCGACAAGTCGCTGCGCCTGAATACTGATTTCTCCGTCAAGACCAATTGGGAAAACCAATTCAAGAAGAATACGATGGTCTGCTATAGCGAGGCCCCCGGGGAGATCACCTGGGTCGGAACTCCCGGCGTGAACGACTATATCCAGGAAACCTGGTTCAAGAGCCTGTACATGTCTACCAACGCTTATGCGGAATACGGAAATATTTGGAATGCGAAGCATGATTTCAAGGCGCTTGTAGGTTTCAACTGGGAGTCGTATGCCAGCAAAACCTTCCAGATGCTGCGTTACGGTCTCATTTCCGAAGATGTCGAGTCCATCAATATGGCGATGGGCGACAACTTCTCCGAATATTCTTACGAGGGAAAGTGGAAAAGCGCCGGTTTGTTCGCAAGGATTAACTATGCGTTCGATGAGCGTTACCTTCTTGAACTGAACGGCCGTTATGACGGTTCTTCCAAATTCCCCACGAACCAGCAATGGGGCTTCTTCCCTTCGGCTTCGGCCGCCTGGAGAGTGTCCAAGGAGCCTTGGTGGCGCATCAGAAATTCCATAATCTCGAGCCTCAAGCTGCGCGCCTCCTGGGGCGAACTCGGCAACGGTAACGTCTCGGAGTATTCGTTTATTGAGCGCTTCGGTTTCTCCAACCTCAGCAACGTCATCGACGGTCAGGGGAAAAGGCGCATCACGAACGTTCCCAGTCCGATTCCCGACAACCTTACATGGGAGACATCCCGCACGATAGACGGCGGAATCGACATAGGCTTCTACAACGGCAAGATCAACTTTACCGGAGATTATTACGTCCGCAACACCCTGAACATGTACACCGTGGGCCCGAAACTGCCTGACACCTTCGGCACCAGCGCTCCCAAAGGCAATTACGCCGACCTGGTCACCCGCGGCTTCGAGCTCTCCCTAAGCTATGACGACTCCTTCCAGCTTGCCGGGAAACCTTTCAACTACGGCCTAAGGGCCACCCTGGCAGACAACCGTTCCTTCATCACCCGTTACAACAACCCTTCGAAAGAGCTCAGCGATTATTACGAAGGGCAGGAAATCGGAGAGATATGGGGATATAAGTTCGTCGGTTTCTTTGAAAGCCAGGAACAGATAGACAATTACTACGGCCCAGGAGACCCTTACGTCAACAAGATTATCCAATATAACAACGGATACGTATCCAAACCGGGCGATGTGATTCTCGAGGACAGGAACGGCAACCATCAGGTTGATAAGGGCGCCCAGACTGCCGATGACCCTGGCGACCTGGTCGTCATTGGCAACAAGCACCCGCGGTTCCCTTACTCCCTTTCCCTCAATATGGAGTGGAACGGCTTCTTCGCCTCGGCGATGTTCCAGGGCATCGGCAAGCAGGACTGGTATCCGAGCGGCGAATCCATCATCTGGGGCCAGTACCACAGACCTTACGGCAACGCCCTGGCCTGGACCGTCAACAACGCATGGACTCCGGAAAATCCGGATTCGTTCCTTCCCAAGTACAGCGGATACTACCGCATCTTCTTTACAAGCCAGCACAAGGTAGACCGCTATATCATGGACGCTTCTTACTTCCGCCTGCAGAATCTCCAGGTTGGCTGGAACCTTCCTCGAAGCTGGGTCAGCAAGATAGGCATGAGCGGAATCAGCATCTATTTCTCAGGTGAGAACCTCTACACCTGGGCTCCTCTCTACCGGCTTACTACCGACGTGGATGTGGTCACGGCGACCCATGGTTCCGACGTGGACCTCGGAAACGGCGTTGACAACTTTGGCGACGGCAACAGCCTTACTTCTCTGCGTACATTCTCACTGGGTATAACCATCAAAATCTGACGGATATGAAAAAGTACAGGATATTTCTCATCTGCGCGTCAATAGCGCTGAGTTTCTCTTCCTGCTCCCTGGTGGAGATGCCGATAACATCCGGCAACAGGTCCATTATCTTCGGCTCCGCATCGGGCCTGGAGTCATATTCGTTGTCGTTCTACCAGCAGCTACCTTCCCTAAGCAGCCTGAGCGCGAGGGAGGGCTCCACCGACTATGGTGTGGCAAAGAACGTAAGCCAGTTCTATACCGCCACATACAGCGCCGAGACGCCCACGTCCTGGGGTTGGGGCAACCTCCGCAAGGTAAATTACTTCATAGACGGCATACATAGCGACGACTGCACCGTTACCCAGGCAGACAAAGACCACTACGAAGGCCTCGCCCGCTGGTTCAGGGCATATTTCTATTACGACAAGCTCTTCACTTACGGAGGTGTGCCCTGGTTCGACCATTGCCTGAACAATGACGATCTGGACGAGATGTACAAGAACCGCGATCCCCGCGACACCATCATCACCCACATAATCAAGGATTTGGATTTTGCTGCGGAACATATACGCACAGAGTCATCCATAGGCAATACACGAATCTCGAAGAATGCCGCATATGCGCTCAAGAGCCGCGCCTGCCTATGGGAAGCTTCGTGGCGCAAGTACCATAATATAGAGACCTCTCAATGGTCTGCCGAGGCGCTATACCGTCTGGCTGCCGAGGCGGCAAAGGCCGTCATGAACGATCCGCTGGTCAAGCTCAATACTACGATATGCGCCGATGCATATATGACAAACAACCCTTCCCTCGGAGCCTACCGCAGCCTTTTCTACTCCAAAGAGCCAATGACGGACGAGGTCATTCTCGGAGTCCAGGCATCCTTGACCGACCTTGTGACAGGAGATGCCAACTGGTATTGGAATTCGGCCACCTACGGGGACTGCATGTGTATGTCCAGAGCCTTTGTCTTCACTTACCTGTGCACCGACGGAACCCCGTTTACCGACAAGCCCAAGTACAAGGCCATCAGCTTCATAAACGAATTCAGCGGGCGTGACGAAAGGCTTGCCCAGACCGTCAAAGGCCCACGCTATGAAATAGCTGGCGGAGGATGGAGAGACCGCAGGCCTAATATAGTCGACGGTGTCGCAATCACCGGATACCAGGTAATTAAGTTTGTCGAAGACGCTACTGCCAAGAACGGCACGAGCAAGAACGAAAACAGCCTCCCCGTCATACGTTTTGCCGAGGTGCTGTTGAATTATGCCGAGGCCATGGCGGAACTGGGAGAGCTCAGCGATGCCGACTGGGCAAACACCATAGGTGCCCTGCGCCTTAGGGCCGGTTTCCAGGACAAGGCGGGAGTTACTTCTTCCAAGCCTACCAAGATCGATTCATACCTGAAGGATACCTTCTACCCCGACATCAACGACCCTGTCATCCTCGAAATCCGTAGGGAAAGGGCTATAGAATTGGTCTTCGAGGGCTTCCGCTCCGACGACCTCAAGCGCTGGAAGGAAGGCAAAAACTTCGAGCGCGTCCCTTGGACCGGACTGCATGTCCCCACGCTGGACGCTCAGTTCGACGTTAACTACGATGATACAAAGGACTTCTATTTTACATACAAAGAGTATGGAGAAGTCCCTTCTTACGCGCAGAACAAGTTCGTCCACGTATATCCCGACGACTCTCCCGAGCAGGGGCTCCGACTTGACGAAAACCCTGACGGCGGTTATGATCCCCGCTACGAGGTCATCGTAAAACGCAAATGGTTCGACGATGACCGGCAGTACCTGTATCCTATCCCCGCCGAGGTAATTCGCGAGTATAATAACCGTGGTTATAAACTGGACCAGAATCCCGGATGGTAAGAAATAACGACAAGCAATGAAAACACTGAAATATTTTGCATTATTCCTGCTCGTGGCGCTGCTGATTCCTTCCTGCTATCAGCATCAGCAGCTGGACTACAGCAAATGGTATACAGTTGAAACGGATCCCGACGAACCGCTTCCTACCGAAGACATAAGCGGATTGATGATAATGTCCTCCAACGTCCGTTTTTATTCGGCACGCGACAAAAAGGATGATCCCGACACAGGCGAACGCGACTGGGAAGTTCGCAAGAAAGGGTACTTCCAGATGGTCAACACCATGCAGCCTGTAGTGATGGGCCTGCAGGAGGCCGAGATGAACCAGGTGACAGATATCATCTCAAACTGCAAGGGTTACTCTTACATAGGCGTCGGCCGTAATGACGGAGCCCAGAAAGGTGAATCCACTTCAATTCTTTATAAGACAGACGAGATAATAGTGGAGGACTGGGGTACGAAGTGGCACTCGGAGACGCCGGATACCCCTTATACCTGGTTCCCCGAAATGTCTCCCAACTCTCCCAGGACGCATACCTGGGCAGTCCTTACAGTCAAAGAAAGCGGACGCAGGTTTTTCTACCTCAATACCCACCTGAGCCTGGATGAGGCAGCCCAGCCAAGAGAAGTGGAACTGATACTGCAGACTGTGCAGGAAAAGTGTCCCGTCGGTCTTCCTGTTGTGCTTTCCGCCGACTGGAACGTGGAAGAGGACGATGCTTGTCTGGCGCCGCTACTGAAAAAGTATGCCTCTGCCAGACAGACAGCCCCTCTTACAGACAATATCGAGACTTTCCACTGGTGGGGAAGTCAGAGCACAATAAGCAAACATCAGCACCTGGACCACATTTTCTGGTCTGGATTCGAGAAGTGCATGCGTTTCCGCACCCTCAATATGAAGTGGAAGGGCCTGTGGATTTCCGACCACCATCCTGTCTATGCTATCTTCCAGTTCAAGACGGGATCTGCGGAAAAACCCAAGCCTGTGGCTGACTTCGATCTCCCGGCGAATCCCAGGATGGATGAAACCATTAAGTTCTTCGACAAGTCAACATCTGCCGACGGAATAGAGATTTGGGAGTGGAACATAGGAGGTCTCCTGTCTTCTGCCCAGAATCCTGAAGTGGTGTTCAATACTTACGGCGACAACATTCCGGTGACGCTTACCGTCACGGACCACTACGGCCAGAAATCCACGGCTTCCAAATCTTTCTCCGTTTCGCTTTCGGAAGGTCATGACATGACAATCGAATGGAGTGTGGTATACGATGATACGAAAGACGGGAAAGGCACTGCCGTGGCGGACTGGACTGCCCCGGCCGTTACGCCGGACTGCAGCAAGATTTACGTGGCGTCTTCAGGCTATAATCTTGTCGGGTTCACCCCGGACGGCACTTCATTTGGCAGCTATAATATTGGCAAACGCGAGCCCTCAATCTCCGACCGTGACATCCAGACTCCGACTCCATCCATAGACGCCCAGGGCAATGTTTATATTCCTGTGCAATATGCATACATTGAAGGAGGCAACGGCGGCCTGTATTCGATCAGGCCTGATCTCTCCGGCGAAAATTGGTATCATGCCACCGGCGGCACATCGCAGTACCGCTGCACGATTCCAGCAATAGTGGGAGATTACGTGGCTCTCGTACTCACGAACTGCGGAGAAGACCTTGAAAGGAACGCCGCCGTTTTCAGGCGCTCCAACGGTTCGCTTGTCCAGGTCCTGGAGTGCGACAAAGGCTCTTGGGGCGGAATGGCCGTAGGTTACAAAGGAGAGCTGATATATGCTACCAACCGCGGCGGAACCAAACAGGGGCGCGAACCCGGGACCGAAAGCGGCGGCGGATACCATGTATCCCCTGTAGACGGCAGCATCGGTGCCTGGAAGAGCTCTCCCAACAGCGATGAAGGCCGCAAGACCAATCTCCTGGGAATGCGCCATACCGACGGCAACGGATACCTGGCCAAAGCTGGCCAGCCTGCGGTTGGAACCGACCACTGCGTCTATGTGTGCTCCACCAGCGACAACCAGAATATGATTTGCGCCAAGTACAACCTGGACAGTTATGTATTTGGTTCTGCGCCTACCCCTCTCTGGAAGGTGGAACTGGAGACCAAGTCAAATAGCGGCGTCCTCGGCCTCGGCTGTGTGCTTGACAAGGACGGCAATGCTTATTTCCGCGCGGCGGAGAAAGTCTTCCGGCTTAACGGCAAGACAGGCGAAACGGCCTGGACGTACAACACCTCCGGCAACTACAATACAGGAGTCCCGGCCATTGATTCAATGGGTTATCTGTATGTGGTGGACTACGGCGGCAACGACGGCAACAAGCTGCTCAAGCTGTCATCCGCCGACGGCAAGCTAATCTCGTCCGTCGATCTCGACAGTCCGAGAACCAGCCCCACCATCGCACCGGACGGAACCATTTATGTGACCGGCTCTTCCAGCCAGGGTGCAATACTCTACAGAATTACCTGTCCCAAAACCACCGCCCCCGGTCCCAACTGGTCGCAGCTCGGCGGCAATCCACAAAAGACTTGCACGCCCCCCGGTTTCAATTTATAGCAGATTATGAAAAAAATATATCTCACTCCTGAAACTCTATTGGGTCCTGTGTTTGGAAGCAGCCGTCCTCTGTGCGCCAGCACCGAGTCGTTGACCTCCCTCGAAGAAAGTGACGACCTGAGCGGCCTGGATTGGAATTAATCAAGCAAACAGTATGAAAAAGTTGTATCCACTAGCTCTTCTGGTCCTGTTTGCTTGCTCTCAGGAACCAGTTGTTCCCGTAGAACCGGAAACCATAACCTTCAGTGCCGAGATTGCCGCACCTGATGCCACAAAAACGCAACTCGGGGATAAAACCGGCACGTCCTATCCCAATTACTGGTCGGCTGGAGACGCCATTTCAGTCAATGGCATCACTTCGGGCGCCATCGCCGACGATTCGGAATACGTAGGCACCGCCAAGGCGACATTTAACATCCAGGGCGTCATCAACGCTCCATATTATTGTGCATACCCCGCTCCCGCGATATCTTCGTACAGTAACGGATCCGCGGTTGTCACCCTCCCGGCCACTCAAAGGATGTCCGCGACAAGTTACGACGCGTCTGCCTTTGTCATGGCGGGCAGCAGCAGTTCTGCGTTGCTGACTTTCTCGCCTTTGGTGAGTGTCGTCAAGCTCACCATTCCGGGATTATATGATGCAAGAGTTTCATCCGTGTTATTCGAGAGTCTCGGGTCGGAAAAAGTGAGCGGACAGTTCAGTACCGACTTCAGCAGCCTCTCACCCCGTTCCGGAGCCAGTTCCAGGGTGTGCGTGTATGCTTCCGGAGACGGCACCGCTTTCGGCAGCAGCATGTATATGGTAATCCCTGCTCAGACTTATGCGAGCGGCATGCGTTTCACTATCCGGGCCACCGACGGCACGCAAATGACATTCTCCACGTCCAATTCGTTTACAGCTCAGGCGGGCAAGGTATATCCCCTTACATCCAAGACGTATGTTCCCGAGCCGGAAACGATTCCCGACGGTTTGTTTGTGATGTCATCCAACGTGCGATTTGCATCGGCCCGTGACAAATCCAGCAATCCTGATACGGGAGACCGGGACTGGACAAACCGCAGGAGCGCTTATTACGCAATGGTAAACAATTACCGCCCGGCTATCATCGGCCTCCAGGAGGCGGAAAGGGAACAGGTTTCCGATATCAAGAGCAACTGCAGCGGCTACAACCACTATGGCCTTGGCAACAAACTTGGGGAAAATATCACGAAGTCCGACGGGCTGTGGAACCTGTGGGGCAAAACGAGCAACGGAGAATCCTCCACCATACTCTACAGGACTGATCTGATTACCCTGAACAGTTCAGGCACGGTATGGCACTCTAACACGCCCAACAAAGCGGGCACCTATTTCTCCGGGATGTCGGACAGCAAACCACAGGCCTCTGCCTGGGCCATCATGACCTACAAGCCCACGAACACCCAGTTCTTCCTGATGAACGTCCATCTGAGTATATACGATACTGAGCCCCAGGAAATTGCCCTCATTATGAACACGGTCAACAGCAAGAACACCGGCAATCTCCCTGTCATCATTATCGGAGACTGGAACCTGAAGGACGGTGACTCATGGCTGAATCCCCTCGAGGCCGTCTATTACAATGCACGCCAAAGGGCACAGAAGACTGACGATTACGGGAGCTACCACTGGTGGGGTACCGAGAGCAAAAAGATAGACCATATTTACTATAAGGGCATCGGTGACTGCTATCTTTTCCGCACCGATGCGAGGAAGTGGAACGACAAGTACGTTTCCGACCATTATCCCGTCTTTGCAGTCTTCGGCGTCAACAGCAGCACCCCGGCCATGCCTGTAGCCAACTTCGAAATCCCCGGCAGCATCCAGATTGATGAGCCCGTCACTTTCACCGACCTTTCCTCATCCCCCTCCGGCATAGCCTATTGGGAATGGGACTTCGACGGAATACGCTCCAACGAGCAGAATCCCACTGTTACTTTCACCTCCATCAAGAGTGACGTTCAGGCCAGGCTTACCGTCATCGACAACAATGGCAACATGGCTACGGCGACAAAGTTCATCGAGATTGAAGGCTCCGACGAGCATGCCATTACACAGGTCTGGAGCAGGGCATATGACACCACGGAAGGCGCTTGCGCCTACTGGGGTTCACCGGCAGTTAATGCCGCCGGCAACAGGATATATGTGTCATCCTCCGGCTACCACTTGGTTGGCTTCAATTCATCCGGAACGCAGATTGGAAGCTACGACCTTTGCGAGTACAGTCCCAACATGCCTGCCTCGCTGACTTTCCAGACGCCCACGCCATCCATTGACAACAACGGGAATGTCTTTATGCCGGTACAGTATCAGAGCAGCGATGGCGGCAACGGTGGTTTGTTCAGCATCAAGGGAGACTTGTCTGCCAAGAACTGGTATGTTCCTACCGGTCCCAAATCCCAGTACCGCAACTGTATCCCGGCCATCTTCGGAGACTATGTAAGCGTCCTGATGCGGAACGTTGGCGGAGATTTCTCCTCTAATATGCTAATTTTCAACCGCAAGGACGGGACACTGAACCAGCAATTAAATGTGGATAAAGGATCCTATGGCGGCATGGCCGTAAGCGCCGACGGCAAGCTTGTGGTCAGTACGGCACGCGGTGATGCCGAGGATACCGGCGGCGGCTATAAGGTCTACCTGATCGATGGTGCATACGGCACCTGGAAGACATCGTCCAACAACGACACCGGCCGGTCTTACAACCTGCTCGGCCTTGCCCATACCGACGGCAACAATTACATGGCCAAGGGCAATCAGCCGGCCATTTCCGCAATCGACGGCAGCGTGTATGTGGTATCGACTACAACCGCAGAGGATATATTGGTTTGCGCACGCTACAGCCTCAACTCCTATGTGTACAACTCCGTCCCTACGCCTATATGGAAGGTTGAGGTCGAGGCGGCAGCCAACAACTATGGTCTTGGATGCGTGCTGGACGACGAGGGCAACGCCTATGTGCGCGCCGCCAACAAGGTGTTCAAGCTGAATGCCTCCGATGGCTCGTTGCTGTGGGAATTTACCACCGGCACTGGCAACTGCGGCGTGCCCGCTATTGACAATATGGGCTACGTGTATGTGACGGATTCAGGAAAACAGCGCATCTACAAGCTCTCGCCCCAGAACGGCAGCCTCGTGTCCCAGATAGTTATATCCGGTTACCAGCCCCGTACGAGTCCCACCATAGACTACAGCGGCAATATTTATGTTGCCGCCACATCCATCAACGACGATGGCGTCTATCTCTTTAAACTTACCTCCCCGAGGACTACAGGGCCCGGTGCCAACTGGAGCCAGCTCGGTGGCAATCCCATGAAGACTTGCGTGGTGCCCGGAGCCACAGAGGTCTACAATTCCACAGGCTCCTCCCACGAAGGTTACATGACAACTGACTTGTTCTGACGATGAAAAAAAAGAGTCTGTTCTGCGCGGTTCTTGTGGTTCTTTTCGCATCCTGTACGGAAACCCTGCCTCCTTTCCCGGAGGTGGGTGAGCCTTATGCCATCACGCAGGAGCCTGGAGACCACCTGCTGGCCAATTACTTCGGAATAAATGCATGGAGTCCGGACGGACGCTACGTGTGCGTGCTGGGCACGGACTTCACCGGAAGGCTTCCGGAAGCCACGGACACTGCCACGGTTGCCCTGGTGGACCTTAAGGACAGCTGCCGGTACATACCCATAGGCCGCACGACATCCTGGAACTTCCAGGAAGCCGCCATGTTCCATTGGCTGCCTTGGGAAAACGGGCTTTGCGCTTTCAATGACTTCCGGGACGGCAGGTTCGTGACCGTGATGCTAAACTGGAAGACTGGTGCTGAACGCATCGTTCCCCGTCCGCTAAGTGCGGTGGATCCTTCAGGCGAGTGGGCTGTGAGCCTGAACTACGCCCGCCTGCGCGTCTGCCGTCCCGACTACGGTTATGCAGGGGACGGGCAGGACCCGCTTCTGGATGAAGTGTGGCCGGAGGATGACGGCCTGTGGCTGCTCAACCTCAAGACCGGCGAGGAAAGGCTGTTGCTCTCGGTCGCAGCTGCCAGGGAACAGATGCCGGAGATTACTTCCGACGACGGTCTTGCATATTTCTGCCACACCATCATCAGCCCGGATGCAGGAAGAGTCTTCTTCCTTGCGAGGACGGTACAGAACTTCAAGGCCCAGCTTGCCGAACGCGGATATGTGTACAATTGGGACACTGTGTCCTTTACAATACGGACCGACGGTACGGAACTGCGCCGCTGTTTCCCGGACGGATGGAAGGGGTCTCACTTCAACTGGAAAGACAACGAAACGCTCGCCGTCACCGCCAGATGGAACGGCAACCAGACCTGGGCCCATACAGTGTTTACCGTAGGGCAGGAAGATAAAGTCCGCCATCTGGCTCCCGGTATAATGGACTGGGACGGCCACTGTATCTTTGCGCCCAACGGCAAGTTCATCAGCAGCGAGGGCTATTGGAACAAGGACGGTTACCGCAGCTGGGTGCTCCTGCGACTTGAAGACGAAGCTCTAATCTCCATCGGGCGCTTCTTTGTGCCGGACGCATATAAGGAGCAGTATTCCCGCTGCGACCTCCACGCCCGCTGGAAGCCGGACGGCAGCCAGCTGGCGTTCAATTCCGTGCACGAAGGAAGCCGGCAGGTATATCTGAGAGATGTAAAATGGCAGTAGATATGAAAAGAATTGCACTCATCGTTTCTCTCCTTGCGGCAGGCGCCTGGCTGCTTTGTGCCCAGAACGCCCAGCCTAATATCGCGTCTGTCAACATCGACTTGACGATAGACCCTGCGGTCATCGAGGGGCCGCTGAAGCCGATGAATGCCGTGAACAACGGACCGTACATAGACGATGCGGTCCAGATGCTGGATTTCCGTATCCTCAAGATTCCTTACAGCCGCACGCACGATGCCAATCTGGGATACTACGGTGAGCGGGTAGTGGATATAAGCGCCATTTTCCCGGACTTCTGCAAAGACCCGAACAATCCTGCGGCATACGACTTCCGCGAGACGGACGCGTACATAAAGACTCTGATAGATTCCGGCTGTGAGCCTTTCTACAGGCTGGGACAGTCCATAGAGAACCAGACCGCAGCCAAGTACAATATTTATCCTCCCAGGGACTACAAGAAGTGGGCGAAGGTCTGCGAGCACATCATAATGCATTATAACGAGGGCTGGGCAGACGGTTTTCACTACAATATACGCTACTGGGAAATATGGAACGAGGCCGACCTGGACCAGAGCTCAGGCCGCTGGAAGACTGAGCCGCGTACCTGGGGCGCCCCCATAGAGGAGTTCCATAAGTTTTATGCGGTGGCGGCCAAACACCTCAAGGAGCGTTTTCCGGGCTTGAAGATAGGAGGACCCTCTTACTGTCGCATACAGGGCACGAAAACGTATTTCCCGGCATTCTTCGAGTACATGAGAGACAATCATGTGCCGATTGACTTCATATCCTGGCACAAATACGGCTCGGAACCGTCGGTTTACCTGATGGAGGCAGATCTGATACGGGGGTGGATGAAGGAGTACGGGTACGAAGATGCCGAGCTTATACTGAACGAGTGGAATTACCGCAGGATCAAAAGTGGCAACGGCTCAAGCAATGAGCGTTACAACCGTGATAGCCGTATTTCCATGAGGGGAGCGGCTTTCGCCGGTGCTGTCATGTCGGCCATGCAGCATGCCTCGGTCGATATGCTTATGTACTATGATTATCGTCCGGATACTTCCTGGTGCGGCTTCTATGACAATCAGACCGAAGCCCGCAAATCTCTGTTCTATACCTTCTACGCCTGGAGCAAGCTCAAGGGCGACGTCTGCGAATGCAAGGTGGAGGGCGGTATCGGAGACGTATATCCCGTAGCTGCCGTCGACGGAGGCAGGACGGTTCTCATGCTCACCCGTTACAACGGCGACAACAACACCTGCAACCTGGCCAGGGTAACCATTTCTCTCAAGGGACGCGGGTTCAAGGACGTTGTATTCTGCCATTTAACGGATGAAGAACACATCTATACGGAAATGCCCATTTTCCCCAACGCAGACGGGACACTGAGCCTGGAACTGGGGAACAATTCTATTGCACTGCTTGAACTGTAGCCCATGAAAAAGATCTTGTTGCCCGTACTGCTTCTGCTCCTTTCCGCACTGCCCGCCTCTTCCTTCGGCCTGTACGAAGGCAGGGAGACCGTTTCCCTGGGCGGGCGCTGGAACTATATAGTGGATCCTATGGATACGGGTATCTACAAGTATCACATGACGCTCCAGAAGCCTCACAAACGCTATTTCGCCGACCGTCACTTCTACCAGGACAAGAGTACCCTGATAGAGTACGACTTCGATAAGTCTCCATGCCTGAATGTTCCAGGAGACTGGAATTCCCAGTCCGAAAAGCTTTATTATTACGAGGGGAGCGTTTGGTACCGCCGCCTGGTTGATTTCCACCCGGTGCCCGGAAGGCGCTGGTTCCTTTATTTCGGTGCGGTGAACTATAAATGCATGGTAGGACTCAACAACACCATCCTCGGTACGCATAAAGGCGGGTTTACGCCGTTCTGGTTCGAGGTGACGGACGTGCTGAAAGAAGGGGAGAACAGCCTGGTAGTTTATGTGAACAACAGCAGGGGAGTGTCGGAAGTACCGACCATCAACTACGACTGGTGGAACTACGGCGGCATTACCCGTGACGTTTTGCTGGTGAGCGTGCCGGAAGTGTTCATCACGGACTATCGTATCAGTTTCGACGGCTCCATGGTCGATGTTTCGGTGAATCTGGACGGCGGCCGCGGGCAGGTTGCCGTGGAGATCCCCGAACTCGGAATCAAAAAGACTGCGTGTGCCTGCAAGGGTGCGGCTCATTTCAGGTTCAAGGCGTCCCCCGAACTCTGGTCTCCCGAGCACCCCCGTTTGTACGACATTACTGTGCGTAGCGACGCCGACAGCATTACCGACAAAGTAGGCTTCCGCACTATCCGGGTAGAAGGGGAAAAGATACTGCTGAACGGTGAGCCTGTTTTCCTTAAAGGAGTAGCCGTACACGACGAAACCATCAGCCCTAATCCCGGCCGCTGCCGCAGCGAAGCGGATGTGCGCGCCCTTCTGGAGGCGGCAAAAGACCTCGGGTGCAATTTCCTGCGCCTTGCGCATTATCCCCACAGCGAGCAGATGGTCCGCCTTGCCGAGGAAATGGGCTTCATGCTCTGGGAAGAAATCCCATGCTACTGGAATATCGACTGGTCGTCCGAAGAAACCCACGCTAATGCGGAAAACCAGCTCGTGGAGATGATAAGCAGGGATTATAACCGGGCGGCCGTGATAATCTGGTCGGTGGCCAATGAGACTCCCTGCACTCCGGAAAGGCTGGACTTCCTTGGAAAACTGATTTCCAAGGCAAGGTCGTTGGATCCGGTGCGCCTGGTAAGTGCTGCCATGCAGAAAGAGAAGCCGGACTTTTATCACCCTGTAGTTGAGGATGAGTTGATTTCGCTGACAGATATCATCAGCTTCAACCAGTATTACGGCTGGTACGACGGCAAACCGGCGGACTGCGACTCCGTGGTCTGGTCCATCCCGCGCGGGAAGCCCGTGGTGTTCAGCGAATTCGGCGGCGGCGCGCTCTATGGCAACCATGGCAGCGACATTGAAATGTTTACGGAAGAATATCTCGAGCTGTTGTACCGGAAAAACCTTTCGATGCTGTCGAAGATTCCGGGCCTCAGCGGCCTCTGCCCTTGGTGCCTTAAGGATTTCCGCTCTCCCAAGCGCCCTCTCACCGGTATCCAGGACGATTTCAACCGCAAGGGCCTCATTGACGAGCAAGGCCGCCGCAAGCAGGCATTCTTCGTAGTTAAAGACTTTTACGGGCGGGATATTTTGCAGTTTTAGGTAATACTCGTACATTACAAAACAGTTCGTGATGATGAAAAAGATATTTTCGCTGCTAATCGCCGCCCTGATGGTGCTGGCTGCATATTCATGTGAGAAAGACCCTGAGCCCGTGGATCCTGATCCCGGGAACAAAGAGGAAGAAGTCACTCCCGTGGAAACACCTGAGACACCCCTCGTGTCCAAAGGGGCCTACAAGCATGTTGTGATAGTCGGAGTCGACGGTGCAGGAGCGTTCTTCAAGGATACGCCAACACCCCGCTGCGACGAGATTTTCGCCGGCCAGGCCACGACCTACAGGTCCAAGACATCGTTCCCTACCATCAGCGCCCAGTGCTGGACTTCCATGCTGCACGGCGTGCTTCCCGAGTTTCACGGCATCACGAACGACATTTCCGAAGATAAGAACGTCCATTATCCGGTGAAGAGCCCTTATCCGTCCATCTTCCGGGTGGCGCGCGAGGCTCATCCGGATGCGAAACTGGCTTCCTTCGTGAGCTGGTACGCCATCAACAACGGCATTATCGAGCAGAATCTCGGGGTCGAAATGGGAGAAACGAAGGACGTAGATCCGGAAATAGCGCGCATGACGGTCAGTTATCTTGCCGACAACGCGCCGATGCTGCTGTTCGTTCATTTCGGCTCCCCGGATGTCGTGGGAGAGAAGCTTGGCTTCGGGACGGACGCCCAGCTGAAGGCCATCAGCGACCTGGATACCTATATCGGATGGATTTACGACCAACTTAAGCTGAAGGGGCTCCTTGACGATACCCTCTTTATCGTCACCGCCGACCATGGCGGCATCGGAAAAAGCCATGGCGGCGACACGGATCAGGAAAGATATGTGTTCCTGGGAATCGCGGGCAAGACTGTCGCGGACGGCACCATCGTCGACGCCGAAGCTCGCGACGTCGCTGCAATTTCCGCCTATGCGCTTGGGCTTGAAGCTCCTGAGACATGGACAGGGCACGTCCCGGCCGGCGTGTTCAAGGATGTCACCGAGGTGGGTGAACGCAAGACCGGGGAGCTGCCGGGCGCAAAGTACCGCAGCCACCAGACAGCGCCTACCCCTTCCCTGAGCGACGTGCAGACCCTTCTCGCCAAACATAAGGTGACGGCTTACTTCCCGTTCGACGAAAGCGTCAGCGACGCTTTAGGCAAGGTGCAGACAAGCTCTTCCGGCACTCTGAAGTATGAAGACGCCTACTTCGGGAAAGGTGTTGCCCTGAACAACGGGTACGTGTCTTTGAAGGATGTCTCAGTGGGCACAGGATCCTTCTCGGCGGCGTTCTGGCTTAAGGCCACGCTGCCCTCGCCCAAGGGCGCCGACCCGGGGCTGATTTCCAACAAAGACTGGAACGAGGGCGTGTATAAAGGATTCATCCTGTCCCTCAGGGGCACCCGGGATATCAAGTTCAATGTCGGAGACGGCGGCAAGAACAGGATGGATTTCACGCGGGTCCTTCCGTTCGACTATGACCAAGGCTGGATGCATGTCATCCTGACCGTTGACCGCGAGAACAAAAAGGTCCGCATCTACTACGACTTTATCGACGGAGACGAGGCGGACATTCCGGATGCGCTTGCCACCATATCCTTCGACTCGCTGTCTTTCAACATCGGCCAGGACGGCACTGGCAAGCTGTCCTACAGGCTCCCGGCCAGCATAGACGAACTCATCATCACGTCCGACGTGCTGGACGATGAAGCCATCGCTGCCCTGAAGGCCCACTATATGGCGAAGTCCACGTAGACGGGGAAGTGGTCTGATGCGCCATTACAAAAGCGGCGACACGTACATTTCTGCAAAACAAGCAAAAAGAATAGAAGCTGGCCTGCATCGTATAGCAAAAGAGTTGCTATCTGTAACCCTATAATTGAGGCTCTGCCTACTATGCCCCAGCAGCAAAGTGGGACGGCTGGAGCGGCAGTGCTGCCGGAGGTACATTCCGATGGACCTCCGGCAGCAAAAAAGCCCCAAAATGCTGCCGGAGGTACAAGCTAATGTACCTCCGGCCACGCAATAGATAATGGGGATTCACCGGTGATTGGAAAAACAAATTGATACTTTGCGCCAAAAAGGCTACATTTGTGAGAAAAAATCTGAACCATGTACCAATTCAAAGAAGTGAAGCCGGGGACTTTTGTTTTGAGCCTCGATAACCATGTACTGATTGCTGATGCGCTGGCAGCATTTTGCTCACAGAATAATATACTGGCCGGTACGGTAAACGGACTTGGGGCAGTTAATGAGGCGACGTTCCGCTTCTTGAATCCTCAGACCATGAAGTATGTTGATAAGACTTTCTCTGAGCAGATGGAAATCACCAACCTTACCGGAAACATCTCTCAGAAAGACGGAAAGCCTTACCTCCACCTGCACATTACAGCAAGCCGCAGCGACTACAGCTGCATAGGAGGCCATTTGCTGAACGCCCGCATTAACGGCGCGTGCGAGCTGGTTGTAGAGAACTGGCCCGGAGCCACGATAGGCCGCAGGCTGGACGAGCAGACCGGACTTAACCTCTACGAGTTTTAGTTCACGAAGCTGGCAAAGTAGCCGGCAAAGAACACATTGGTGATAAGGTAGCCCACAATGGTAGCTACTATCACGCTTATCAGTCCAGGCATCATAAAGCTGTGATTCAGAAGGTACTTGCCTATCTTGGTAGTACCTGAACGGTCGAAGTTCACAGTAGCAATGTCGGAAGGATAGTTGGGTATGAAGAAATATCCGTACACGCTGGGCAGCACGCCAAGCAGCACCGGGCCTGCAATTCCCAGCTCGTATGCCAGCGGCAGCATGGCTACCACTACTGCGCCCTGCGAATTAATCAGCACAGACACCAAGAAGAACACGACGGCAATAGCCCAGGGGAAGTTAGTCACCAGACCCGTGAGCATGGCCTTCATCTCTTCCATATAATTACCAAAGTAAGTGTCTGCAAGCCAGGCAATTCCGTAGATTGCCACAACGGCTACCATGCCGGATTGCCACACAGCCCCGGCCACAGCCTTCTTGGGTGACGCCTTACAGAACATGATATTACAGGCGGCGGCCATGAGCATGATAATCTGGATGCAGATATTCATCTTAGGCAGATTCACAGCCTTGGCAAGGGTGGTGCCGTCTGCGGTATGAATCATCTGCAAGAATGCAAAGGCAACGATAACCAGGAGTGACGCAAGGAAAATGAATACCGACGCTTTTGCCTCCTTGGTAATCACCTTGTCGAGAGTGGTGGCTGAGCTGCCATACATGTATGCAAATGCCTCAGGGTCAGCCTTGCGCTTGAGGAATTCGGGATCCTTGTCGAGGTCCTTCCCGCGCTTGTAAGATGCAAGTGCGGCGCACATCAGGCCTAATACGCATGCGGGAATTGTTACCATCAGTACCTGAGGAATAGAAACCATGTAGCCGTTGGCGTTGGATATTGTCACGAAGGCCACAACTGCAGCTGCGATGGGCGAACAAGTGATACCGACCTGTGAGGCTACTGAAGCCACGCCGCAGGGGCGCTCAGGGCGTATTCCCTTTTTGAGCGCGATATCGCAGATGATTGGCATGATTGTATAGACCACATGACCGGTGCCGACGAGTACGGTGAGAAAGAAAGTTACAAGCGGCCCCAGGAAGGTGATGTGGTCCGGGTGCTTGCGCAACATCTTTTCAGCAATCTGGATCATCCAGTCCATACCGCCGGAGGCCTGGAGGGTTCCGGCACATGTTACCGCTGCTATAATGATATAGATAACATCCGTCGGAGGAGTGCCCGGTTTGAGCCCGAAGCCAAATACCAAAATTGCCAGGCCGATGCCGGAAATAGCGCCGAGCGCCAGGCTGCCGTACCTTGAGCCCACATACAGGGCCGCCAGCACGATCAGCAGTTCAATGATCATCGTAATCGTCATATCATGACTAAGTTAAAGCTCTTTAAATATATACTCGCCCTCTACGTTACCATTGCCGCTACAATACAAAATCCACCAGATAACCTGCAGCATGCTACAGTTATAATTCTCTCCGGCAACGGAAAAGTCTAATGAGAAATCGTTATTCATTACCACGTAACTCTCATCAGGGAATTTGCCAAAGGAATCAAATCCATCCTGCAACCAGTTTATGTCAAGCGGAATCTACCCGTAACCAGCCAGGTAGAACTCGCCCCTGGCATGGGTACCTATCTCCTCTCCGTCCTTTGACGGTATGAGCATCAAGATGGGTCTGGCCGGAATACCTTTGCACCGGACCAGGGACATCCAGACAACGTGCATATTCCCACAATCGCCCGACATCCTTTGGACGATTTCGTCGATGGAGTTGCCGAAGTCGAAGATTTCATACTTAAAGTTCTGGGCTACAAAATTTGCACAGGCCCTGGCGTACTCCAGATGATTCCCGTTGGCTTTCTCCCACAGCCGGTCAGACCATTCAACTATCTTGGGGTGGGTTGGGTCCACTATCTTCACCCACTTATCATCCACCATGGCCGTACACACAGATGTAAAGCGCTTGTATTCCGACGATTCCGTATCGTACGGAAGATTAGGCTCGGAAACAAGCTTTACAGAGGTAGCAAAGGTGTAGAAGTCAACCGTATATCGGTGGTAAATGAATTCGCTTCCTGACGGCGGGAAGCCTGAGGTGCGGTAATCCATGAGGTATTTGAATCCGGTGTCGCTCGTACACAGCTTTGCCGTGCCGAAATCAGAGTTGGTTATTACCTGATACTGGTTTGTTTCCGGGTATGGCAGAATCATCAGGGTCATGTCCAGTTTAACGCTGGAGTCGTAATATAGTTTATGCGCCTGCAAAATATTTGCACGGCGAACAAACTTTTTTGTGAACACATCTGCGTGCTGCTTGATAAGTACGCTCTCAGTCTTGCCGGAACTGTAGGTCAGGCGGAGTTCGGCTTCCCGGTCTTTAGTCAGGCTGTTCGGCTCCGAGCTTAAGTCGAGCCGCACTTTTCCTGGACCGCCCGACTGGGGGCTGACGCTAAGCCAGGGAAGGTTGGTGCTGGCAGTCCAATCTTCTTCAACATCAATTACTACATATCCTGCACCGCCTTCGGCAAATGCATATCCGGGATCGTTATTGAATACGAATTTCGTCGAAGCCTCAAATACTTGCTGAGTTGCCGTTATGCTGGCGCTACCAGTAGCTGTGCCGAAGCAAGTAACCGAAATCTCGGTTGAGAGCGGCTCTAATCCGGTGTTGGGAGCGGCCTTAAGGGTTATCGTACTGCTGCCTTCCGAGCCAAAGTTTGGAGTAGCTACCAGCCAGCTAACGCCTGTAAAGACATTCCAGTCAGCATTACTCTCTATCACCAGCTGTACATTGCCTCCCGCCGGCGGCATTATCAGCTCTGACAACTGGGTGCCATCAATACTGTAGAAAGAGATAACTGCCTCCGGCTTCTGCGTGGGCTTTCCGGGATCAGTCCCTGGCGTATCTCCTCCAGGCCCATTGTCGGGCTCCACAGGATTGCAGCACAGCGCAAAACATGCCAGTGCAAAGCCAGCGGCTAAAACTCGTAATCGTCTGAAGACAGGACCCATATTGCGCAAATATACAAAACTTATGCAAATACTCCGTAATTGTTAGCGGGTACTTATGACGTTAATCGTCTTATTATTATAAAAATAAAAATGGTTTTATTCGCAAACCGTATCCATATGTGTCTCCACATGCTGAATCTACGATAGTGCGTCCATCGCGTGGCCGGAGGTACATTAGCTTGTACCTCCGGCAGCATTCTGGGGCTTTTTTGCGGCCGGAGGTCCATCGGAATGTACCTCCGGCGACACTGCTGCTCCAGCCGTCCCACTTCGCTGCGGGGGTAAGCGCGAAATCTGGCTTTATTGCTCCCGCCGTCCCACTTCGCTGCGGGGGTAGGAATGAAATCCCGGCCTATGGGGTAGTCAAAAACAGCCCCGGGACCGGTGTTTGGACCCTTACTGCAAAAACCCTAGAAAACGCAGATTCAGATCTTCCACCGGTCCCGGGCTGTCTAGAGCAAGCCACTAACTAACAGTAGCCGGGAGGGTAAGTCGGCAACGGGACCCGGAGCTTGTCCTAAGCCCGTGCCCCGTCATTATAATAACCGCTCTTCGGCCCTGTGGAAGCGCAAAAGCGCCTCCTCCCGGCCTATGAAACGCATTATATCAGCAATACCGAGCCCGCTGCCGGAGCCCGTAAACGCAAGGCGGATGCAATTCATCACCTTGCCCATGGGCCACTCTCTGGCCCGTATATATTCTTCCATTTCGAGTGCGGAAGCTGTGGCTTGCAGGGCCTCGCGGGCCATGGCCACGTTCTCCGCCTTCCAGAATTTAGTAACATCCTTCTCTACATACTCCTCGGGGGCCTGGAACAGATACCAGGCAATGCCCCAGAAGTCGGAGACGAAGGTAGCCCTCTCTTTAATGAGCGCTACAACCTCGCGCACCATATCCTCAGAAGCGGAAACACCGTGAGAGGCAAGTTCCGGCATCCAAAGGGCGGCCAGCTCGGCGTCGCTGCGCTTACGCAGGTACTCTTTGTTGAACCACTTTGCCTTCTCCGGGTTGAACTTGGCTCCGGACCTGCCCACCTTCTCAAGAGAGAAAGCCTGCACAAGCTCGTCCATGCTGAAGAGCTCCTGCTCGGTCCCGGGATTCCAACCCAGCATGGCCAGAAGGTTCACGAAGGCATCGGGGAAGTATCCGTCTTCGCGGTATCCGCGAGACACAGTGCCGTCAGGTGCAGTCCACTTCAAAGGAAATACAGGGAAACCCATCTTGTCGCCGTCTCGCTTGCTGAGTTTACCGTTACCTACGGGCTTGAGCAGCAGGGGAAGGTGTGCAAAGTGCGGCCTCTCCCAGCCGAATGCCTTGTAAAGCAGGTAGTGCAAGGGAAGGGACGGAAGCCATTCTTCGCCACGGATAACGTCACTGATCTCCATCAGATGGTCATCTACGATGTTTGCAAGGTGATAGGTGGGCAGTTCGTCGGCGCGCTTCCAGAGCACTTTGTCATCCAGCGTGGAGGTGTTAACCTCGATGTGGCCTCGAATCTTGTCGTCCATCTCTACCATCTCGTCGGACGGCATGCAGAAGCGTACCGTCCAGTCTGTGCGCTCGGCAAGCAGCTTCTGCACCTCTTCTGCGGGCAGCGTAAGAGAGTTCTTGAGACCGCCGCGAGTGCTCGCATTGTAGATGAAAGTCTGCCCGGCACTCTCTGCATCGGCGCGCGCTTTTTCAAGCTCTTCTGCGCTGTCGAATGCATAATAGGCATTGCCGCTCTCAACCAGCTGCTCGGCGTACTTGCGGTAGATCGCGCGGCGCTGCGACTGGCGGTAGGGCGCGTGCGGATTACGCTCGTCGGCCACTTCTGCCAGCTTGCCGGAGGCGTCCAGACCCTCGTCGGGGACTATGCCGCACCAGCGCAGCGATTCAATTATATATTCCTCCGTTCCGGGAACGAAGCGGTGGGAGTCTGTATCTTCTATACGGAGTATGAAGTCGCCTCCGTTCTTCTTGGCTATCAGATAGTTGTACAGGGCCGTGCGGACTCCGCCCATGTGCAGGGGCCCGGTAGGCGAGGGTGCAAATCTTACTCTTGTCTTTTTCATGATCGTCTGATTGCGGGTATGTTTTCAAGGTCTGACATAGGGTCGCCGGCATCTACCAGCAAGACGGGCTTCTTCTCGGGGTCGAAGCGGAAAGCCCTCTGGTTGTCGGTAGAGCTGTAGCCTATGCGCACTACGGGAGAATCCTCAGACAAGCTGATACCCTTGGTGCTTGCGGCCTCGCTCTTGTCGTACTTGAAGTTGCGGGTAATCATAATGTAGTTGCCCATGTCTCTGCGGGACCCTACGATGTCTATGAATTTGAGGCCGGTGACAATGGAGGTAATGTGTATCTGGTCGCCCACCTCGGGGTCTTCGTCCCAGATAAGGCCGCGCTTGAAGTTGTTGGCGCCTCCGGTGTAGCTGTCGATGCGGCGGTTTATCTCGGACATATCGTCCATGGTCAGGCCCTTCTCGTTCTTGCCTCCGGTGATGTTCACAAGCACGTTCTTGGCTGTCTTGAGGTCGAAGTCGTTGAGCAGGGGAGATTCGAAGGCCTGGCGCACTGCGTCCTCTACGCGGTTGGGACCGCTTCCCTCGCCGTATCCCATGAGCGCCATTCCGCTGTCTCTCATCATGGTGCTTACGTCCTCGAAGTCAACATTTATGAATCCGGGCTTCTGGATAATCTCAATGATGCCCTTTACGGCGGTGGTGAGCACCTCGTCAGCCTTGGGGAAGGCATCGTGGGTGAGGTGGTCGCCAAAGTGGTCGTAGAGCTTCTCGTTGTTGATAATGAGCAGCGAATCCACATTCTTCTCCAGCTCCTGGATGCCGTCTATGGCGCGGGACATGGCCCTGTCGCCCTCGTTCTTGAAGGGGAGAGTAACCACAGCTACCGTGAGTATGCCTTTCTCCTTGGCCATCTTGGCAATGATGGGAGTGGCCCCGGTGCCGGTGCCGCCGCCCATACCTGCCGTGATGAACAGCATCTTGGTGTCGCTGTCCAGAATGCACTTTTCTATCTCGGCCTGGCTGTCGATGGCGGCGTTACGGCCCTTGATAGGGTTGGTGCCGGCGCCAAGCCCTGCGCCCATCTGAATCTTGGTGGGCACGGGACTGCACTCCAGTGCCTGCGAGTCTGTGTTGCAGACCACGAAACTGCAACCTTCGATACCGGTGCGGTACATGTAAGACACGGCGTTACAACCGCCTCCGCCGACTCCTATCACCTTGATGATAGCGTCTGACCTCTGCCAGTCGTTCGGAGTCGTGGTTTCCAGATCTATGTTAAAATCTTCGAACATATTATTTTCCTCCGTTATCTTCTCCCATATCGTCGTACAGGCCTGCGATGGTGTTCTCGAAGCCCTTTTCGAATACCTTCTCTACTTTCTTCCAGAAAACATGTATTCCGGTATTCTTATCTTTATTCTGGTTGGCCGGCTTGCTGACGCTGCGGCTGCGTCCGCCCTTGGGCTCCTTGACTATCTTTGTCTCTATCTCGTCTTTGTGGAACAGCAGGCCCTGGCCAGTAGTATCTACCTCAATGGGGCGTTCTTCGGGCTTGACTGCTTCCTTTATTTCTTCTTTAGCCTTAGGTTCTACCTTGACCTCCTGCCGGCTTTGCAGTGCGAATCCATGCTCGTCGATGCAGTTGAGGTAAGGGTCCATGGCTGCTTCGAGTACCAGGCCTACGGATGTGGCTGCTTCTGCCTCACCCAGCCCTGGATAACCGTCGGAAGTGAACTTGCGCGCCAGAGGGAAGCCCAGGCGTACGTTGTAGCCGGACATGTCCTTTACCAGGGTTACGAGGTTTGTGAGGTTGGCGCCACCGCCGGTAAGCACAACGCCGCAGCGCAGCCGGTCTGCATAGCCGCTTTCCTGAATAAGGAACAAAATGGCATTGATGATTTCCTTGGTGCGGGCAGTGATGATCTCCGACAAGTACTTGACAGGCAGGTTCTCGTAGGTACCGTTCTCCTCATCGTTGATTTGCAGTATCTTATCTCCAAGCGTCTGGAGTTTCTCGGGCAGGCAGGCGCCGAAGGCCAGCTTGATATTCTCTGCCAGGGCATCGTCGAATGCGCACTCAAGCCGTATATCTTTGGTGATGCTTTTGCCTCCGAAGGGAATGTAGCCGTAGTAACGCATGATGCCTCCCTGATAGATAGACAGCGAGGTAACGTCTGCGCCAATCTCAACCAGGGCAACGCCGTTGGATTTCTCGTCGCTCTTGAGCACGGCCTCGGCTACGGCAGTAGGAGTGAAGATGGCCTGGGCAAGGGCCACTCCGGCATCGCCGAGCATGATGTCGATATTGTTGGCTGCTTTTTTCTTGCCAACGAAAATCTTGAAATTACCGGAAAGCGTGCTGCTGTTGGTGCCTATCACGTCTTCGTCCTTTCCCATAACGTCGTCGGTAGAGAAAGACTGGGCCACCGCGCCGTAAATGAGCTCGTTGTCACTGTCGGACAGGGGATAGCTGTCCAGCGCGATGCTCCTCAGGGCGCTGATTTCTTCTCCTTCGATGAGTGATGAAGGATTGCTGCGGTTGAGCCCGGCAGACGCAGTTTCCTGGTGAACGTTGTAGCGGGGGAGTCCCACTACTACCTGCATAATCTTAATCTGCAGCTCATCCTCTGCATCGGCAATTGCCTCGCGCAAAGGGCCGGCCGCCCTTCTGGGATTGAATACGCAATTGTAGCGCATTCCGTCCGAAGGCCTCTCCTTGTAGTAAAGGATCTGGATGTTCTCACCAGTGACTTTGGCGACGCACAGCGCCAGTTTGGAAGTGCCCAGATCCACTGTCGCTATATATCTTTCCTGCATATTATTTGTTTGTTATATTTCAGGTTCACGCTTTTGTAGTAGCCCTGGTCTTTTGAGGGCTGAATATGAGTAAAGTACTTTCCCATGCGCTCCAGCTTGCCGGCCAGCTCGTCGGGGAAGCCGATTATAAAACGCTCGCTCCCGTCTTTAAGGCGAAGCTCAAGGTCGCCGGCACTGTTCATGCTCAGCTTGTCCAGCCTGTCTTTCCACATCTTGCTGCCATCGAGCATCTCTACGAGACTTAGCACTCCTTCTACCCATTTGTCCCAATTGGGGTTCCCTGCAGAAGGAATGCTTCCCTCTATCATCGGTACTTCAGCAACATAATCTGTGTGCTGAGGGAAGATGAAGCCGGTGCGGTCTATGTAATAAACCTGCCCGTTGCGCATGAATCGCAGCACAGGTTTGCGCTGCACTACGCTCACGTGGAGCACTCCGTCGGGAGTGGTCCATGCTTCGCTCTTTTCCACCACGCTCTTCTGCTCCAGCAGCTGCTCCATGCGATAAAGGTCAAGACTGTCGAGGCGTACTCCGACGTAAGTCCCGTAGCGCTTGATTATCAGCTCTGTAACATCTTCCGGAGTAACAAATTTGTGCTCGTCCTTGATCTGTACGTCCAGACGGTCGCAAAGCACCTTTGCGCGCTCCCCGCCCGCCCACAGGCCAAGTGCCGCCAGCGCTGTTATAAACAGCACCAGCGAAGTCCAGAAGACGGTTATGAGGAGTTTGCGTTTCATTAGCGTGTGTTGAGCATTTGTGTTATGGGTTCAATGAAGCGGTCAATATTTCCGGCGCCGAAGCTCGCCAGTACGTCCACATCTTCCCTGGAAAGCAGGTCCATGAGCTCTTCTTTGCGTATGAGCACCTTGGAGGGCGCAGTGATATCTTTATATATGATTTCTGATGTAACTCCGGGGATGGGCTCTTCTCGGGCGGGATAAATGTCCAGCAGTATCACGCGGTCCAGCGCGCTCAGGGCCTCGGCAAATTCTTTTGCAAAGTCGCGGGTGCGTGTGTACAGGTGCGGCTGGAAGATTCCGGTAATTTTGCGCCCCGGGAATATCCCGCGAAGGCTGGAGATGGCGCTCGCCAGCTCTGCCGGATGGTGGGCATAATCGTCTATGTAGTTGAGACCGGGGCGGTTCACGTGCTCGTCGAGCCTGCGCTGTACGCCGCAGAAGCTGCCTATGGCTTTGCGCACTTTCTGCCCGTCAACTCCGTAGCACAGGCACGCCGCAGCTGCTGCTATGCTGTTCTCTACGTTCACCCACCCGAGCGCTCCTACGCGAATGTCGCTGAGCGTTCCGCCAGGATAAACAAGGTCGAATACATAGTGCCCGTCGCTTTGCAGGCGGAGGTTTGCGCCGTGGAAGTCGGCATCGGGATTATTGAAGTGATAGCTGAAGATACGTGCGCTAACCTGCTCCTCGCTTATGGGGAGACCGTATTTGAGGATGATGGTCTCGCTCACCTGCGAGGCAAAGGCGCGGAAGGCCTCGTGCACGTGCTCCAGGTCGCCGTAAATATCCAGATGGTCTGCGTCCATAGCCGTGATGACGGCAATCTGCGGATGCAGCTGGAGGAACGAACGGTCGAATTCATCGGCCTCGGCCACCACGGTAGGAGTGCTGCTCATAAGCAGGTTGGTGCCGTAATTCTTGGAGATGCCGCCAAGGAATGCGGAGCATCCTTCTCCGGAGTCGGTAAGGATATGGGCGATGAGGGTGGACGTGGTGGTCTTGCCGTGGGTGCCGGCTACCGCCAGGCAGGACTGGTCGCGGGTAATCTCTCCGAGTGCAAGGGAACGCTTGACTACTTTGTATCCATGCTCACGCACATATACGAGCTCTCCCATGTCTGCAGGGATGGCCGGGGTGTAAATCACGAGTGTGGACTCTACGTCGGAGGGAATGCGCGAGCAGTCATCCTCATAGTGCACGCCTATACCTTCCTGCTCCAGGCTGGCTGTAAGCGGGGAGGGGGTGCGGTCGTAGCCGCTCACTTCGTAGCCCCTGAACTTGTACCAGCGGGCTATCGCGCTCATTCCAATTCCGCCTATCCCAATGAAATAGACGCTTTTTAGCTTGTTGTCCATTATTCTCCGACTATCTTGTAAATCTCTTCTACTATTGTGTGTGCTGCGTCCGGCAGGGCCAGGGCTGCGGCGTTTTTCTCAAGGGTGGCAATCCTCTCCGGGTTGTGCACCAGCTCCAGCGCAGTGGGGAGCAGTTTTTCTGCTGCTTCTGCGTCGCGCACCAGAAGTGCAGCGTCTTTGCGCACCAGGGCCATGGCATTGTGGGTCTGATGGTCTTCGGCCACGTTGGGCGAGGGGACGAATACGGCCGCTTTGGCGGTGGCGCAGATCTCCGATACCGACGAAGCGCCGCTGCGGCTGATGACTACGTCGGCAGCCGCGTATGCCAGGTCCATGCGGGCGATAAAGTCGCTATGGCGCACTGCCGGCAGCTCGCGGCCCTCCATGAATGCGTCTATGCCCTTCTTGTAGTATTTGCCGCACTGCCAGAGTATCTCCACTCCCTCTCCTCCGGGGCATCCGGCCTCTATCCATGCCTTCATGGCGTTATTGAGGGTGCCGCTGCCCAGGCTTCCGCCGATTATGAGTATGTGCTTGGTATCGGGCTTGAATCCGTAGAACTCAAGTCCTTCCTGGCGCTCCTTGGCGCTGTAGGGGTGCATGCTGGGCCTGATGGGGTTGCCGCTCATCACAAGTTTGTCTGCGGGGAAGAAACGTTCCATTCCCTCGTATGCCACGCAAATCTTCTGCACTCGGGGGCCGAGCATCTTGTTGGTAAGACCTGCAAATCCGTTCTGCTCCTGGATGAGCGCCGGGATGTGCTTTTGTACCGCCGCCCTGAGCAGGGGAGCGCTGGCATATCCGCCCACTCCAACAGCTATGTCGGGCTTGAACTCTTTGATGATGCGTCGTGCCTTGCAGACGCTTGATATGTATTTTGCAGGGACCATGAGGTCGCCCACGATATTGTGCAGGGTGAGCTGGCGCTGCAGGCCGGCGATGGGCAGCCCGACGATGCGGAAACCCTCTGCAGGAACCTTCTCCATCTCCATCTTGCCCTCCGCTCCTACGAAGAGAATCTCTGTTTCCGGATTCACTGCCTTCAGCTCCTTGGCGATGGATACTGCCGGGAAGATGTGTCCACCGGTCCCGCCGCCACTGATGATTACTCTGAGTTTCCTATAGTTCATATTCGTCGTCTTCTTCGTTTAATTCTGTTACGGGTTCTTCTGGCTCCAGTTCTTCTTCTACTGCGGGCACTTCGCCGCTCTCGAAGGCATCCAGCACGTCAAGTCCGCTGTTTACGCTCTCTTTAAGTTCCAGAAGTGGCTGGGCCTCGCGCTGTTCCTTCTCTATCTTTCGCTGGGCTATGCGGCTGAAAGACAAGATGATACCGAAGGCAAGACTGAAGCACAAGAAGGCGCTGTTGCCGTGGCTGATAAGGGGCAGCGTCTGCCCGGTCATGGGGCCTATGTCGGCATTTACAAACATGTGCAGGAAGGCCTGTCCGGTTATGAGCAGGCATAGTCCGGCCACGCTCAGCTTGGCGTAAGTGTCTTTGCCACAGTTGCGTACGATAATTGAGGCTCTCGCCACCAGCGACACGTACAAGAAGATAATTATCAGTGCGCCCCAGAGGCCGTATTCTTCTACTATAAAGCTGAACATATAGTCCTCTGATATATCCGGCACTACGTAACGCTGGGTGCTCTGTCCGGGGCCCTTCCCGAATACGCCGCCTTCTTTGATAGCGATCTTGGCGCTGTAGGGCTGGCGTATCTTGTCCAGGGCCTTGTAGAACTCGTCGGAACCAATCCTTGCATCTATGGCCTGCTGCTCATAGTCTTCGTGCTCGGATATACGGCTTATAGCTGTGCCTATGCGTTCCATATACTTGTGGCCGCTGATTTCGTAGATCCCCCAGGCGGCAGCGAGCAAGCCTACAGCAACAGCGCCGAGCAGCGCCATGTCGCGCAGTGCGCCTCCACCAATCACTATTACCAGGAACATGATGCCTCCGATAAAGAGGGCAGCGGAGTTGGAACCCGGGACAAGCATCAGAAGAGTGATGAGGAACGGGGCGTAGATATAGATTATCTTCTTCCAGATCTCTTTTGCCGGTCCCTTGAGTTCACCTTTCTTGAGGGCGTCCTGCGCCCAAGACAGGTAGAGCACCATGGCAACCTTTACTACCTCGAATACGTGTACCTGGAATCCGCCGAACTGCAGGATTCGTCTTGCTCCGTTAAGTTCTATACTCTTTACGAAACCGGTGTTTATCTTGGAAATCAGGAGCGCCAGCAGCGCGAACGAGAACAGGAATCCCCACTGCGAGAACCATCGGAATATCTTGATGTTCTTTATGTTGTAGCATACAAGAATGAGCGCGAGTCCGGCGGCCACAATGAAGAGCTGCCCCTTCACTATGTCCAGGCGGGTCTGGCTGCCTTCGAGCAGGCGCGAGGTCGAGGAGAAAATGCACACGATGGATATGAGGATCAGCATCAGCGCTATGATCCACACCACCTTGTCGCCCTCGATGCGGTCGAAGAAATTCCAGACTGTGCGTTTCTTGGATACCATATTCTACAGTTTCCTTACTGCGTTTTTGAATTTGCGCCCACGGTCTTCGTAGTTGTCGAAGAGGTCGAAGCTGGCGCAGCAGGGGCTCAGGAGCACTACGTCTCCGGGGCTGGCGAGCTGGCTGGATACCTGCACCGCCTCTTCTGCGCTGAGCGTGTCTTTAATATTCTCTTTCCCCACAATCCCTTCGAATGCCGCGTGAATCTTGCTGTTATCTACTCCCAGGCACACGATGGCCTTGACCTTGGTACGTACCAGTTCGTCCAGCACGCTGTAGTCGTTGCCCTTGTCGGTGCCGCCCACAATCCACACGACGGGCCTGGTCTGGCATTCAAGTGCGTACCAGGCAGAATCTACGTTGGTGGCCTTGGAGTCGTTGATGTACATGACGTCGCGTATGCTGAGCACGGGCTCCAGACGATGCTCGATGGGAGAGAAGCTCTTGAGGGAGTTGCGAATCACCTCGTCTTCTATGCCGGAGGCCTTTGCTGCAAGCGCCGCTGCCATGGAATTGTAAACATTATGTTTGCCGCCGAGCGCGAGTTCCTGCAGGTAGAGCTCGCTCTCGCTCTGCTCGTAGCGCACCACTATGCGGTTGCCGTCGAGCCAGGCTCCCTGCTCCAGGTTCTTCTTCTCCTGGGTGAAGGGCAGCATCTTGGCCTTGAGCACTATCTTGCTAAGGTGGTCGATGGTGATGGCGTCGTCGGAGTCGAAGATGAAGCAGTCTTCGGGGCGAAGATTGCGTACAATCTTGAACTTGGCGCGCACGTAATTCTCCATCTTGTGGTCGTAGCGGTCAAGATGGTCGGGGGTGATGTTGGTGATAACCGCTATGTCGGGGCGGAAATCGTAGGTGTCGTCGAGCTGGAAACTGCTGATTTCCAGCACGTAGTAGTCGTGCTTCTCGGTAGCCACCTGCATAGCGTAGCTCTTGCCGATGTTGCCGCCCAGGCCCACGTTGAGGCCGGCTTCCTTGAGCAGGTAGTGGATCAGGGAAGTAGTGGTGGTCTTGCCGTTGGAACCGGTGATGCAGATTTTCTTGGCGTTGTCGTAGCGCGATGCGAATTCTATCTCGGACACGATGCGGGTGCCCTGCTGCGCCAGCGCGCGTACCATGGGCGCGGTGGACGGAATGCCGGGGCTCTTCACCACCTCATCGGCGTTCAGAATCTTGTCTGCGCTGTGCCCTCCCTGCTCGAAGGGGATGTCCCATTCGCGCAAAGTGCGAGCGTAATCTTCTTTGATGGTTCCGTTGTCGGACAGGAACACGTCAAAGCCCTTGACTTTTGCGAGCACGGCGGCTCCTATACCGCTCTCTGCTCCTCCCAATACCACTAATCTCGACATAATTCTACCTTATCTTTAGTATGGCCAGCGATGCTACGGCCAATATGATTCCTACTATCCAGAAGCGCGTTACTATGCGCGGCTCCGGAATACCTTTTTTCTGATAATGATGGTGCAGGGGAGCCATCAGGAATACCCTGCGACCCTCTCCGTACTTCTTCTTGGTGTGTTTGAAATAGGTCCTCTGGATAATGACCGACAGGCTCTCCATCAAGAAGATACCACACAGCAACGGGAGTAGCAGCTCTTTACGGATGAGCACTGCGCTAACTCCGATAATTCCGCCTATGGTGAGGCTTCCGCAGTCGCCCATGAATACCTGGGCCGGGTAGGTGTTGTACCACAGGAAGCCTATGAGGGCGCCCACGAATGCGGCCATGAAGATTGCTACCTCGCCGGTTCCGGGGATGTGCATGATGTTGAGGTACTGTGCGTCGATTACGTCACCGCTCAACCATGCCATCACACCTATTGCAACGCCTACTATGGCAGAGGTTCCCGATGCCAGGCCGTCCATTCCGTCGGTGAGGTTGGTTCCGTTGGAGCATGCCAGGATTACGAGGATGATCATAATCATGTAGATGCCCCAGGAGCAGTACACTCCGAGCTGGCCTTTGAAGGGGGAGAGCCAGGAATAGTCGAACTCATTGGCCTTCACGAAGGGGATGGTGGTGATGAGCTTGTCGGTGGGGATGTCGGGGCTGATGCACACTGTGAGGGCTATGATGAGGCCGATTCCGAACTGCAGTATGAGCTTGCCCTTCTCGCTCATGCCTTCCTTGTTGTGCTTGAAGACCTTGATGTAGTCGTCTGCTAAGCCAATCCCGCCGCACCACAGGGTGGTAAGCATGAGCAGGATGGTGTAAATGCTGTCCAGCCTGCACACAAGCAGGGCGGAGCCCATGAGGGCTATGATTATGATGAGGCCGCCCATGGTGGGTGTGCCCTTCTTCTGCATCTGCCCTTCGAGGCCCAGGTCGCGAATGGTCTCTCCTATCTGGTGCTTCTGCAGCCAGCGTATAATCTTTCCTCCCGCCAGGAACGCGATGAGCATACTTATGACGACTGCCAGCATTGCCCTGAACGAAAGGTAATGCATCAGACCCAGGCCGGGTATGTCAATTCCAAGGCTTTTCAGCCACTCTGTCAGATGGTAGAGCATTGCGCAAAAATCTCTGTTACTATTTCTTTTTCGTCAAAATGTTTCTTCTCGGTACCAATTATCTGGTAGGTCTCGTGGCCTTTGCCGGCCAGCAGCACCGTAGCTCCGTCGGGCGAGAGCATGAGAGCGGTGCGTATAGCTTCTTTGCGGTCGGCAATGAAGATTGCTTTGGCCAGGCCGGAGGGGCTGAAACCCTTCTTGATGTCTTCCAGTATATCTTCAGTTTTCTCCGTGCGGGAGTTGTCGGAGGTTACGAAGATGCGGTCTGCCCATTTCTCGGCCACCGCTGCCATCTCGGGGCGCTTGGTACGGTCGCGGTCGCCGCCGCAGCCGAAGAGGCACGCCAGATGCTTGTCCGGAGCCACGTCGCGTAGGGTCTTGAGTACGTTCTCCATGGCGTCGGGAGTATGGGCATAATCTATCACGGCACAGAGCCCGCGCGGTCCGTGTATGGTTTCCAGACGTCCCGGGGCCGACTCCAGGGTGGAGAGGGCAACGAGCACCTCGTCTTTGTCGATCCCCAGTTCTACCGCTACTGTGTATATTGCGAGCAGGTTGTAGGCGTTGTGCATGCCAATGAGCCGGCTCCATACTTCTGCTCCGTCGATACGCAGCAGCATGCCCTCGAAGCTCTGCTCCATCACGCGGCAGTTGTGGTCTGCCATGCTGCGGCAGGAGTAGCTTACCTTGCGGGCGGCCGTGTTCTGGAGCATTACGTCGCCGTGCTTGTCGTCTATGTTGGTAATGGCTACTGCGCCGGCTCCCAGGTTGTCGAAGAACAATTTCTTGCAGCGGAGGTACTCGGCGAAGGTGCCATGGTAGTCCAGATGGTCGTGGGTGAGGTTGGAGAAGATGCCGGCGGCAAATTCCAGCCCGGTTACGCGGTCTTGCTCCACTCCAATGGAGCTTACTTCCATGAAGCAGTACTCGCAGCCTGCTTCTACCATTTGGGCGAGCAGGGAGTTGATGGTCACGGGGTCGGAGGTGGTGTTGGCGGTCTCCAGGCGCTTGGGGCCCACGTAGTTGGCTATGGTTGAGAGCAGTCCGCACTCGTATCCGAGGCTCCTGAGCAGGCGGTACAGCAGGGTTACCGTTGTGGTCTTGCCGTTGGTCCCTGTGATGCCTACGAGTTTGAGTTTGCCGCTCGGGTGGCCGTAGAATGCGTCTGCCGCCATTGCAACGGCCCGGCGGGAGTTGCTTACGGTTATTAGTGTTACGCTATTGCCGATGAAGCTGTCGGTGCAGCATCCCCCCGTTGTTTCCGTGGCCTCCTCGAACATCACCGCCGACGCTCCGGCCTCGATGGCCTTGCCGATATATGCGCGGCCGTCGTTGCCGCAGCCGTTCACGGCCACGAAGAGGCAGCCGGGACCAGCCTTGCGCGAGTCGTTGGTGACCGAACTGATTTCTATGTCGGGGTTGCCGCTCGTGGCAACTACGCCGCAATTCTTTATGATGTCTGCGAGTTTCATTTGGCTGCTGACAGTTGGGGCCTGAAGGCCGGATCTATATTGTACATTTCGTTGACGAGGGTCTTGATGGCCCTTGCCGGTATGCCGCCTCCCTGGAATTGCTTGCGTGTGGGACGGCTGAAAACGGTGCAGATTACGCTGTACTTGGGGGCGTCTGCGGGGAAGAAGCCCACGAAGGTGCCCTGGTATTTGCGCCTGCCGCTCTCGTCGCTGTATTTTCCTCCTTCGTAGGTACCGAATGAGGTTCCGGTCTTGCCGGCAACTGCACATTTGGCTCCCTTGAGCCTGCGGGCGGTACCTTCTTCCGTAACCGCTTTGAGGGCGCGGGTTATTGTGTCGGCCACAGCCTTGCTGCATATGCTCGACATTAGCGCAGGACCGCGCTTGTTCTTGATTACTCCGTTAAGCTCTATGTCTTCTACCAGGTAGGGCTTCATCATCTTGCCCTTGTTTGCTATGGCGTTGTAGAAGCACAGGATATGCAGCGGAGTTTCGCGGGTGCCGTATCCGTAACCCATTACTGCGAGGTCGCTATTGCTCCAGTAGCGGTTCTTGTCTTTGGGGGAGGGAATAGTGGGCGTGGCGAGTCCGGCAAGGTCGAAGTCGAAGGCCTCGCCCAGTTTGTAGCTGTGGATATTCTCTATGAAACGCATTGGCTTCTTGGCGTAATTAGAGACGGCCAGCGTGCCGAATACGTAGTTGGAGGAAATTTTGAATCCGTCCAGGATGGAGATGCTGTTGGTGTGGTACCTGTGCTCATGCTCCACCATGTGTATGTCGGACGGCACGCCCTTGGCGTTCTGTATTACACCGTGATTTGTGGGCAGAGTTTCGTCGAGGCTCTTGATGTATCCGTCAGAGAGCACCTGCATGAGGGTTACGGTCTTGAATACCGAGCCGGGCTCTATGGAGCGGCCTATGGCCAGGTTGGTAACTTCCTCGAAGTCGGCGTTTTCTCCGTCACGGTAGAGGTTGACCATTGCCCTGATGGCTCCCGTAGAGGCCTCCATCAGTACCATGCAGGCTCCTTCCAGGTCGGGCTCTTCGCAGATTTCGTTGTACAGGGCCCTCCAGGCGATGTCTTGGTAATCAATGTTGAGGGTGGTGCGTATATCTTTGCCGTCCTCGGGCAGGGTTTTGGTGCTGTCGTTGTCAAGGATGGTTCCTGCGTCTGTCACGCGGGTCCACTCGCGCCCCTCGCGGCCATGGAGTACGTAGTCGAACTTGCCCTCCAGGCCCACGTGGGTGTTGGCCACCTCCGAACGGTTGTTGCGCACGAAGCCGATGGTGCGGCGGGCGAGCTTTCCGTAGGGGTAGATGCGGATATTCTGTTGCTCGGTTATGAGGCCGCCTTTGTACTTGCCCTCGTTGAAGAGGGGGAAGGTGCAGATGCGGTTGTAAACGTTACGGTCTACCGGTTTGCCGAGGCGCAGGTATTTCTTGCCGCTGGCGCGGCCGCTGCTTATCATTCTCAGATACTCTGCAGCGCTCTTCTCGGGGAACACTTGAGCAAGCTCTACGCTCAGGGCCTTGGCTTTCTGCATCCATTCTTGCTCCTTGCGGGCGCCCTCTTCTTTATCCTTGGCAAACTCTTCGCGGCGTACGGTGCAGTCCATTGCTATCTGGTAGGTGGGGCAAGACATTGCAAGCAAGCGCCCCTCGCAGTCGATGATGTTGCCCCGCACCGGCTCTACCGAGCGTGCACGGCTCCTGGGCGTAAGCGCTGCTTCTATCTTGGGGTCGGGGTTGAAGAATATCTGGATGCCCACAATCTTGACGAACAGCAGGACGGAAGCGAGCAAAAGAACCACATAGCCCACATAAAGGACTACGCCTATGCGGTCTCTGTTCTTCTTGATTATGCCGGTGTTCACTTCCATCTCTTATTTCACTAAAACCGTGGCCGGGGCCTGCGGCTCCGTTACCTTTGACCCCATCTGCTGGAGCATTGCTTTCACAGAAGAACGCTTGCTGATGCTCACTACATCAAATGTCTTCTGGGTGTGTACTATCTCCAGTTCGTGCAGCACGGCTTTGTTGCGCTCTACTTTGTTCATGGTGCTCTCTATCATAAGGGAGATCCATATAATCATGGCAAAGAGGAAGAAGGTGTACACAATATGGATGAAGTACCGCCCTATATCCAGACGGAGCAGGAACTCGCCCTTCAGGATGGCGCGGAAACTGTTCCGCAGCCACCTTCCGATGTCTTGTATTTTCCAAGTCCTGTCCATATCAGTTCTTCTCGCCTATGCGCAGCTTGGCGCTTCGTGCGCGCGTGTTGTTTGCTATTTCATCCTCCTCTGGCAGCAGTGGCTTGCGGTTCACCGCCTTGAGCGGGGCGCTGCTGCGGCCGTAGAGGTCTTTGTCTTCCGATCCGTCAATATTTCCGCTGCGGAAGAAGTTCTTTACCATCCTGTCTTCCAGAGAGTGATAGGTGATGACCGCGAGGCGGCCTCCTTTCTTGAGCGATTTTGCGGCGCCCGGCAGGAATTTCTCCAGGGAGCGCATCTCGTCGTTTACTTCTATCCTCAGGGCCTGGTACACTTTTGCCAGGTATTTATGCTCGGCGAAAGAAGGCAGGGCTCCCGCGATGGCATTGTCGAGGTCGCCGGTGGAGAGGATCTGCGCCCGGGAGCGTGCAGTAACGATGAGTTCCGCAAGCTTGCGGGCGTTGTCCACCTCACCGTAGATTTTGAAGATCCTTTCCAATTCTTCTTGCGTATAAGAATTAACAATGTCAGCAGCGGTTTTGGCGCCCTGCACATTCATTCGCATATCGAGGGGACCGTCGAAGCGGAAAGAGAAACCTCTCTGCGCCGTGTCGAACTGGTGGGAGCTCACGCCAAGGTCGGCGAGCACTCCGTCCAGGCCTTCGGGGGCCTCGATTAGAGCATAGTTATGTATGAACCTGAAGTTGTTGTGTATCAGTTTGAATCGCTTGTCTTCGGGGGCGTTGGCGGCCGCATCTGCATCTCTGTCGAATGCAATGAGCCTGCCCTTAGGGGAGAGGCGCCTCAGGATTTCGCGGGAATGTCCGCCTCCGCCGAAGGTGGCGTCTGCATAGATGCCGTCCGGGTTGAACACCAGGGCGTCTACGCTTTGGGAGAGTAAAACGGGGTTGTGGTATTCACTCATTGCCTGCTTCTCCTATTTACGGGAGAGGCTTTTGGCAATTGAGATGAAACTGTCGTTCGTGATGCGGGACTGCTCGAATGCCTCCTTCGCCCAAACTTCCAATTTAAAGCCAACGCCAAAGAATACCACTTCCTTAGTAATACCAATTGCGTCAAGAAGTTCACGCGAGATGGAGATACGTCCCAGTTTGTTGTCGGGCTCCACTATGTCAACATCCCTCATATACTCACGCCAGAAAGTCACGTGATCGGGATTGAAGAAGTCGAGCTCCTGCTTGATTTTGTCTGCCTGGAGATTCCACTCTTCAAACGTGTACATTTCCAGGCAGTTGTCATAGATGCTTTTTTTAAGCACAAACCTCATATCGCCACCCGCCGGAATATCCCTGCGCAGAGCGGCAGGGAAGACTATTCTCCCCTTGTCGTCGATACGAGCCGGATATTTTCCGTAAAAAGTGACCATAATAATTCTTATACGCAACCGCAAAGATATGAAAAATTTTCCACTTTATTACATTTTATTACAATTTTTTCCACACAGTTTTCAACAGCTTCCACCGGAGGCTCCTGAAGTACCTTGACCAGCACTTCAGGGTCGCAAAAGCGTTGCCGGAGGTACATCGGGATGGACCTCCGGGCGCAAAAACGGCCCAAAATGCTGCCGGAGGTACAAACTAATGTACCTCCGGCAGCAGGGAGATTTGTAAATTGCAGATATTCAGATAGAAGCGAAAAACGCTAAAATGCGGTCCTCTTAGATTTCCTTGCGCCAGCGGGCGAGGGGGATGCCGAGCTGGCCGCGATATTTGGCGATGGTGCGGCGGGCGACGTTGTAGCCCCGGCGCGCCATCTCGTCTACCAGCTGTTCATCGGTGAGAGGCTTTTTCTTGTCCTCGGCGTCGATGCATTCCTGGAGGACTTTCTTGAGCTCGCGTGTAGAAACTTCTTCTCCTTCTTTATTCTCCATGCCCTCGGAGAAGAAATATTTGAGGGGGAAGATGCCGAAGTGGGTCTCAATAAATTTACTGTTCACCACGCGGCTGATGGTAGAGATGTCGAAGCCGGTCATCTCTGCAATGTCTTTGAGCACCATGGGGCGCAGGTTGCTCTCGTCTCCGTCCAGGAAGAAATCGTGCTGATAATCCAGGATAGCACGCATGGTCTTGGACAAGGTGTTCTGGCGCTGCTTTAAAGCCTCTACGAACCATTTTGCAGAGTCCAGCTTCTGCTTCACAAAAGCGGCAGCCTCTTTCTGGGCTCGCTCAGAAGAGCCTTTGGCGTCCAGAAGCAGGTCTGCGTATTTCTTGTTCACGCGAATCTCCGGCACGTTGAAGCGCGGCATGGTGAAGTCTAGCACTCCGTCGTGCTCGTCCAGAATAAAGTCCGGCACAATCTGCTGCGATTGGTCGGCATAAGAATCATCTACCTGGCCTCCGGGAGCGGGATTGAGCTTGACTATCTTGGCAAACGCCGCCTTGAGCTGCTCTTCGCTGATATTCAGACGGGAACAGATTTTCTGGAAGTGCTTGTTGGAGAAGTCCTGGAAGCATTCGTCGATTATGCGGATTGCAGTACGCACTTCGGGCGAGGGCTTGAGGGCGCGGAGCTGGAGCAGCAGGCACTCCTGCAAGTCGCGGGCGCCTACTCCCGTGGGCTCGAATTCCTGAATCACCCCAAGCATTCTCTCTACCTCGTCGGGTGTGGTTTCTATATTGGCCCGGAATGCAAGGTCATCTACCAGCGTCTCCAAGTCGCGGCGTAAGTAGCCGTCGTCGTCGAGGCTTCCGATAATGAAAGATGCAATCTCGCGCTGGTGAGGAGTGAGGTCGCGGAAGCCGAGCTGGCGCTGGAGACTCTGGGTGAACCCCTCTTTGACTGAAAAAGTATTGTACTCCGGACGGGGATCCTTGCCCCAGTTGTTGACCTTCAGACGGTATGCAGGAATGTCGCCGTCTTCTTTGATGGCGTCTATAGAAACATCCTTGGTGTCGGGGTCGCTGTCGGGCCCGGGCTCGTCGTCCAGCACAGGATTGCTCTCAAGCTCGGCGCGGACCTTTTGCTCGAGCTCCTGGATGGGCATCTGGATGAGCTTGATGGTCTGTATCTGGAGCGGAGAAAGCCTCTGCTGCTGCTTGAGTTCGAGTCCGGTCTTGAGCATCAGTTTCTCACAATAAATGCAGCCGGAAACTCCTGCTGTATAGATTTAAGTGCGGCAGCAGCCTCGGCCTTTGACGCGTAATTACCAACGGTAACCTTGAAGAAAGGGTCTGTGAATGTGCGGGATACGGCAACTCCGGGGTGCAGGTTGCGGAAGCGTGCGGCAGCGGCCTCGGAGCCGGCGCGGGCGCTCTGTCCGCTGTCGAAGAAAATCCTGATGCGGTACGACTGCCCCGTGAGTCCGGCAGCTGTGCGCCGTTCGTTGCGCTCTACGTGGTTGCTGACGGCCTCGTACATCTCCGGGCTCTGCTTGACCACTAGATTCTCGGACAGATGTTCAAACACATCGTACACAGCCACGCTGTCTGCCGCCTCCTGGGCCCTAAGCCCGAGGCATAGCAGTAACGCAGTAAGAATCAGCCCGATACGTTTCATATATTGTTCATCAAATCGTTAACCGGAATATCCTTGTATTCAAAATGCTTGCCGAGACCGCTTTTGAGTGAACCACGGAAGCGAATATCCATGGTCAGCGACTCCATACTCGCTTTGCCAAGCAACTCCAGCAGCCTGAAAGGATTGAAGTTCTCGTCCAGGTAGCCATGAAATACAACTGTATATAGTTCCCGGCTTTTAGGTGATATGGTAACATCCTCCGCAGTGAGGTGCAGGCAGGGCTCCTGATTCATTTTGACCAGAGCAGTCATCTCAGACAGCGTAACCTGCGGTGCGGGGTTGTCCACTTCAAGTTCCATTACAGCGTCGAATGCCGACAGGCCCCTGGGCGAGATGGATACGAGCTTGCCGGAAGTTATTTTGATATCTTTGAATGAATCGGCGCACGACGCTGCACACAGCGCCGCGAGGGCGATAATCAAGAGTTCGATAGAGCGTTTCATTGGAGTACAAATATAGCGAAAAGTCCAGCAACAAACGTACTATGTTATTATTTCTGCTTCTTGGTCTCGTATTCGGCGCGAACCTCCTCGAGCAGTTTTTCTGCCTTGGCATATCCGTCGGCAGGCTTGTTCCACAGCAGGGCGAGCAGCACGGTGCCAATAATGCCCATTGCGATGGCGGCAATGTAAACGCCGTTCCATCCGAGCTCCGGGTTGTCTGCGATGAGTCCGAATACTGCGCCCGAAACTATGGGGCTGAGATAGCAAACTATGCCCACTATGCCGTTAGCTGTGGCGGCGGCACGCTTGGTAGCCTGGTTAGATGCGGCAATACCCAGCAGTGCCTGAGGACCGTAGATAAAGAAGGCTGACATTACAAGCATGGTGATAAAGAGCCAAGGAATATCTTTAACCTGCCAGAACACAAAGAGGCATACAACCGCCAGGATTGTGCATATAGAGCTGGTGCACTGGGCCTTGCTCTTGAAGAACTTGTCTGTGGCCCATCCGGCGAAGAGCATACCTACGATGCCTCCCACGATCTCGCATGCGCCAACGATAGAGGCCGCCAGAGTGATGTCCAGGCCTTTGTCTTGAACCAGAATAGTGGAACCCCAGTCCAGAATCGTGAAGCGTATAACGTACACAAAGAAATCGGCCACAGCGATAATCCAGATGATAGGATTACCAAAGGCCATCTTGCTCACGAAGCGCTTGTATGCCAGTTTCGTGAATTCCGGATCTTCTTCTGCAGCGGGGGCCTTGTCTTCGCGGTGAGCGTCCATGTCTTCCGGGTTGGGCAGGCCGACGGAGGACGGAGTGTCTTTGAGTCCGAAGAAAATCAGGGCGGCACCGAAGATAGCCAGCACGGCAGGAGCCCAGAAGCACCACTGCCATGCAGAGTTACCAAAGCTGCCGAGTATGCCACCAATCATCAGGGCCAGAAGTCCGGCGCCGATAGAGTGGGAAGCGTTCCAGATAGACTGCTTGGTGGCCAGCTCGGAAGGCTTGATCCAGTGTGCCATAAGCGAAGAGCAGGGAGGGTATCCCATGCCCTGGAGGTATCCGTTGATAAGCCACAGCGAGCCCAGTATGTACACAAAGCCAATGGTGGCCTTGCCGCCAGCGTCGAGCACGTTGAAGAAGCTGTTGACGGCAGGGATGAAGCCTATGGCGATATTAACTATGGCGGACAGCAGCAGGCCGAGTGCCATCATGCGTTTGCGGCTGTAGCGGTCGGCAAGCATGCCGTTGATGAAGCGAGAAACTCCGTAGATAACTCCGTTGAGAGTGAGGAATATACCCAGCTGGGTCTTACTCAGCCCAAGTTCTGCCTCCAGCGCCGGCATAGCGATGCTGAAGTTCTTGCGCACAAAATAAAACAGCGCATAACCCACCATCAGGATAATGAGGGTGCGCCACTGCCAGTAGTTATACTTCTTTAAGATTTTCTGGTCCATACTTTATTTTTTAACAGGTACGCATACTTTGTTCCACTCCTCATCCCACAACCATTTAATCTCCAAGATGGTAGTCTGGCCCTCCGGGACTCTGTCCGCAATCGGGAAGCTGGCGTAGAAAGGGAATTCGGTCCATTCTCCGGAGCCTTCGGAGCCCTCTGGAGTGATGCTGTGGCGCAAAACTACGTGCAGGGTATCTGTGCTTGCGCCCTGCACAACCTGCAGGTTTACTTCATGTTTGGCTTCGGAGTCTTGCTCAAGCATCACAGTACAAATCATATTGAGGTGGCCGCCGGATACTATTCCGTCGTCCATCCTGATAGGCGCGTCGCCCAGCGCTGCATCCTCTTCCGGAGTGCTGCATTCAACAGGCTCCACGCACAAGGGAACGGCAAAGCTAAGCAATTGTGCCGTATAATTCTCATTCTCACCTTTCTCATAGGCATCCAGCAGAGCGGCAACGCGCCCTTCTGACGGCAGGGAACTGTCGCTGGCGATATTGGAGAAATGGTATGTGCGGCCGTCATCGCCCAGCATGGTTGCCGGCTCCTTCATAGTGCCGAACAAGAAAACCCTGTACAAAATCTCCTTGGTGGGAGTGCAGGCGCTCAGGCATACGAGCACCGCAGCTGCTAATGCAAAACGTTTCATATCAATTTCTTACGTGTCGGATGACACAATATCTGAATGTCAATATCGTCTATCTTGTACCCTTTGAAGCGCCTGCGCTTGATACCTTGCTCTGCGGCTGCCATCAGGGCCTCGGCCTCTATGTCCATGAAAACATGGTTCTTGGTATCGTACAGGTGGATGTGCCTGTAAGGATTGATGTCGAAGACCATCTTGTTGTTGGCGCTCATGCGGCGGGAGTATATGCCCTCGTCTGCCAGGCCTGACAGGATGTTGTATACAGATGCCGGGGTAATGCGGCAAAGGCCTGCGGCGGTAATGGCTTCGTAAACCATGTCTGCACTCGCATGTATCATATCCATCATTACGGTATGGACCGCGACGCGTTGAGGAGTAGCTTTCAGGCCGTGCGACTTGAGCAGGCGCCTGAAGCTCTCCATGTCCTTGGGCTGTTTGCGATATCCGGCCATAGCACTTAATTGTCGTTAAGCAAGGCTCTTGCGTTGGCCAGAGCCTCGGGGGTGATGCTGGCGCCACTAAGCAGCCGCGCGATTTCCTGCGTACGCTCTTCTCCTTCTACTTTGCGTATTCCGGAGAAGCTGCGGCCACTCTCTGCATCGAATTGCTTGGACACCACAAAGTGGGCGCTTCCCTTGGCCGCAACCTGGGGCAGGTGGGTAATCGCCACTACCTGCATGGTCTCTCCCATACGGCAAATGAGGCTGCCCATCTTGTCTGCCACGCTACCTGAGACTCCGCTGTCTATCTCGTCGAAAATGAGGGTTGGCATGCCCTGGAACCGGGCCATTACTGCTTTGAGACTCAGCATGATACGGGAAAGCTCTCCGCCAGATGCACATTTTGCCACATCGCTTACCTCCCGACCGTCGGCAGAAAAACCAAAGCTTACCGCATCTTTTCCGGACGCCCCGGGAGCGGCCTCGTGGAGCCCGACTTCGAATACCGCCCTGTCAAGCTCCAGATAGCGGAGCTGGGCGGTAATCTCTGCTGCCAGTTGCGGGGCTGCGCTGCGGCGTTCTGCCCCAAGGCGGGAGGCGCAGTCGTCGTAGCCCTTTTGCAGCTGCCCCAGGCGAATCTCCAGTTCGGCGCACTGCTCTTCCAACTCTTCGCTGCCGCTTACGGATGCTCCATAGCGGTCTCTTACTTCAATAAGCTCCTCCACGCTGCTGCAGGAGTGCTTGGAGAGAAGCTTGTAGAGCAGCGAGAGACGTTGCTCCACGGTCTCGAGCCGTGCGTCAGAGAAGTCCATGCGCTCTGCGGCGTCTTCTGCTTCAGCAAATACGTCCTCCAGCTCTATACGTGCAGATTCTATCCTTTCGCACAGCGGTGCGAGACCCGGCATATAGCGGGAGGCGTGCTCCAGCTGCTTGCGAGCGTCGCGCAGCGATTCGCTCACGCCTTCCTGCCCCCTCGGGCGGAAGCGCTCGAGAGCGGCGCCCAGACTCTCGCGAATCTGGCCTGCATTTGCAAGGGCCTTCTGCTCTTCTTCCAGGGCCGGCAGTTCGTCGAAGCGCAGCGATGCAGCATTCAGCTCCTGCCACTGCGCCTGGTTGTAGTCGAACTCCGCCTTGTTCTTGCGCAGGCGCTCCTTTGCCTCCTCCAGCGAGCGGCGGCACTCTCCAAGCTCTTTCCAGGCATCCCGGCACTCTTGCAGCAGAGGAGCGTCGGCGGCGAAGCTGTCCAGGAGCGAGAGCTGGAACTGCTTGTCGGTGAGCAGCAGGCTGTTGTGCTGCGAGTGAATGTCGAAGAGCTGCGAGCACACGGCACTCAACTCCTGAAGCTGCACGGGGCAGTCGTCTATAAAGCTGCGTGAGCGCCCCGATGAGTAGAGCACCCGCCGTACCGTCCTGAGCCCTTCCTGGGTCTCGAACTCACCCTCCACCACGCAGGTCTCTGCACCACCGCTGATCATCGAGGGCTCGGCTTTGTCACCTGCAAGCAGGCCCAGGGCGCCGAGGAGAATAGATTTTCCTGCGCCGGTCTGTCCCGTAATGATTACAAGACCCTCCGGGAACTTGATGTCCAGAGAGTCTATCAGGATGTAATTTCGTATGTGCAGGCTGCGCAGCATCCGGCAGTCTTATTCGCCCTTGCCGTCAGACTTTGCGAAGCGGAAGGACAGCTCGCCCTCCTCGAATTCGGATATAGCTACAAGGCTGGGTTTGGGCTGACGCTCGAAGTACTTGGAGATTTCTATCTGCTCCTTGTTCTCGAAGGTCTCTTCCATGGTGTCACGCTCGTTGCGGAACTCCTCAAGACGTTTGTTCAACTCTTTCTTCTCTGCAAGTGCAATCTGGTTTGCCCTCTGGGCAAGGATTACTGCGGTCTCGTAAATGTTGCCCGTAGGGGCGGCGAGGTCTTTGATGTCCCTCGTAATGGTGTTGTTGGGTATTTTGTTTTCCATATCGTTAATACGAAGGGGAGTGCCGGCAAAGTTTCAATATTTTTCTTTCACCTTTTTGTAGAGTCTGTCAAGCTCTGCGCGGTGGGAAGACTCCGGGTATTCCCCTATGAAGTTGTAATAATCGTCGTAGAATACCAGGAAGCGCTCTTTCTGCTTGTGCTCGTAGCTCAAATCGGCATATTTATACGAGGCCATAGCGGTGTAGAAGAGTATGTCTTCGCGGTAGCGGTTGTCGGCATTCTCCTTGAGTACGTTGCGCAGCGCCACACGGGCGGCGAGGTAATCCTCCATCTTATAATATAGGTATGCGCTCTCGTACGCCTTGTGGTCCAGCCGCTCGAGAAGGTCGTCCAGCATGTGGTCGCACACAGAACGGTACTCGCTTTCCGGATGGTTCATCAGGTACTCGTTGATGGCGGTGATGCACTTGTAGGTGGGCGTCTGGTCGAGCTCATAGCGCAGGGTGGCCCTGTAGAGGCAGTCCAGCCGCAGGAACGATGCAGACTCGGCGAAGGTGCTGCGGGGATAATTCTCCAAGAACTTCTCGAAGTTGGTCTCTGCGGTGTAATAGTCTTTTGCGCGGTAGTTGCTCAGGCCCCAATAGTACTGCACCGTGTCGTCCCTTGCCGTTCCGTTGGTGATTACTGCCAGCGACTCAAAGAGTTGGGCGGACTTGGTGTACTTGCCTTCGTTGAAGTATTCGAAGGCTGCATTGAACTTGGCATCTGCGTCGTTGCCCTCGAGCAGCAGTTCGTACTGGCTCTTGCAGGCATATATGGCGGCCAGCAAAACGGCTGCTGCCAGAAATAGACGTTTGCTCATCGTTTCAAGAATTTTTCTGCGTCAAGCGCGGCGCGGCAGCCCGATGCGGCAGCAGTTATGGCCTGACGGTAATGTGGATCCTGAACGTCTCCGGCGGCAAAAACACCTTCTACATTAGTGGCAGAACTGCGTCCGTCGGTAACTATATAGCCAGCCTCGTCGGTCTTTACCCAGGGGGCGAAGAGTGCCGACTGAGGAGTGTGTCCGATTGCGAGGAAGAAGCCGTCCACGGCAATGTCGAAGACTTCTCCGTCTTTGCGCTCCAGCCTTGCGCCCGTAACGCCGTTTGCATCTCCCAGCACTTCGCGGGTATTGCAATTCCAGAGGATTTCTATGTTGGGGGTGTTCTTAACCCTCTCCTGCATGGCTACCGAGGCCCTGAGGGCATCGCGGCGCACAATCATGTAAACCTTGCGGCAGAGCCCTGCGAGGTAGCTGGCCTCTTCGCATGCGGTGTCGCCTCCGCCCACTACGGCAACGTCTTTCTTGCGGTAGAAGAAACCGTCGCAAGTAGCGCAGGCAGAGACTCCGAGCCCACGGAACTTTATCTCTGAAGGGAGTCCGAGGTAGCGGGCCGTGGCGCCGGTGGCTATGATGAGGCACTCAGCTTCTATTTCCGTGCTGCCGTCTATAGTAAGCTTGAAGGGTCTTGACGACAGGTCGGCGGCAGTAACTGCACCCCTGCGGATATCGGCTCCCAGCCGTACGGCCTGCTCGCGCATGTCAGTCATCAAGGCATTAGCATCTACTCCGCCGGGGTAACCGGGGAAATTCTCTACCACGGTGGTGGTAGTGAGCTGCCCCCCGGGCTGGAGCCCCTCATAGAGAACAGGGGAGAGGGCGGCGCGGGACGCGTAAATCGCTGCAGTATAACCTGCAGGCCCTCCGCCTATTATTAAGCATCTGATTTTCTCCATCTATCGAATAATTGAAATTGTATTGTCTGCGTTGTATTTGAGCCTGCGGACTGCTGTATTAGTCTTTCCGGTGTAATCAAAGCGGAAGTCGGTCTGCAGGCCGATGCCTGCGGTAAAGGGCAGCTCTGCTGGCCACAGGTCGGGATCTTGCTGCACCAGAGGGGCAAAGTAATTCAGCAGGTCGTAGCCCTGTAAGGCCCAGCGCCCGGGCTCTCCCTTGAAGAGTTTCCGGTAGGTCTGCGTGAAGCTGCGTACGCGCTCGTCGTACGGGTCTGCGTAGTAGCTGGCAGTAATTCGGGCAGATGCGGCATGAAGACTTTCTGCCTCCAGGTCTGCGATACCACGGAGCCTTGAGGTGCTGTAAACAATATTGTTTCCGCCCTTGAGGTTCATGAGCGCGATTTCTCTGATGGCAGCGCTGCAGAACTCGTCGTTCTCTGAGGCCATCACAAAACGGCAATTGCCCTGCGCGCCTTCTTCGAACGATGCTGCTGAGGATGAAATGACGTATTCTATCCCACGCTCTCCGAGCTGCCAGGCAAGGCGCGAAACCACCTCGCCGTCTGCCTCGGCCTCGTTCTTGAGCAGCACAACCTTATCTTCTGCGAGCAGGTCTTCCGCGAGCCAGCTTACCAGCGCGTCAACCTGGGCTTCCCAGCCTGCAGGAGCTTGAATTACGTTGAAATGCTCTGTGAGGCGGGCTACTTTAGGGTCCAGCGGCGACACAAGGTACTTGCCGGGCGCCCTGGGAATCATGTAATCCATCTCTTCCAGGCTCACCGGGCCGACGATAAGGCTGCACTCAGCTATATCTGAGGCGGACGGCAGGCCGAGGCTTGAATCGAAGACATCTATCTGTAATCTGTGTTCCTCTGAACTATGCTCAGATGCCGCAAGCAAGGCTCCGCAATAGAAATCCAGGAAGTTGCTGTTTGGCGTATCGCTGCTCTTGAATGGAAGAATCAGGGCGAGCCGGGTTACGGTCCAATATGGAACTGCCGTGGTGTCTGCGGGCACAATTGAGAGCAGGCTGTCCTGTACTGCGGCCAGGCGCGTGCTGTCTGCGGCAACGGCCACAAAGGTGCTGTCTGCGGGGCCTGCATGCGAGGCGCTGTCCTGCCTCTCCCGGCCTCCGGGGAACAGAAACCACTGGGCCTGCGCCCCTGTGTGGAACAGCATAACCATAACAAGCGCTGCAACAATATATCTTCTCATAACGTCTCGATAAAGCCAGTCAGTCCCTTGCAGAATTCGGACCAAGACAGGCGATTCTTCTCTTTGAGTATGTTCTTGTGGCATTCTTCCCTCAGCCCGGGTGTGCCGAAGAAGCGGAGTACCCCTTCTCTGACGCAATCAGGTTGTGCCTTTGCTACCACCAGTCCAGTGCCGCTGCCTTCTATGCTGCGCTTAAGGGCGCCGGTGTCGGTAACAATCATGGGAACCTCGAAATGGGTGGCGAGAGCTCCAACTCCGCTCTGGGTAGCGCTGCGGTATGGGAGTACCACTGCGTCTGCCGCGCTGAAGTAGTATTTTACCTCGGAATCTGCTATGTATCTGCAGAACAGATGGATACGCTCTTTCCTCGGACATCTGTCGATAAGCTCTGCGTACTCGTTCCAGCTGCCGTAAGGCTCTCCGGCCACCACTAACTGGTAGTCGTCCGGCAAGCTGCCGAAGGCCTCCAGAAGTATGTCGAGCCCTTTGTATTTGCGGATGAGTCCGAAGAAGAGCAGGGTCTTGCGGCTTTCGTCCAAGCCCAGCTGCGCTCGTGCTTCGCTCCTGGACAGTTTGTCTCCGAAGTGGGTATAAAGCGGGTGGGGGAGAGTGGCATAGCGGGCGTCCGCTTTCCATTTGAGGAGGTCCCCGGCCACTTCCTGGCTAAGGGTAACGCAGCCATTGACGGCCTTGAGGAACCATTGCGTAAGAGGCTTGTCAAAGAAATGCTGCTCGTGCGGAATCACGTTGTCCATGATTGCTACTACTTTGCATTTGCCTCTGAGCTTGCGCGCTACGCTCCCGAGTGAAGGGGCAAACCAGGACATCCAGTAACGTACTATCAGCACGTCGGCACCCCAGTCTATTATGGCTCTTGCGGTTTTGCCCCAGGTAAACGGATTGACCGTGCTCAGCAGAGCCTCAGACTCTACGGGCACGGCCGTGTCTCCTTCTTCTACGTACTGTGTCTTTCCAGGAAACAGCAGGTCGGGGTACTGGGTGGTAAAGTTGAATGCTTTGACCGTATGCGTTTTGCTCAGTTCGTTAAGCAGGCTTGCATTGAACTGGGCGACCCCTCCTCTGAAAGGATAGAAACAGGACAGTAGGGCTATTTTCAATTGCTCTTGCTCTTGACGTATGCGGCGTTCAGGCCCTCAAGAAGCTCGTCGGTGATGTCCAGAGACTCGTCTGCGACAGCTACGGGAGCGGGCAGGATGTCACCCTGAGTGGTAAGAATCATGGCGTAGCCCTTCTCGGCGTTGAACTCGTCCAGATAGGTCTTGATGGCATCTGCAATCTGGTTCATCATAACCTGCTGCTCCTCAGCGATTTCCTGCTGCTTCTGGGCGGCATACTGCTGGAAGCTGTTCTGCTGGTCCTGAAGTTTCTTGCTCTGGATTTCGGCAACAGACTGGGTCATGAGTCCCTTGTTGATTTTGTCCTGGAAAGCCTTGATATCTTTCTCGAGCTTGGTGCCCCTGCGGTTGACCTCCTGGTTGATGCTGTTGACCTTGGTCTCTGCGACGCTGCGGAGGTCGTTGGCCATATCGTATTCGTTTAGTACGCGGTCGAGGTTGAAGTAAACGATGGAACCTGCTGCAACTGCGCTTTCACCCTCGGTCTTGGGTGCGGGAGCGTTGTTGGCGTTGCATCCGCTGAGTGCGGCGAGAAGTGCTGTGGCGAGAACGCCTGCAAAAATCTTTTTCATTTTATTTGTGTATTTTCTTAAGTTGCAAACTGCAAATTTAACTAAATTTTCCGAATCTCTCCCAGATAGGCGGCTATTGTGCGCTCCAGGCCCATGTAGAGGGCGTCGCAGATAAGGGCGTGCCCAATAGAAACCTCGTCCGTCCAGGGTATCGTGTGAATAAAGTAGGCCAGGTTCTCAAGGCTGAGGTCGTGCCCCGCATTTAGGCCCAGTCCGCATTCGCGGGCGGCAAGGGCTGCCTGCAAATAAGGGGCTACGGCGCTCTCTGGGCCGGAGGCGTAATTTGCGGCGTAAGCTGCCGTATAGAGCTCAACTCTGTCTGCTCCGCATGCTGCGGCTCCTCGCACCATCGCAGGGTCTGGATCTACGAATACGGAAACCCTGATGCCGAGCTCCTTGAACCTGGCGCAGATGTGCGTGAGGAAGTCTTTGTGTGCAATGGTATCCCAACCTGCGTCGGACGTAAGGGCGTTCTCTGAGTCTGGCACAAGGGTTACCTGCGCGGGCCGTATTTCTTCTACCAGTTCGCAGAAGCGGGGAACTGGATTCCCTTCTATGTTGAACTCGGTGCTCAAAATGGGCTTGAGGGCATACACATCGGTGTAGCGTATGTGCCTCTGGTCTGGCCGGGGATGAACAGTGATACCCTGGGCCCCCCAGCGCTCGCAGTCGAGAGCCGCTTTGAGCAGGTCGGGCATGTTGCCGCCGCGTGCATTGCGCAGGGTAGCTATCTTGTTGATGTTTACGCTTAGTCTGGTCATAGACTGCAAATATATCAAAAAATGTGCTAAATTCGCAGGTTGTAATGAAACTCGCGTACTATATAAAGGACAGTAGTCTGGAACTTGATTCGAGAGTGCTTGAATTGCTCGCCGGTCTTGGTGCCGCCGGCTTCGAGGTTTGCCCCGTGAGGGTAAAGGAAGACGTGCCCGATGGGACCGAGATGTTGCTGAGTTTCGGTGGAGACGGCACCTATCTTTCGGCGGCGGCCCTTTCGTACTCTGTGGGTCTTCCTGTGCTGGGAGTCAACTTCGGCCGGCTGGGATTCCTTTCCGAGCATAGGCCGGAAGCCGTGATTGCTGCCTTGAGCGAGGGGGATTATACAATTGAAAAGAGGGGAATGCTCCGGGCAGAGGGCTGGTGCCTTGCAGACGGGCCCCAGATGGCACTTAACGAAGTGTGCGTGCTGAGGCAGGGAACTGCAATGCTAGGCATAGATGTGAGCGTGGATTCCAGGCCTCTTCCGACGTACTGGGCGGACGGCCTGCTGGTTGCTACGAGTTCTGGCTCCACCGCTTATTCTCTCAGCGCCGGCGGCCCTATCTGCATGCCCGATGCCAGAGTGCTGATTATCGCTCCCGTAGCCCCGCACAACCTCAACGTACGTCCTTTGGTGGTACCTGATACTGCCGACGTGCGCATTTCTTTCCAATCGCGTGACAAGGAGCTTAGGCTCACGGTGGATGACAGAGGCTACAGCATCCCGTCCAGTTCGCAGATCAGCGTCCGTGCCGTGCCCGAAGCGCTGGAGCGGGTGGTTCTGGGTGGCTCCAATTTTATAGAGGCATTGCGCGCCAGGCTGCTCTGGGGCAGGGATGTAAGAAACGCCAACGAACAAGTATGATAGAGATATTACCGCAACACGTTACGTTCATCATGGACGGCAACGGCCGTTGGGCAAAGCAACGCGGCAAAGAACGCCTGTACGGCCATTTCGAGGGCGTAGAAAGCGTGCGCTCCGTTTTGAGTACCAGCGTAGAGATGGGCATTAAGTACGTGTCTTTTTTCGCTTTTTCAGAGGAGAACTGGAACCGGTCGCCGGAAGAGGTGGGTGGCCTTATGGACCTGATGCTCAAATCTATGAAAGCGGAGTTGGACACCTTCCTTAATAATGGGGTGCGGTTCAAAGTGATAGGCAATAAGGCCCGACTGCCAGAGTCGCTGAACGAGGGCATAGACGAACTGGAGACTCTTACGGCCCATTGCTCCCGCACGACTGCAATTATCTTTGTGAGCTACAGCGGCAAGTGGGATTTGCAGCAGGCTGCCTCCCGTATGGCCGCCGACGGTGCTCATGAGCTGGAGCCCTATCTTGCAACAGCCGGAATTCCTGATCCGGATCTCATGATTCGCACTTCCGGAGAGAAGCGCATCAGCAATTATATGCTTTGGCAACTCGCTTATACAGAATTTGTGTTCGTTGATACACTTTGGCCTGATTTTAGAAAGCAGGAGTACCTGGCCGCGCTGGAAGAGTATGCTTCCCGGGACAGACGTTTCGGAAAAGTCAAATAATTCCGTATATTTGCGAACTTATCGGTAGAAGATGACGAAAAGATATATAGTTGTCCTTTTTGTTTTGCTGGCATCCTGCCTTTTGAGAGCGCAGGACCGCAATGTAGAGATAGATTACACGCATCCCAAAAAGTATATCGTGGGAGGCGTGAGCGTAGAGGGCAACAACTACTTCAGTTCCCAGCAGATAATCCAGCTTACGGGCATGCAGAAGGGCATGGAACTCACCGTTCCGAGCGACGATGTGTCCGGAATAGTGCGCCGTCTGTGGCTTCAGAGGTATTTCGAAGATGTATCCCTCGTTATCGACCACCTAAGCGAAAATGCCGATTCCGCATTCTTCAAGGTCATCATAAAGGAGCGTCCGAGGGTGTCCCGCTGGACTTTCTCCGGCATCAAGTCGGGTGACAAGAAGGAGCTCCAGGACCGTCTGAACCTGCGCCGTGGCGGAGAGTTCTCGGAATATGTAGAGAAGACATCTGCCGATATTATCAAACGCTACTACGCTGAGAAGGGATTTATTAACGCCAAGGTGACTGCGGAAGTGCAGAAAGATTCCATCGTGCGCAATGCCATCCGCGTGAACTTTGCAATTGACAGGGGAGACAAGGTGCGTATCAAAGACATCAACTTCATAGGCAACGACCACGTGAGCGACTTCAAGCTGGCCCGTTCTATGAAGAAAACCAAGTCTAACAAGATATACAACTTCTTCAGCAGCAAGAAGTTCAACGAGAAAGAGTACATCAACGACAAGAAGGCCGTAATATCGGCTTTCAACGAGGCCGGATACCGCGACGCCCGCCTTGTGCGCGATTCCGTATATTACATAGAACCCAAGAAGCTTGCCATCGACTTGGTGTTTGACGAGGGCGACCAGTATTTCTTCCGCGACATCACCTGGACTGGTAATTCGGTATATACTACTGATGCTCTCAATGAGGTGCTGCAGGTCAAGAAGGGCGACGTTTACGATGTGGTCTCCATGGAGAAGCGCCTGTATGGCGGTGGCAAGCAGACAGATATGGACGTATCTAAGCTATACCGCGACTACGGTTATCTTTTCTTCAACGTAACTCCGGTGGAGACCAATATCCAGAACGACTCTGTTGACGTGGAGCTCCGTATCTCAGAAGGTAAGCAGGCAACGCTCAATAACATCATTATCAACGGCAACGACCTTACCAGCGAGAAGGTGGTGCGCAGGCAGGTATTCACCCGCCCGGGCTACTTGTTCCGTCAGTCCGACTTCGAGCGCTCTATCCGTGAAATCGCTTCGCTTGGCCAGTTTGATCCCGAGGCGATTGCCGATCCTAATTCCGGATACACCATCCTCCCTAACCAGCTCAATAACACCGTAGATATCATCTACAACGTTACCGAGAAGCCTTCCAGCCAGCTGGAGCTTTCCGGAGGCTGGGGAGCCAATACTTTTGTGGCTACCGTGGGTGTGAGCTTTAATAACTTCTCCACGCACAGGTTCTTCGACAAGAGCGCATGGAGGCCCGTGCCACTCGGCGATGCCCAGAACCTGGCCTTCCGGTTCCAGACCAATGGCCGGTACTACACGGCGCTCACCGCAAGCTTTGTGGAGCCCTGGCTCTTCGGCAAGAAGCCTACGTCGCTCAACCTCTCCGGCTATTACACCCGTTACACCAATTCCAATCTGTGGCTCGGTATCTTGAGCAACGACCAGCAGATGGAGGTCTTCGGTGCATCTGCGTCGCTGGGTAACCGCCTCAAGTGGCCCGACAACTACTTCGTGCTGTACAACGGACTCAGCTGGCAGACCTACCGCCTTAAGAACTGGACGGGCTACGGATTCATCTTCGATACCGGTATCTCGCACAATATCAGCTATACCGTGAACCTCATGAGGAATTCTACCGATCAGCAGATATATCCCCGCTCCGGTTCGGATTTCTCGCTCTCTCTGGCGCTTACCCCTCCGTTCTCGCTCTTCCGCAACTGGGATTACGGCCCGGACGGCCAGAAGATTACCACGCGCAACGGCAAGCCCATTACCCCCAAGGATGTGCAGTACGACAACTGGACTGTGCAGCAGCGCTACAAGTGGATAGAGTACCATAAATGGAAGTTCTCTGGGACCACTTACATCAAGCCGTTCAGCAGTCTTGACTTTGTGATTATGACTCGTGCGCAGTTCGGCTATCTGGGATATTACAACCGCAACTGGGGGTATTCTCCTTTCGAGGGCTTCCTCGTGGGAGGCGACGGAATGTCGGGCTATATGACTTACGGCAACGAGATTATCTCGCTGCGCGGATATACGAACTACAGTCTTACTCCGCAGACTGTTACCCCTTACAACACTTCGGGTACTGCGTATTCCGGCAACGTGTATGATAAATTTACTGTGGAACTCCGTTACCCGGTGATTCTACAGCCTTCTTCTACCATCTTTGTGCTGGCCTTCCTGGAGGGCGGTAATTGCTGGAGCGACATCCGCGACTTCAATCCCTTCCAGATTAAGCGCAGCGCCGGTGCCGGCGTGCGTATCTTCCTGCCGATGATTGGTTTGCTGGGAGTTGACTGGGGCTATGGTTTCGACGCTACCGACGGCACCGGAGGAAGCCAGTTCCACTTTGTTATAGGACAACAATTTTAAAGTACGATATTATGAAAAAGATTCTTTTGGTTGCCGCTCTGGCAATTGTGAGTTCAGCGGCATTTGCACAGCAGAAGTTCGCTCATGTCAACTTCAGCGAGTTGGTGCAGCTTATGCCCGAGGCAGACCAGGCACGTGCTACCATGGATGCTTCCAGCAAGGAGGCGACCGAAACTTATCAGGCTATGGCCGAAGAGTGGAATACAAAGTATCAGCAGTATCAGCAGAAGGCTGCCACCTGGACTGCAGCCATTCGTGAGACCAAAGAGAAGGAACTCACCGATATGCAGCAGAGGATCCAGGAGTTCAACCAGACAGTGCAGGCTGAGCTCCAGCAGCAACAGCAGCAGCTCATGGCTCCCATTTACAAGAAGGCCCAGGAAGCTGTTGAGAAGCTTGCAAAGGAGGGTGGTTATATCTATGTGATAGACCAGACCACCGCCCTTTATATTGATCCTGCCCAGAGCACAGACCTTACTGGCGCAGCCCGCAAGGCCCTTTCTATTCCTGACGACAGGACTCTTGAGTCTCTGCAGAAGGAACTTCAGGCACAGGCCGAACAGCAGCAAGCTCAGTAGTTAATACAATCACATAAGATGCAACACAAAGTCATTGACTTAAAGGATGTTGTGATCAGGTTCGCCGGAGACTCGGGAGATGGTATGCAGCTCACCGGGTCTCTTTTCGCAGATATGTCTGCGATTTACGGCAACGGCCTGGCCACCTTCCCCGACTTTCCCGCCGAGATTCGTGCGCCCCATGGCACCGTTTCCGGCGTTTCCGGTTTCCAGGTACATATTGGCTCGGATAAAGTGGGTACTCCGGGCGATTTCTGCGACCTTTTGGTGGCCATGAACCCGGCTGCACTTAAGTCTAACGCCAAATGGTGCAAGCCCACCGCAATGATTCTGGTAGATGAGGACGCCTTCGACGAGAAGGGTATGGCTCGTGCCGGCTTCACTACCGAGAATCCTTTTACCGAACTTCATGTGGAAGACAGGGCCCTTATCGTGGCGCCTATCACAACTCTCACCCAGGAGTCCCTGAAGGAGAGCGGTCTTGATCCCAAGACAGTGCTCAAGTGCAAGAATATGTTTACTCTGGGCATGGCCTGCTATATCTATAGCCGTCCGCTGGAGTATATATATCAGTATCTGGAGCGCAAGTTCGCCAAGAAGCACCCCGAGCTCATCGAGCCTAATAAGAAGGTCCTCAACGACGGCTTCAACTATGCCGCCAACATTCAGGCTATACCTAATACTTATACGGTTGCTCCGTCTAAGAACAAGAAGCCAGGCACTTACCGCAACATTACCGGCAACCAGGCTACTGCATGGGGCCTCCTTGCTGCTTCCGAGAAGTCGGGCCTGCCGCTTTTCTGCGGTTCTTACCCTATTACGCCCGCCACGGCTATCCTGGAGGAGCTCGCAATACACAAGAGCTTGGGAGCCAAGACATTGCAGGCAGAAGACGAGATTGCCGGCATCTGTACTGCAATAGGTGCAAGCTATGCAGGCAATCTTGCCGTTACCACTACTTCCGGCCCCGGCCTTTCGCTTAAGTCGGAGGCCTTGGGACTCGCCGTCATGGCAGAGCTCCCGCTGGTTGTGGTTGACGTGCAGCGCGGCGGCCCTTCTACCGGCCTTCCTACCAAGACGGAGCAGTCCGACCTGGACCAGGCGCTCTACGGGCGCAACGGCGAATGCCCTATGCCCGTGATTGCCGCACATTCGCCCTCTCATTGTTTCGACGCCGCTTTTACAGCTGCAAAGATAGCCCTGGAGCACATGACTCCTGTGATGCTGCTCAGCGAGGGTTTCCTTGGCAACGGCAGCGAGCCCTGGCTCATTCCGTCCATGGCCGATTACCCCGAAATCAAGCCGCCGTTCGTTAATGGTGTGCTGGCTGAGGGAGAGAAGTTCAAACCCTTCGAGAGAGATCCCCAGACGCTCGTCCGCCGCTGGGCCATTCCCGGCCAGAAGGGATTCGAGCATCGCGTGGGCGGTCTGGAGAAGAACCATGCAGGAGTGCTTTCTACCGACCCGGCCAACCACGAGATGATGGTGCGCGAGCGCGCAGAGAAGGTTGCTCGTGTTGCTTCTCAACTCCCGCCGTTGGAGATTATTCACGGCCCTGCAGCCGGGAAGCTTCTGGTAGTGGGTTGGGGCGGCACTTTCGGGCACCTGCTCAATGCGGTAGAAGAAGTGGGAGACGGCGTTTCTTTCGCTCATTTCGACTTTATCAATCCTCTGCCGGCCAATACGGCAAAGGTGTTCGAGGCGTTCGACAAGATTCTTGTTTGCGAACTCAACAGCGGACAGTTCGTGGGCTATCTGCGCGCGACTTTGCCTCAATTCAACTATGTTCAGTACAATAAAGTCCAGGGGCAGCCGTTCCTTGTGAGCGAGCTTGTGGACGCAATAAAGAAGGAGTTATAGCTATGGCAAATCTTACGTTCAAGGATTTCAAGTCCGACCAGGAGGTACGTTGGTGCCCCGGTTGCGGCGACCACGCCGTGCTTGCAGCCCTTCAGAGAGCTCTCCCCAAGGTGAGCCAGGCGCTGAACTATGAGAAAGAGCGCTACGTGGTGGTGTCTGGTATCGGATGCTCCTCGCGTCTACCTTATTATATGGATACCTATGGCTTCCACAGTATTCACGGGCGCGCCACTGCCGTTTCTACCGGCATCAAGGTGGCCAATCCCTGGCTTACAGTGTGGCAGGCTTGCGGCGACGGCGACGCTCTTGCTATCGGCGGCAACCATTTTATTCATGCGATACGCCGCAACATAGACATCAACATCATTCTCTTCAACAATCAGATCTACGGACTCACCAAGGGGCAGTATTCACCGACCTCCAAGTTCGGAGCTATCACCAAGACGTCCCCTTACGGCACGGTGGAGCATCCTTTCAATCCCGGTTCGCTGGTTCTGGGTGCAAAGGGTACCTTCTTTGCCCGTTCTTTGGATGTAGAGCTTAAGCTCAACGAGGAGATTATGACGGCGGCCGCTCTCCACGACGGATGCTCCGTTATGGAGATGCTTACGAATTGCGTGATTTTCAACGACGGAGCGCATAAATCCATCTCCGACCCCGAGGTTCGTGCAGACCGTACCATCGTGCTCCGCGACGGTGAGAAGATGGTGTTCGGTAAGAATTCCGAGAAGGGTCTAGTGTACGATGGGCGCAAGCTGCGCGTCGTGCACATAGGCGAGGGTGGATTCACTCTGGAAGATGTGCTCGTTCACGATTCGCACGCCGATAATATCGGTCTCCAGATGGCCCTTGCCGATATGAAGGGCCCCGAGTACCCTGTGGCACTGGGCGTTATCCGTGATGTCAAGGATATTACCTACGACGACGGAGTGCGCGACCAGGTGAAGGACGTGATGGCCAAGTCTAAGATTCATACCGTGGACGAATTGCTTCACAGCGGTTCTACATGGGAAGTTCAATAATACCACTAACAACCATTATAATGAAAACCACAGACATCATGGCCCGCCTCCAGGCCAAATATCCCGGAGAGAAAGAGTATCTCCAGGCAGTTCAGGAGGTTTTGGAATCTGTTGAGGATGTTTACAATCAGCATCCCGAGTTCGAACAGGCTAAGATTGTGGAGCGCATGGTCGAGCCCGACCGCATCTTCACCTTCCGTGTCACCTGGGTAGACGACAATGGTGAGGTGCAGACAAATACAGGCTACCGTGTGCAGTTCAACAGCGCTATAGGCCCTTATAAGGGAGGCCTCCGTTTCCATAGGGCGGTTACTCCTTCCATGCTTAAGTTCCTCGGCTTCGAGCAGACATTTAAGAACGCTCTTACCACCCTTCCTATGGGTGGCGCAAAGGGCGGCTCCGACTTTGACCCCGTCGGCAAGAGCAACGACGAGATAATGCGTTTCTGCCAGGCTTTCATGATGGAGCTTTGGCAGTGCATCGGCCCCGACCAGGATATCCCTGCAGGTGATGTGGGAGTGGGCGGCCGCGAGATAGGTTATTTGTACGGAATGTACAAGAAGCTCGCCCGTGAGTACAATACCGGCGTTCTTACAGGCAAGGGAAGTACCTGGGGAGGCTCGATCCTTCGTCCTGAGGCTACCGGTTTTGGCGCCCTTTATTTTACACAGAACCTGCTTCACAAGGCGGGCAAGGATATCAAGGGTTGCCGCGTGGCGGTTTCCGGCTTTGGCAATGTAGCTTGGGGTGCCTGTATCAAGGCTACCGAGCTTGGCGCCAAGGTTGTGGCTATTTCCGGCCCCGACGGCGTGTGCGAGATTCCCGATGGAATTACCAAGGAAATGATTGACTATATGCTCGTTATGCGCGCCTCTAACCGCAATCGAGTGGAGGATATGGCAGACAAGTTCCCCGGTGCGTGCAAGTTTACAGCCGGCAAGAAGGCTTGGAGCGTAAAGTGCGACATTGCTCTTCCTTGCGCTTTCCAGAACGAGCTTTCCGAGGATGATGCCCGTGAGCTGAAGGCCAACGGCTGCTGGTGCTGCTGCGAGGTGTCCAACATGGGGTGCCAGCCCGGCGCTATCCACTTCTTCCAGCACAATGGCGTTTTGTTCGCTCCCGGTAAGGCTGTGAATGCCGGCGGTGTTGCTACTTCCGGTCTGGAGATGACACAGAATGCTTCCCACATCAGCTGGAGCGGCAAGGAGGTTGACGACAAACTTCACTTCATCATGGATTCTATCCACGAGCAGTGTGTGAAGTACGGCACCCAGCCCGACGGCACTATCGACTACGTGAAGGGTGCGAATATCGCCGGCTTCATGAAGGTGGCCACGGCTATGCTTGAGCAGGGGACGATTTAGCGGACGCTGCTGCCCTCAGGGGTACTGGTGGTATTTTCCCCCGAACCCCCTTGGCAGCGCTATATCGCCCCTCGGGGTGTTATATCATTCTACTGATTTGCCTCGGAGTTGCTTCCGGGGCAATTTCTTTTATGTGAGACTCCAGAATGTGGTAAGACTCCTCAGGGCTGCAGGAGGGGAGAATCATGATACCGTCAAAGAGGTCTTCCGGGGCGCAGAACGCGGAGCGCTGCCAACCGTTGTAGTGAAGATCTTCGCCACGATAAACGCGCTCGATATCTCCGGTAACCGTACGGCACTGCATCTGCAGGCGCATCATGAGAGTGTCTGCCTGTCCCTTCTTGATACCGAGGAGATGACGGATTTCCCTTATACCTATACTGCCGTTATCTTTCAGGTAATCAAGTATCTTTTTCTGGTCTTCGTCGGGTTGGTATTTGGATTGGCTGCGCCGCCAGTTCAGTAGATGGGCGTACCACTCCGGTGTAGCGAAGGCGGCTTTCCCTCCCCAAAGAAACTTGCCATAGGCAATATCTCCGCATTGAACGGCGTAAATCTTCCAATCCCAGGGGCCCAGTTCGTCTGAATCGTCATCAAACCAGAACTCCTTTGGAGTGAGTTCCTCGATGGAATAGCCCCTTATAGGATTCTCGAAAAACGGCACTATTCCCAACTCCCTGATTACTGCATACATGCTCTCAGGGCTGGTAATTCTTGCCGGCCCCGGATTCTCTGCGTGACGGATAATAGACATAGCGCAAAGATAGACAAAAAACTCGAACGCCGCCGCGCCCGCCCGAGGAAAACTTCCGCAGTGGGTGACATTTCCTGCCACGAAATCCATGAGGGGAGATTCACATGTATCTCGTGGCCTAGGAAATGATCTTTGGATTGATTACCAATTACCGCAAAAGGGGTTCCGACCCCTGCCGCGAAGGCAGACCCCCGGAAGTTTTTCATGAGTTTATAAAAATAAGCTGTAGATTTTTGGTTAGTTTTAATCGCCAAACTAAAAACACCAAAAAAGCACAGCTTATGGAACAAAGTAACAGATTTTCCTTCAAAGGACAAAACATCTACGTCGGAATAGACGTTCATTTGAAAAGTTGGTCGGTGACGATCCTGTCGGAGACCTCAGTACTGAAGAAGATGAGCCAGGGCGCAGACCCGGACGCACTTCACATCATCAGCCATTGCTACAACGTAGGTCTTTCCGTTTTCAAGTTCGACCTTAGATAACGAGCATATTCATTCTCTAAGCTTCAGGGCGGCCCTTTTGCGGGTCGCCCTGATTCTTATCTTATGCATCAACACAGATGGTTACCATCGCTTAGACTTCCGTTGAAAGGACTGACAGACAATACTCAGTCTTTTCGCTGTCCAGAACTGTTTTCAACCGCGCCGCTTCAACCACCCGGTCGAAGCGTTCGTTCATCCCTTCCGGCTTACCAGCAGATGTACAACTTTCCCGGATAATATGCATCCATCCCTCCACAAAATTCATCTCTGGCATCGCGACTTTCTGGAGCCTCGGTATTTGGCAGAGCAGTTAGTAGGTATAGCAGACATCAGCGGAAGTTTTCCTCGGGCGAGCGAGGAGAGTAACTGCACTAAACTCCACGCAGCTCGGACGGGAGAAAACTTCCGCGATGGTTGGTGATTCGCTGGATCAAACACCACCTCTGGTGATCCCGGTTGATGGTTTTCGGAAGGATTTGGGATCACTGGAGGGTCCTGGTGATCCCGTTTGCCCGGTATTTTGCCGTTTCGGGATCACTGGAGGGGCTCGGTGATCCCGGTTGATAATCCAGTGCGGCACCGCCGCCGCGCGGGAGGCAGGCGCGGCGGCTGCGGGCACGCCGGCTGC
>CAMKAJ010000005.1 GCA_946410455.1 uncultured Bacteroidales bacterium
TCCCGAGACGAAGTCGCACCTCCGGCCGCTCCGTTCCGCAGTCGCAGCGGCGGTGCTGCACTGGAATATCCTCCGGGATCACCGGGACCCTTCAGTGATCCCAAATCCTTCCTCCGGGATCACCAGAGAGGTCTTTTATTCCCAAAGCTACTCCCACCGCTTCTTACGCTGCCCCTAATGTCTTACATAAAAACGCCCGGGTGAATAATCCTGGGCGATTTTGGGTAAAATGCTGGCATTTAATAACTTGCATTCGACGGGGTGTGATGCAAGTGGCGGTAACGATAATAAAAAGAGGATGACGAACCGCCACCCTCTTTAAAGATATCTTAGAACTTATAGGAAATTCCTATGTTGAGCCAGGAGGGGAGGCTGGCGGAATGAAGCTCGAGGGAGACTCCAAAGTTGGGGCTGAAGTAGTAGCGGGCGCCGACGATTGCGCCGAAGAGGAACTTGAAGCTGGGTTTGCCCGTTATTGTGCCGTCTGTGTGCACCACTCTGTTGGTGAGCCAGCCCAGACCTTCCATAAAGCCGGCGTGTACCTCAAAGCCGCTGCCGAGATTGAGTCCGTAAAGTTCCCTGGTTCCGAACCAGAAAGAGGTCTGAGTCTGAACGCCGGATTCCATGTGGATACCGCCTACAATATGTCCGCCCACGGTGCCTCCGACCGTGAGGTGGCCCTTCCATAAGCTGTCGAACAATACATAATCGTAGGTGAGATTAGGCGAAACACCAAAATTGAGGCCGGAATATATACCCAAAACAAACTTGGGGCCTACAAAAGCGCTCACGACACTCGTACCCTTAGGGTCCTGGTCTTCAATTGCGAATGCGGGGGCAGTAAGGCTTGCTGAGACAACGACTGCCAGCAGGAGTGAATAGATTCTCTTCATATAGTTAGATGTTAATGTCTTCAAGCTCTTCTTCGCTGCGGAGGTTGGCGCGGATGAAGTTCTGGCGGTCGATGGTATTGTCTCCCATGTAGAAGTCCATGATGTCGGCTATCGACTCTTCCTCGGCCAGCGTTACCTGGTCCAGGCGCATATTCTCGCCAATAAAATCTGAAAATTCGTCCGGGCTGATTTCTCCAAGACCTTTGAAGCGGGTAATCTCCACTCCGGTCTTGAGCTCTGCCACGGCTTTCTCTTTCTCCTCGGGCGAGTAGCAGTAGCGGTTTTCTTTCTTGTTGCGCACTCGGAACAGGGGAGTCTGCAGTATGTGTACGTGCCCCCTTCGGATAAGGTCGGGGTAGTACTTCATGAAGAAAGTGAGCACCAGCATGCGGATGTGCATTCCGTCATCATCGGCATCCGTAGCTACTACAATATTATTATAGCGCAGATCGTCCAGATCGTCCTCTACTCCAAGGGCGTTGATGAGCAGGTTGAGCTCCTCGTTCTCGGCCACTTTCTTGCGGCCTTCCTTGTAGCTGTTGAGCGGCTTGCCTCGCAGGCTGAATACTGCCTGGAAAGCAGCATCGCGAGCCTTGGTGATGGTTCCGCTTGCAGAATCTCCCTCGGTAATGAAGATGCTGGACTTCTCTATATTCTCCTGCGTCTTGTCTGTGCGCTTGTCGTTGAAGTGGAAACGGCAGTCGCGCAGCTTCTTGTTGTAGATGTTGCTGCGCTTGTTGCGCTCGCGGGTCTTCTTCTGTATGCCGGAGATTTCTTCCCTTTCTTGCTGTGAAGACTTGATCTTCTCTTCTATGATGGGCACCAGCTCCTTGTGGATACGCAGGTAGTTGTCCAGCTCGGTAGCTACGAATTTGTTGACGTAGCTGCGTATAGTGTCGCCGGTTTCCAGCTTGAGCTGCCCATGCTCGTCGCGTACCTGCTTCTCCCACATGTAGTTGGAGCCGAGTTTGGTCTTGGTCTGACCCTCGAAGTTAGGCTCCTGGATCTGTATGCTGATAGCACCAACGATGCCCTGGCGGCAGTCGGCCGGTTCGTAGTTTTTCTTGAAGAAGTCTTTGAGCGTCTTGGCGATAGCCTCGCGATAAGCGGCCAGGTGGGTGCCGCCGTCGCGGGTGTTCTGGCCGTTCACAAAGGACGAAATGTTCTCTCCGTAGGAGTTGCCATGGCTCAGCACTATCTCTATGTCTTCGCCCTCCAGGTGAATGGGCGGATAGAGGGGAGGCTCGCTCAGGTTCTCGTTCACCAGGTCCAGCAGACCGTTCTCTGATTTATAAGAAGTGCCGTTGAGCACCAGGGTGAGACCCCTCTTGAGGTAGGAGTAGTTCTTCACCATGGTCTCTACGTAGTCCATGTTGTATTGGAACTGGCCGAACATCATGCTGTCCGGGTAGAAGCGTACCAGGGTGCCGTTCCGTTCTTTGCTGCTGTCTTTGCCGCTCTCTTTGAGGACGCCCCGCTCGAAGAGAGCCCATGAGCACTCGCCGTCGCGGTACGAACAGACATAGAAACGCTCGCTCAGTGCATTCACGGCCTTGGTGCCAACACCGTTGAGGCCCACCGACTTCTTGAACGCCTTGTCGTCGAACTTGCCGCCGGTGTTGAGTATGCTCACCGCCTTAACCACGGAGTCCAGGGGGATACCGCGCCCGAAGTCTCGTACGGACACCTCGTTGTTGTGGATGTTTATCTGTATCTGCTTGCCGAAGCCCATGGAGAACTCGTCTATGGAGTTGTCCACTACCTCCTTGAGCAGCACGTATATACCGTCACCTACGTTGTTTCCGTTGCCCAGGCGGCCGATGTACATACCCGGACGCATCCGGATATGCTCAACGCCTTCCAGGGTGATAATGTTGGCATCTGTATAATTTTGCGTCATGACTTACAAATATAGCAAAAAAATCCTATTGCCGCTTGACTTTGAGCACCTGTTTGAGGATGGTAATCTGAGAAATCACCTTGTCGAGCTCCATAGAGGAGGGCACCAGGATGCGCATAACAATTTCGTTAGTTCCGTTCCTGTGGTTCTCGTTGACGGTAAGAGAACGGATGGATGCGCGGAACTGCCCTACGACCTCCATGATGCCTGGCAAAACGGAATGTTCCATTTCTGCCGTGATAGCCAGAGTGGCGAGGAAGCTGCCGGCGGCGGCATTGTCTTGCCAGACAACCTTCTGTATGCGGTAGGGATACCTTTCTATAAGCCTTGCGGCGTTGGGACAGGAGATGCGGTGTATCTTGATGCCGGCGTTGCGGGTAACGAAGCCGAACACGTCGTCGCCGAACACCGGGTTGCAGCAGGCCGCCATTTTGTAGTCCAAGCCCTTCACGTTCTTGGCGTTTAGCACCAGGATGTCTTCTCCGGTATTGCTGTAGGGCGTAGCTTTCTCTTTTACGGCATGCTCCTGCACGGCCTCCTCGTGCTGTCCGGAGGCCTTCTCCTGGATGAAAGATTTTATGTCGTTGACGTCTATCTCGCCCTCTGCGATAGCGGCCATGAAGTTGAGCACGGAACTGAATTTATGCGCCTTCATGAACTCGGTCTGCATCACGTCGGGGAACTCCATTTTCCAGTTCTTGAGACGCCGCTCCAGCAATTCGCGCCCCTCTGCGGCCTTTTTGCGCTCTTCTGCGTCGAGCTCCAGCTTGATTTTGCTGCGGGCCTTGGAGGTAACTACCCAGCCCAGCCAGTCGCGGTTGGGCCGCTGGTCTTTGCGGGTGATAATCTCTACGGTGTCGCCGGTCTTGAGCTTCTCTTTGAGCTGCACCGCCTTGCCGTTTACGCGTCCGCCTATGCAGCGTGCCCCCAGCCCCGAATGTATGTTGAACGCGAAATCCAGCACAGAAGCCCCCGCGCTGAGGATGCGCAGCTCTCCCGTGGGAGTAAAAACGAAAATCTCTTTGTCCGGAGGGGCAGGGAGGTCTTCTGGCTTGGCGTCGAAGGGATGCTCTAGGGCGTCGCGCACGCTCTGAAGCCAGCGGTCGGTGGATGCCTCGTGCTTTATGCCTTTGTATGCCCAGTGTGCAGCGTGGCCGTTCTCGGCCTCGTCGTCCATGCGGGCAGTACGTATCTGCACTTCCAGGTAGCTGCCCTGCTTGTTCTTGACGGTGATATGCAGAGACTCGTAACCGCTGGGGCGGGGAGTGGTGACCCAGTCGCGCAGGCGCTTGGTGTCCGGTTCGTATTCTTCTGTAACATAAGAATATACCTTCCAGCAGAGGTCTTTCTCCAGCACCGGGTCGGAAGGGCAGTCTATGATGAAGCGGATGGCGAATACATCAAATACCCCCTCGAACGGCACTTTCTGAACCTGCATCTTGCGCCATATAGACCAGGCGCTCTTGGTCCTGACTTTAAGCTTGTATTTGATGCCGGCCTCCGAGAGCTTGACTTTAAGCGGCTCTATAAACTCTTCTATCAGCCTCTCGCGGTCTTTCTCTGTGGCCTTGAGCTTGTTGGTGATGGCGCGGTACTGCTCGGGCTCTGCGTGACGGAAGTAAATGTCGCCCAGCTCGCTATTGATTTTGTAAAGCCCCAGCTGATGGGCCAGAGGCATATAGAGCATCAGAGTCTCCAGAAGCTTCTGGTCTCTGGACATCTTGGGGAACATCTCCAGATGGCGCATTACCTCCAGGCGGTCGGCAATCTTGATAACGCTTACCCTCGGGTCGGCGGAATAACTGACTATCAGCTTCTTATATTTCTCTGCCTCAAGACTCGTGTCTTTGGGCTTGATGGTAGAGATCTTGTTGAGACCATCGGCCATCAGCTGTACATCCTGGGGAAAATCGCTGATATCAAGCCCCGGGGCGACGCGCGAGGCCTCATGCAGATACACCGCAGCCGCGCATGACTCGGGCAGGCCTATCTCGCTGGTTACGATTTCCGCAACCCCGTCTGCATGGCCGATGAAGGGCGACCCGTCGTAGCGCGTCTGGCCCTCCAGTGCATTCTGGGCCAGTTCTCTGGCTTTCTCTAACATACTCTTGTCCATAGACACAAATATAGTAAACTTTTGCTTACAAAGACGGAAAACTTCGTATCTTTGCTCTCCCATGAAGTTCCATCTCGAATCATCTTACAAGCCGTCCGGAGACCAGCCGGAGGCTATAGACCAGCTCTGCGCTGCCCTGCGCGAGGGAGTAGGCGACGTTACTCTGCTCGGCGTCACGGGTTCGGGCAAGACATTCACCATGGCCAACGTCATCGAGCGCCTCCAGCGCCCGGCGCTGATTCTTAGCCACAACAAGACCCTGGCAGCCCAGCTGTACGGTGAGTTCAAGGCGTTCTTCCCAGGCAATGCGGTGGAGTACTTCGTGTCTTACTACGACTACTATCAGCCGGAAGCGTATATCCCCACCACCGATACCTATATAGAAAAAGACCTCAGCATCAACGACCAGATAGAGAAGCTGCGCCTGTCTGCTGCCTCAGCCCTGATGAGCGGGCGGCGCGACGTGATTGTGGTGTCCAGCGTCAGCTGCCTGTACGGTATAGGCAACCCCGAGGACTTCCATTCCCAGACCATCGAAGTGTCGAAGGGGGAGCGCCGCAGCCTCACCGGCCTGCTGTACAAGTTGGTAGATGCCCTCTACAGCCGCACGGAGATAGACTTCAAGCGCGGTACATTCCGCGTTCACGGCGATATAATAGACGTCTTTCTGGGTGGGGCCGATGAGGCGGTGCGCATAGAGTTCTTCGGCGACGAGGTAGAGGGGCTCAGCCTCATAGACCCGGTCACTGGAGCTCATATCGAGGAACTGGACCATGTGAGCATCTGCCCCGCAAATAATTTTGTTACAACCCGTGAGCGCTCCATAGCGGCGGTGAGCGCAATTCAGGACGACCTCGTAAAGCAGATAGCCTGGTTTGAGTCGCAGGACCGTGCCCTGGAAGCCAAGCGACTCAAGCAGAGGGTGGAGTACGACCTGGAGATGATAAAGGAGATGGGTTACTGCCCCGGAATCGAGAACTATTCGCGCTACTTCGACGGCCGCAAAGAGGGGGAGCGTCCCTTCTGCCTGCTGGACTACTTCCCCAAGGACTTCATAACCTTCGTTGACGAGAGCCACGTTACGCTCCCGCAGGTACGTGCCATGTACGGCGGCGACCACTCCCGCAAGAGCGTGCTCGTAGAATACGGTTTTCGTCTCCCGGCAGCCTCGGATAACCGTCCGCTCAAATTCGAGGAGTTCGAAGCGCTGACCGGCCAGATGGTGTACGTGAGCGCTACCCCCGCCGACTATGAGTTGCAAAAGTCGGAAGGCCTTGTGGTAGAGCAGGTTGTGCGTCCCACCGGCCTGCTCGATCCGCCCATCGAGGTGCGCCCGGTAGAGGGACAGGTGGACGATCTTGTGGAGGAGATCCGCAAGCGCTCCGAGGATGATGAACGGGTGCTCGTGACCACGCTCACCAAGCGAATGGCGGAAGAGTTGGACGAATACCTGCGCCGCATCGGCGTGCGGGTTCGCTATATACATTCTGACGTAGATACCTCCGAGCGCGTGGAGATTATCGAGGATTTCAAGCATGGCCTCTTCGACGTGCTGGTGGGCGTAAACCTGCTCAGAGAGGGACTCGACATTCCGTCCGTATCGCTAGTGGCCATCTTGGATGCCGACAAGGAGGGCTTCCTTCGCACTGGGCGCGCCCTTACGCAGACAGCCGGCCGTGCCGCCCGCAACGTGAACGGGCTGGTGATAATGTATGCCGACTCAATCACTCCCTCCATGGCGGAGACCATACGCGAGACCAACCGCCGGCGCAGCAAGCAGATAGAGTACAACCAGATGCACGGCATCACGCCTACCCAGGTGCAGGTGCGCAGCAACGTGCTGGCCTCCGAGCTGGGCTCCCTGAAGCCCGTGAACTCGCGGCTCGCCGGAGGTACTACCGGACGGGTGTCCGCCGCGAATTCTTACGATGCGCCGGTGTATATTCCCAACCCGTCCGACCTTGGCAGGGGAGAGATCAGCGTAGGGCTGGGCCACGATTCCATGCGCGAGAAGGGCGCCGCCTATTCTGAGGAGGGCTTTGTGAAGGCCGATCTTGCTGCAGTGCTCCAGGATCCCGTCATCCGCTCCATGTCGCGCAGCCAGATAGAAAAAATGATTGCCGACGACCGCGAGAGCATGAAAAAATCGGCCGGAGAGCTCGATTTCACTGCTGCGGCGCGATTCAGGGATGAAATGTGGGTACTCGAGAAGTACCTGAAAGTCTGGAAAGACTAAAGCGACTCTATCATACGGCAGAAGAGCTCCGTCATGATGTCGGAAGCAATTCCGGCCTGCTGTACTACATCGTCTCCGTCGTTGAAGTTCTTGGGCACGTTACGGGAGTTGGCTTCGTTGGTCACCACCGACATTCCGAATACGCGAATGCCGCAATGGCGGGCTACTATGACTTCCGGGATGGTGGACATGCCTACCAGGTCGGCGCCGACTTCGCGGAAGAAGCGGATCTCGGCTGGAGTCTCGTAGGTCGGGCCCGTGCTGCCAAAGTAAACACCTTTGCGGAGATTGAGCCCCATCTGAACCCCGAGTTTCTCTGCAAGCTGCTGCAACTCAATATCATAAGCGCAGGTCATATCGGGGAAGCGAGGACCGAATTCCTCCAGGTTGGGCCCGATAAGCGGGTTGGGCATCATGTTGATGTGGTCTTTGATGATTACCAGGTCGCCCACTTTGTAATCTATGTTCGTGCCGCCGGCAGCGTTGGAAACGAAGAGAATCTTGATGCCGAGCAGGCTCATCACGCGAATGCCCAGGGTGACGAGCTCCATGGGATAGCCCTCATAATAATGGAGCCGCCCTTGCATGGCGATGACTTTCTTGCCGCCGAGGTCGCCGTATATGAAATTGCCTTTGTGGCCTATGGCTGTAGACATGGGGAATTCAGGGACCTCGCGATAGGGGATAACTACCTGATTCTCGATCTTGTCTGCCAGCTTGCCCAGGCCGCTGCCCAGGACAATGCCTATCGACGGTGCCTCAGCTCCTATGCATGACTTTACGTATCGTGCTGCGTGGTTGATTTTTTCTGTACTTTCGTTCATGGTTCTATAGCATTCTGGTTATTTGTTTTCGTGCTTCACGAAGAATATCCTGTTCGCCCTCTATTTCTCTGTGGCGCATCACGAACCTGCCTCCGCAGATAACTGAATCTATGCAGTCGGAGTGTGCGGAATAGACGAAGTTTGCCAGGAACGGGGCGGGGGACAGGAAGAAGCTGTTGCTGGTATCTACTATGCTGATATCTGCCAGGGCGCCTTCTTCCAGCTTGCCGGCATTGAGGTTCAGGGCTTTGGCTCCGTTGACCGTAGCCATGGCGAGCAGCTCGTCGAGCGGCAGTGCCTCGGGATCGCCCCTCCAGGCTTTCTGGAACAGGGCGGCGGTCTTCATGGCTTCCAGGATGTCCAGGTTGTTTGAAGAAGCGCAGCCGTCAGTGCCAATGCAGAGGTTGATTCCAGCATCGCGCATCTCGTTGTACAGGAACTTGTAGCCGGAAGACAGCTTGGCGTTGGAATTGATATTGTGTATGCAGTGTACACCCCTTGCTGCGAGCAGCTCTATATCGTGCTCGTTCACCCATAGAGTATGAGCGGCCAGCAGGTTGGGGCCGAGCACCCCGAGCTCGTCAAGGTACTCCACGGGGGTGAGTCCGCCATGCTGGGCTTTGCAGTCTTCTACCTCTTTGAGTGTCTCGCACAGGTGGATATGGAGTTTGAGTCCCTTCTGTCGGGCGAAGTCCGATACCCACCGTATCATCCTCTCACTTACAGAATAAACGGCGTGGAAAGCCACCTCGTAGATGTTTCCGCTGCCCTGGATTTCTGCCGCCTTCTCGTACCAGCGCTGGCATTGCTCTATTTCGCGCTCGGTCTCGGCCGGGTCGCCTTTGTCTATTACATCGTAGCCCAGGGCATGGCGCACGCCCAATTCGGTCGCGGCCCTGTGGGTGTCTGGGAAGAACCAGTACTGATCGTTGAATGTGGTAGTGCCGGTGCGAATCATCTCCAGGCAGGCGACCTTGGCGCTCCAGTACACGAATTCTGCATCGAACTTGTCTTCGATAGCCCAAATCTTTCGCAGCCAGTCGTGGAACAGCATATCCTCGCCAACGCCTTTCATGAGGGTCATTCCGGCGTGGACGTGCATGTTAATAAAACCAGGGACTGCAACCTTTCCGCTGCAGTCCATCATTTCCACGTCGCCGGCCAATTCCCAGTGCCGGCTGCTGCCGACGGGCGCTATTCTGGAAATTACGCCTTTATCTATTAGGACGTCCTTGGGAGAGTCTCCGATAAGAATGTTACGGAGAAGAATCACAGCCTACAGATCCTCGAATTCAACGCTGCGATCCTCGGGCTCCCGCACGGGGATTACTCCACCAAAGCAATTGTTGGTGATGTATGCGATTACTTCGTCCAGACCTTCTTTGAACTTCTCGAAGTCTTCTTTATAAAGGAAAATCTTGTGCTTGTCGTAGGCGTAGGTGCCGTCCGGGTTGTTGCGGCGCTTGCTCTCAGTTATGGTGAGGAAGTAGTCCTTGTTGCCCTTTGTAGATTTTACATCAAAGAAGTAAGTGCGCTTGCCGGCCCGCACTGGTTTGGAGAAAACATCCTCCGAATTGCGGTCCTGATATCCCGCACTGTCATAATCGTCTCTGTACATACAATAAAAAATATTGATGATTTGTGCAAAAATATAATTTTTTCTCAGATTACGTGTTATCTTTGCAGGAAAATTTGTTTGAAATCTATGCTGAACAGACGAATCCTCAGGATAAAGGCTTTCAAAGCTGTATATTCACGTGTTGAGAATCCGGCTATGACCATCAAGGACGCCGAGGCGGAACTTGCCCGTTCTTGTGAGGCCACCAGAGACTTATACCTTTATTTACTGTCTGTTGCGGCACCTCTCACCGAGGAGGCGAAATCCCGTGCAGAGGCCGCCAGGTCCAAGTTCAATCCCAGCGCAGAAGAGCTTAATCCCAAGCTTAAGTTCATTCACAACGGAATAGCTCCGCTGTTGGAAGAGGATCCGGATTTCTCCAAGATAATTAAGAAGAAAAAGCTGTCGTGGGAAAACGACGATATGTTCCTGCGCCACCTTTATGAATCCGTCCGCGAGAAAGACTGGTTCAAGCAGTATCTTCAGGCTCCCGGGAGTTCCCTTCAGGAAGACGCCGCCCTTTTTGCACGTATCTATGAGGAGGAGTTTACAGACAACAAGGAGCTGGAAGCTATTCTCGAAGACCTTTCTATTTATTGGAACGACGAGCTTGAATATGCCCTGAGCTGGTGCTGCCGTACCATGGATGCCCTGGGCAAGGGGCGCCGCTGGAATCTTCCTGAGCTGTTTATGAGCGATATGCCGGGCTCCGAGGGCAAGGAAAGCGACAAGGACTTTGTGTATAATCTCACCCGTGCGGCATTCCGCAATTACGACAATTATGCTGCCCGCATTGCGGAAGTGACTCCAAAGTGGGACTCCAACCGTATCTGCGCCACAGACTTGGCCCTTATTGTATGCGGCCTTGCAGAGGCGGATACCTTTGATAATATAGACTATCGCACAACCATCAACGAGTTCGTGGAAATCTCCAAGTACTACAGTACTCCGGAGAGCCGGGGCTTCGTGAACGGAGTATTAGATAAACTGATAAACAAAAAATAACGCGTTATGAATTTTCTCTCAATTGTTCTCCAGGCATCTGCCGGAGCTGCCGGCCAGCAGGGCGGCGGCATGTCCATGTGGATAATGCTCATTCTTATTTTTGTGGTGATGTGGCTTTTCATGATCCGTCCCCAGCGCAAGCAGCAGAAAGAGATGGAACAGTTCCGCAACAGCCTCAAGAAGGGAGACAAGGTTATTACCGCCGGCGGTATCTACGGAACCATTGCCGAGGTAAAGGAAAGCGAGCGCTACGTGCTTCTGCGTATAGACAATGATGTGAAGATCCGCGTAGAGAAGAGCTCTTTGCAGAAGGATCCCAATGCCGCTCCCGCACCCGAGCCCAAGGCAGAGAAAGAAGTAAAGTCCGAGAAGGAGCCCAAGTCCGAGAAGGAGCCCAAGGCAGAGAAAGAGCACAAGCCTTCGCAGGACGCCAAAGAGCCCAAGGCAGAGAAGTACTAGTCTTTGAAACGCTGGCCGCAATTCCTGCTCTGCCTCCTGCTGTCTTCCAGCATCTGGCTGATTCACAACCTGTCGCAGAACTATGCGGGGGTTGTGAGCGTTTCTGTTGTGGCCAAAAGCGGATTGAAAGGCAGAGCTGCAGTGTCCCGCACGGCGGTGAGCGTGAGCGCCCGCTGTTCGGCTACAGGCTTCAAACTTCTGCAGCTTAAGCACAACAGGCGCGACGTTCCTGTGGATATCCATGCAGAGGATCTCGTATGGGCAGGTGACGACCGTTACTATGTGTCGGCCTCCGAGATGGCCAAATACACATCCGATATCTTCGGTGACGGAGTGACGCTCATTACTTTCCTCAATCAGAGCTACAGCTTCGAGTTTGCTCCGGAGAACAATAAGACGGTGCCTGTTCTGGCCGTGTATTCTGCATCGTTCCGGCCGCAATATATGTCGGATGGTCCCATGAAGCTTACGCCCGATTCCGTTACGCTTTATGGCGAGGCGTCCAAGCTGGCTGCCGTAGATAAGGTGCTTACCCGCAGCATAAACCTGCCCGAGTTGAGAAAGAGCCGCAGCGGCGTTGTGAAGCTGGTACCGCCCAGCGGCTTAAGAATGTCTGATCACGATGTAACCTGGTCTCTTGAAGTGTCCCGTTTCGTGGAGGTGCGCAGCAATGTGCGTATCGAGGTGCGAGGTGTGCCTGCCGGGCAGAGGCTCTCTGTTTATCCGTCTTCTGCAGAGGCGGTCTTCCGCTGTCATTTCCCGGCAAAGGGCAACCCGGCAGAGTCTTGCGTGTTTTATGTTGACTACGAGGAGTTTGCATCTTCTCTCTCGGGACGCTGCGTTGCTCACTGCGACAATCTGCCGGAATCGGTTATAGACTGGAGCCTGGAACCCGAGACCTTCGATTGCATGGTAACGGAGGAGGAATAATGACCACTGTACTCGTAACGGGGCCCATAGGGGGTGGAAAATCGACTGTCTGCCGTTATCTGGAGGCTTCCGGATACCCCGTTTACGATTGCGACTCGCGCTGCAAGTCTCTATACGAGACAGTGCCGGGCCTCAAGGCCAGGATAGAAAGTGAGCTGGGGATGCCATTCGGTCAGTTAGGACAGGTCTTTGGCTCGGCAGATAAATTGAGCAAGCTGGAGTCGCTGGTCTATCCTCTGTTGCTGGAAGACCTAAAGCTATGGAAGGATGCACAAAAGGGGAGAGACCTTGTATTTGTAGAATCCGCAGTAGCTCTTGACAAGCCGCTTTTCCGGGGGCAGTGGGATAAGGTGCTCATGGTAGACGCTCCCAGGGAGTTGCGTTTGAGCCGTAACGCTCATGCGGACCAGAGGGATTCTCTTCAGTTTTTTGAGGAGAAACCGATTGATTATAAGATATTTAACGATTCAGATATTGAGTCATTACATAAGAAAGTTGATAAATTTTTAGAACGATTATGAAAACAGATTTAGCCAAGATATTGTCCGTTTCCGGACAGCACGGTCTTTTCCTTTATCTGGCACAGGCCCGCAACGGCGTCATTGCCGAGACTCTGAAAGACAAGAAGCGCGTGCACTTTGACGCGCACAGCAAGATTTCTACTCTCAACGACATAGCCATCTTCACTTCCGAGGGTGAACTCCGTCTTGCAGAGGTGTTTACAGCCATGAAGGCTACCGCTGACGCCGGTACAGCAGTACCCAGCTCAAAGGATGCTGCAGATGCCATCAAGGCTTTCTTTGTAAAGGCAGTGCCCAATTACGACGAGGATCGCTTCTATGTTTCCCACATGAAGAAGGTGCTTGAGTGGTACGGGGAGATTGAGCAGGGGGCTTCCTTTGATTTCCTGACAGACGAAGAGCGCGAAAAAGAGCTTGAAAAGGCTTAAGGTAATAACGCTCGGCTGTTCCAAGAACAGCGTAGATACAGAGCATCTGCTGGCGGCCCTGCCGGCAGATGAGTTTGAGTTTTGTGATGAGGGCCCCCTGGACTATCTGCTTTACAACACCTGCGGTTTCATTGGAGACGCAAAAGAGGAGAGTATCCAGGCTATTATCGAGGGTGTGGAGGCAAAGCGCAGGGGAGAAACCCGCGAGCTGCTTGTTTTTGGTTGTTTGAGCGAGCGTTACGCTACCCAGATGCCGGAACTTATCCCCGAGGTTGACGCCTGGTTCGGCGCCCGCGACTTAAACCCTATCCTGCGCTATCTTGGGGCTCCCGAATCGCGTTTTGTGCGCCGGCGGCAGGAGCAGCACAGGGGATACGCGTATCTCAAGATTTCTGAGGGCTGCGACAGGCGTTGCTCATATTGCGCCATCCCGTTTATACGTGGGGCGCATCGCTCTGTTCCTGTAGAAGATTTGGTAGAAGAGGCAAGTCAGCTTGCATCGGAGGGTGTGAGCGAGCTTATCCTCATTGCCCAGGATACTACCTTTTACGGACTGGATTTGTACGGCAAGCGGTCGTTGGCCAGATTGCTCGAGGCTCTCTCAGGCGTTGAGGGGATTGAGCGTTTGAGAATCCATTATTCGTATCCAGCAGATTTTCCTGAAGACGTGCTTGAGCAGATGGCTTCTAACCCAAAGGTTTGCAAGTACTTGGATATTCCTCTACAGCATATTTCAGACGGTGTTCTGGACTGTATGCACCGGCATATAGATGCTGCCGGCACTCGCCGTATAATTAGGCGTTTGCGGGAACAGGTTCCGGGGGTGGTGCTTCGAACCACGATGATAGTGGGGCACCCCGGAGAGGGGGAGAAGGAGTTTGGGGAATTGCTGGATTTTGTGCGCGAGGCTCGTTTTGAGCGGCTCGGCGCATTTACTTATTCTGAGGAGGAGGGGACCTGGGGAGCTACGCATCTAGAAGATTCCGTTCCGGAGGAGGAGAAGCGTCGCCGCCTGGATGAGTTGATGGGCCTGCAAGCTTCTATCTCTTTGGAATTCAATCGTTCACGTATTGGCTCCGTGGTGCGGGTGATTGTTGATGATGTGGTGGGTAACAATTTTGTTTGCCGCAGCGAGTTCGAGAGTCCGGAGGTTGACGGCGAGATTTTGGTTCCTTGCAGCAGCCTTGAGGTAGTAGCCGGCAAAGACCATCCGGCTACGTCCGTCCTCGCTGATTCCGCTGTCACGGACAGCGGGCTGCGGCCGAGTAACGCCGGACGGTTCTTTGCCGGCTCTTTTATCGGCCGCTACCTCACGGTTCGGATTACCGGGGCTGATGAATACGATCTTACGGCAGAAGTAGTCTAATTCTCCGATTTTTTGTATATTTGCTTGATTTAAGGTGGAACGATCTGCCGCGGCAGCGATGCTGAGGAAAGTCCGGACAGAGCAGGGCGCCCTGCTGTGGAAAGCACAGGTGGGGGTAACCTTACGCCAGCCGTAACAGAGAATAACCGCCATGGGGCTTGTCCCTGCGGCAAGGGTGAAAACGTGAGGCAAGAGCTCACGACGTTGCGCAGCGATGTGCGGCGGGTACGGCACCAGGGTCTGCAAGACCAAGTATACCGGCAGTTGAGGGCGGCCCGCCTGATGCCGGGGGGTAGGTTGCGAAGATAAATGGCAGAACCAACAGAAACCGGCTTACGGTTCCACCTTTTTATTGATTATTAACACGATAGCTATATGCCAAACAAGAACGAGTTTGATGTCATCGTAATCGGTGGGGGCATCACAGGAGCGGGTACTGCGCGCGATTGCGCGATGCGCGGGCTCAGGGTGCTGCTGATAGAAAGACATGACATCGCTACCGGAGCTACCGGCCGCAACCACGGCCTGCTTCATTCTGGAGCCAGGTACGCCGTAAAAGACAGCGAATCTGCTGAGGAATGTATACGGGAGAACAAAATCCTGCGTCGTATAGCCGCCAACTGTGTAGAAGACACGGGCGGCCTTTTTATTACTCTTCCGGAAGACGAGGAGAGTGGCTACGGTCTTGATTATCAGGCAAAATTCCTTGAGGCCTGCAACAAGGCGGGCATTGAGGCAAGGGCTATCTCGCCCCGCGAGGCCATAGAGATGGAACCTTCTGTGAACCCGTCGCTCATTGGTGCGGTGGTGGTTCCCGACGGTTCTGTAGATCCCTTCAGGCTATGCAGCGCTAATGTAACAGATGCCGTGCTTCATGGAGCCAAGGTGCTGGTTTACACCGAGTTCCTCGACTTTATAAGAGAAGGCGACACCATCCTTGGAGTCAAGGTGCTGGATACTCGCAGCGGGCAGACCGCCGAGTATCGTGCAGCAGTTACCGTGAATGCCGCAGGTATTTGGGGCCACGGTGTGGCTGCCAAGGCCGGTGTGAATATAGGAATGTATCCCGCCAAGGGCGCTCTGCTCGTATTCGGGCACCGCGTCAACAACGTGGTAATCAACCGTTGCCGTAAATCTGCAGACGGCGATATCCTGGTTCCGGGCGATTCTGTTACCGTTATTGGTACCACCTCCACAAAGGTGCCGTTCGAAGAATGTGACCACATGGAGGTAACGCCGGAGGAGGTGAAGCTGCTGCTGCGTGAGGGCTGCGCGCTTTGTCCTTCCCTTGCCAGCACCCGCATTCTTCGCGCCTACGCTGGCGTGAGGCCGCTCGTTGCTGACGACAGCGACCCTACCGGACGCAGCATCAGCCGTGGCATCGTTTGCCTCGACCACGAGGCGCGCGACGGTGTCAAGGGATTCGTGAGCATTACAGGCGGCAAGCTCATGACTTACCGTCTGATGGCGGAGCTCGCCACCGATGCGGTATGCCGTAAGCTTGGTGTAAACAAGAGCTGCACTACCGCGCAGACGCCGCTTCCCGGCTCCATGGACGGCCGTATCGAGAACGTTAGCAAACGTTTCGAGGGCAAACCTACTGCCGGCCAGAAAGGCGCCGCTGGCCGCCAGGGAGATATGGTGGGCAAGATTTTGTTCGAGACCGAGGCGGACAAGCAACTGGTCTGCGAATGTGAGAACGTTACCCTGGCCGAGATAAAGTACGCCGTGCGCGAGCTCGGGGTAAGCAATCTGGAAGACCTTCGCCGCCGCACGCGTGTGGGCATGGGTACCTGTCAGGGCACCCTTTGCATAGGCAAGGCCGCCAAGGCACTTGCCGAGGCCCTGGGTAAGCCCGAGCTCGCCGGCAAACTTGCCGCAGACTACCTGGACGAGCGCTGGAAAGGCATGCGTGCAGTAGGCTGGGGCGATACGCTCCGCGAAATGGAGTTCATGCAGAGAGTTTACAAGTACCAGAAACCTTTCTCCTACGATGAAGTTTGACGTAATTATCATTGGAGGCGGGCTCGCCGGGATGACGGCCGCCACAGAATTGCAGAAATCCGGGCTCAAGTGCGCCGTAGTAGCCGAAGGCCTTTCTCTGCACAATACTTCCCGCAAGGAATTTGCCGAGGCCGGCGGTACGCTGCTGGCTGGCGACAGAGTGGTTTCCGGTAAACTTTCGTCCGGCAAGCTGCTGAGCGTACGCACCGAAAAGCTTGGAGACGTAGAACTGGAAGCTGCGGATTTTGTGCTTGCCAGCGGAAAGTATTTCTCAAGGGGCATCGTCGCCGATATGGACAAGGTTTATGAGCCGCTTTTCGGGCTCGATGTAGAATATGATGCTGATCGTTCTGCGTGGTTCGACGCATCATTTGCCGCACCCCAGAAGTTCCTGGAGTTCGGAGTAAAGATTTGCAACTGCCATGCGCTCAAGGATGGCGAGGAGATAATCAACCTTTTCCCCGCAGGGGAGGTGCTGGCAGGTATCAGCTGCGCCCAGGGTGATGCAACAGACCGGATACGCAGCAGTGCGATGGATGCAGTAAGCGCAATAAGGAGGAAATAGTTATGCAGGAGACCAATATCAGCACCAAGAATTTTGAGCAGTGCCAGAAGTGCTCGCTCTGCGAGACTGTGTGCCCTGTTATGGCCAACAACCCCAAGTACGGGGGGCCCAAGCGCTCAGGTCCTGACGGCGAACGCTACAGGCTCAAGAACGGCATCTTCTTCGATGATTCTCTGAAGTATTGCCTTAACTGCAAGCGCTGTGAAGTGGCTTGCCCTTCGGGAGTCAAGATTGCCGACCTTATCCAGCAGGCACGCATAGACTTCGGCCACAAGGCTCCCAAGCTCAGGGACGTGATGCTGGCCAGCACAGACCAGGTGGGGCCTCTTGCAAGCGCCTTTGCGCCCCTGGCCAATTTTGCGCTGGGCCTTTCTCCGGTAAAGGGCTTGATGGACTTAACCATAGGAGTAGATAAGCACCGCACCCTGCCCAAGTATTCAGCAGAGACTTTTGTGCACTGGTATAAGAAGAACGCGGAAGGCTCGCAGAACAAGTTCAAGAAGCAGATCAGCTATTATCATGGCTGTTATGCCAACTACAACTATCCCCAGCTGGGCAAGGACTTCGTTGCCGTCATGAATGCCTTTGGTATAGGCGTTCAGCTGATAGAAGGGGAGCGCTGCTGCGGAGTTGCCAAGATTGCAAACGGGATGATTCCTGCAGCTACCCGCGACGCCAAGACCAACGTAGATGCGTTCTACCGTTCGGTAAAGGAGGGCAGGGACATAGTCACCGTATCTACTACTTGTACCCTGACGCTTCTGGAGGAATATCCCGAGCTGCTTAAAGTAGATAATTCGCTGGTCAAAGACCATATCAGCCTTGTGGAGCAATTCCTTTACAAGGGAATTGCATCGGGCGAGCTCAAACCGGTGTGGAAGGAGGGCTGGAAGGCTCGCGCCGCTTATCATTGCCCTTGCCACCAGGAGCGCCTGGGATGGGGCATCTTTACCACCGAGCTGCTGAGGATGATTCCCGGAATGGAGTTGGTGGAGCTGGAGAGCAATTGCTGCGGCATTGCCGGTACTTACGGGTTCAAGAAAGAAAATTACAAGGTATCCCAGAAGATTGGCAAGCCGCTCTTCGACAATATCGCCGCTGTGGCTCCGGAATTCGTGGCCTGCGAATGCGAGACCTGTAAATGGCAGATAGAGATGAGCACCGGAGTGAGCGTGAAGAACCCGGTAAGCATTCTTGCTGAGGCCCTTGACCTCGAGAAGACTGCAGAACTGAATTGCAGATGACAGACAAGCGACTGGTAATATTCGAGACTGTGGTGGAGTGCGGTGGCTTTACGGCTGCTGCACGCCGCCTCAAAATGAGCCAGCCGGCAGTGAGCCAGAGCGTGGCACAGACTGAGGCGGAAGTTGGAGGGGAACTTCTGGTAAGAGGTTCCAATCCTCTGAGACTCACGGATAAAGGTCGGGTTTTTCATGCTTACGCAATACGTATTCTATCGTTGTATGATTCATTAAACGCCGAGATCTCCGACTCCTCTGTCTCTGCAGTTGAGAAGGTGCGTCTGGACCTTGGCGACGGCCGTGCAGCGGGCATTTCTGTATCAGGAGGAAAAATAGAAATAGAAATCCTCGATTCATAAGAAAATATTAGTATCTTTGCCCCCTGAAGTTTTACTAATTATTTTTTTATGAGCAGAAATGAAGAAATTGCTTTTACTCTCCGCAGCTTTGCTGCTATGCTCCCTTGCGCATTCGCAAGAGGCTGAGGAAAAAGGCAGTTATGCCGATTTCCAGTTGATTCCCCGCTTTGAGTTCAACCCTTATTTCACCCCTGGGCAAACGGGCGACGGTTCCAGCGGATATACATTCGGCAATTCTTCAATCTATACTCTCATAGAAGGAGCTTTCTCTGAGCACGTTTCTTTTGTACTCAACAACCACTGGTTCGGTATGACGAACTTTGGCTTTGGGGATGCTGCAGGCCTTTATCGCATAGAGGATGCATCCGGTAAGTATCATCCCAATTTGTTCTATTCCAACAGAGCCAACTGGCTGGATCTGGCGTATTTCAATTTCAACTTCGGCAACTGGACTTTTACGGTAGGTAAGGACTGCATAGCCTCCGGAGGCTTTGAGTATGACGCTTATGACGTTGAAGTTGACTATCTTACCGCCCCGGACGGGAAGATTTTGATGGCTTCCAACCTGTGGTATAACCTTCCTTCGTACCAATGGGGCGCAAAGGTGGCCTATGGTATTGGAGAGCACACCACCCTGGCGCTCCAGATGCTTACTTCTCCGTTTGGCGAGAGGCCTTTCAGCAGCGGTCTTTTCAGCTACTCGCTCAAATGGGACGGCAATTACGGCCCGTTCAGCAATATGTGGTCTGTAACTGCCCTGCAGAAGGCAGACCGCAGCTTCGACTGGCTCATCGCCCTTGCCCAGCAGGTAGAATTGGGCAACTTTACCCTTGGCTTCGACTGGTACAACCTCAACGACGTTGAATACGGCGACGACGATACTCCCTGCGCTTTGCTCCCCGGCAATACCTTCCGCCCCAGCGTAGCCTTTGCTCCGTCAGACAAGTTCAACGTCAAGCTCGTCGGCAACCTCTACACCGAGCCCGGAAGCGGTTTGAGCGATGTAAATGCAGGCCTGTCATTCCATTACCTGCCCATAGAGATGCTCCAGCTTCATGCTTCTTGCGCATGGGATATGACCACCAAGGCCGTGAGTGCTATGGCCGGAGTTAAAATGAACCTCACCTTTCTTTCGCTCTAAGGGATGGCAAAAGACTATATCATCGATATACAGCACCTCAGCAAGTCCTTCGGTGGCGTAAAGGTGCTGGACGACATCAATTTTTACATACGTAAAGGCGAGTTCATTACGCTGCTCGGACCTTCCGGCTGCGGAAAAACCACCTTGCTGCGCCAGATTGCGGGCTTCATTGCCCCGGACGAGGGCAAGATCCTGCTCGAGGGCAAGGATATTTCCGGCATACCTCCATACAAGCGGCCGCTGAATACCGTGTTCCAGCGCTATGCCTTGTTCCCGCACCTGGATGTATATGACAATATTGCTTTCGGTCTTAAGCTCCAGAAGCTCCCCGCAGACGAGATTCAGAAGCGGGTGAAGAGGATGCTCAAGATGGTCTCTATGACCGACTACGAAGACCGGTCCGTGGATTCCCTTTCCGGCGGCCAGCAGCAGAGAGTAGCTATTGCGAGGGCGCTTGTAAACTACCCCAAGGTGCTGCTTCTGGATGAACCCCTTGCTGCACTTGACCTTAAGATGCGCAAGGATATGCAGCTGGAACTCAAGGAGATACATCGCAAGATGGGTATCACCTTCATCTACGTCACCCACGACCAGGAGGAGGCTCTCACCCTGTCCGATACCATAGTCGTGCTCAACGAGGGGCGCATCCAACAGATAGGCACTCCTACTGATATTTACAACGAGCCGGTGAATTGCTTTGTGGCCGATTTTATCGGCGAAAGCAACATCCTCAAGGGGCGCATGATACGCGACCGCCGCGTGGCATTCATCAAGCACGAGTTCGACTGCGTAGATGAGGGCTTCGGAGAAGATGTACCGGTAGATGTAGTAGTGCGTCCTGAAGACATATACTTTACCACCGATCCTGCCAAGTGCCAGTTCACAGCCAAGGTCAACTCCTGCATATTCAAGGGTGTACATTACGAGATGTGGGTAGATACCGACAGTGGATACGAGCTTATGATCCAGGATTACGATCCTTATGCCGTGGGCAGCGAGGTGATGCTCTACATAGACCCGGACGACATCCAGGTTATGCACAAGGAGCGTACTTGCAATGTATTCGAAGGAAAGATGGTGGACGAAACCCACGTAGAAATGCTTGGCGCCGAATTCGAGTGCCTGCCGCAAGACGGTTTTGCTGCCGGCGACGAGGTAAGCGTAGAAGTGCGCTTTGAGGATGTGGAGCTGCTCGATCATCAGGAGGACGGCAAACTGGCCGGAGAGGTGCATTTCTTGCTGTACAAGGGTAACCATTACCACCTTACCGTTCTCACCGAGGACGGCGACCATATCTGGGTAGATACCAACGATATCTGGGACAAGGGTGACCTTGTGGGTATTGATATTCCCAAGAAGGGCATAAAACTGAGCAAGCGCAATGGTTAAGCGTAGTACTTGGAGCCTCCCTTACGTCATCTTCCTGGTGGTGTTCGTGGTGCTGCCTCTGTTGCTCATCGTATTGTATGCGTTCCAGGATGGTTCGGGGCACTTTACCCTGGCCAACATAGGGCGTTTCTTTACCGATTCGGACTCCTTGCAGACATTTGCATTATCAATAGAGGTAGCAATAGAAAACACCTTGATTTGCATATTGTTAGGATATCCTGCAGCTTGGATCCTCGCGAATCGGAACCTGAACAAGAGCGCTGTTACGGTGATGCTCTTCATAATGCCCATGTGGATCAACGCCCTCATGCGTACGCTGGCAACTGCGGAGCTCTTCAACGTGCTCGGAATCACCCTTGGCAAAGGCACCCTTCTCTTCGGTATGGTCTATGACTATATCCCTTTCATGGTATATCCCATCTACAACATCCTTCTCAAGATGGACAAGTCTTACGCCGAGGCAGCAGAAGACCTGGGCGCCACCCCCTGGAAGGTGTTCTGGAAGGTTACAGTGCCTCTTTCCATGCCGGGCGTGATGAGCGGCGTGCTGATGGTCTTTATGCCCACGGTGAGCACGTTCGCCATTTCCGAGTTCCTCACCAACAACAAGATAAAGCTCTTCGGTACCATCATTCAGGAGAACATCAATTCGTCTATGTGGAACTACGGTGCAGCCCTGGCTTTCATCATGCTGGTGATTATAGGCATTACCACTTTGTTCGGAAACAATGACCAGGCAGAAGCCGAAGGAGGGCTGATATGATGAAGAAAGTTCTTGCAAAATGCTACCTCTGGCTGCTGCTGGCTATGCTTTATGCGCCGCTGCTCTTCATCGCCGTATTTTCATTCACCGAGTCCAAGGTGCTGGGAAGCTGGACAGGCTTCTCTACCAAGCTCTACCAGAACCTCTTTACCGGGGGAGTCAGCGGCGGCTCTGCGCTGCTGGCGGCTGTAGAGAATACCCTTCTGATTGCCCTTATTGCTGCGGCTTTCTCTACCGTGCTTGGTACTGTAGCCGCCATCGGCATCCATAACCTCAAGGGGCGCAAAAAGCAGACTGTGCAGTTTCTCAACAACATCCCGATGATCAACCCGGACATCATAACCGGTGTTTCACTGTTCTTGCTCTTTGTGTTCCTGGGTGTGTCGCAGGGATATGCTACGGTAGTGCTTGCGCATATTACCTTCTGCACTCCTTATGTGGTCCTGAGCGTGCTTCCCAAGCTCTCGCAGATGAATCCCAATATTTATGAAGCTGCGCTCGACCTTGGTGCAACTCCGGCCCAGGCCCTTCGCAAGGTGCTGATTCCTGAGCTGCGTCCCGGTATGATTTCTGGCTTTATCCTGGCCTTTACCATGTCGCTGGACGACTTTGCAGTTACCTTCTTTACAAGGGGGACAGTGGGTCTGGATACGCTTTCTACCTACATTTACACCGATGCACGCAAGGGCGGTCTTACGCCTGAGCTGCGTCCCCTCATGACAATTATTTTCTTGCTTGTACTTATCCTCCTTGTGGTTATCAACATCAGGCAGGATAGAGCCAATAAAAAAGTAAAACGCTGATGAAAAGAACATTTGCATTCCTTGCAGCAGCCCTGCTGCTCTGTGCCTGCGGGCAAGACAGGAGCCAGATTCTCAAAGTGTACAACTGGTCATCCTACATTGATGAATCTGTGATTCCCGAGTTCGAGAGCTGGTACGAAGAACAGACCGGCGAACCCGTGCACGTGATTTACCAGACTTTCGATGTCAACGAAACCATGCTCGCAAAGATAGAGAAGGGGCACGAAGACTTTGATGTGGTATGCCCTTCAGATTATATCATCGAGCGCATGCTCCGCAGCGACCTGCTGCTGCCCATAGACCGCGACTTCGGCGCTACCCCCAACTACATAGACGACAACCTGTCGCCGTATATCCGCGAGGTGTTCGGCAAGATAGGTGGTAGCGGAAAAGATGCACGCGACTACTCCGTGGGCTATATGTGGGGCACAACAGGTATCCTGTACAACGCTAAGTACGTAACGGATGAGGAGGCTTCCAGCTGGGATATTCTGCGCAACCCCAAGTTCGCAGAGAAGATGCTTCTCAAGGATTCTCCGCGCGATGTTTTCTCCCAGATTATCATCTACCTGCGCCAGGCCGAGCTCGACATGGGAGAAGTCACCCTGGACGAGTTGATGCTTGATTCCTCAGACAAGGCCCTTGCAGATGTAGAAGCTTATATGAAGCAGGTTAAGCCGCTCGTAGCAGGCTGGGAGGCCGATTTTGGCAAGGAACAGATGACCCAGGAGCGCGCATGGCTCAACCTAACCTGGAGCGGAGATGCCGTGTGGGCTATAGAGGAGGGCAAAGAGGTTAATGTTGACCTTCGCTTCTCTCTACCCAAGGAAGGCTTTACTGTATGGTTCGACGGCTGGGTGATCCCCAAGTACGCAAAGAATACCAAGGCTGCCAAGTACTGGATCAACTTCATGAGCCGTCCCGACATTGTAATCCGCAACGTGGATGTTACCGGCTATGTGTCCGTGAGCGGTGCTCCCGAGGTTATAGAGGCCTTTACCGACGAGGCATACGAGCCCCTCGACCTTTCCTATTTCTTCAGCCCTGCCGATACTGCTGTTTGCGCCAATCCTGTGCTCTATCCCGACCGTAAGGACATAGAGCGCAGCACCCTGGAGCACGATTGGGGCGAGCGTACTCCCCAGCTTGTGGAGATGTGGTCCCGCGTGAAAGGCGAGAGCGCCAACGCCATGACGATAGTGGTTATTGCAGTTGCATTGCTGGCTATCTTGGCTTCACTGGTTTACACCAAGTTCTTCTCCCGCAAGGCACGCGGCCGCCAGGCTGTAAAGCGTCACCGCAGATAATTATTACTTCGGGGCCAGCTTGTAGAGTACGGCGGCGATTGCCATATAAACAAAGTTTGGCAACCACAAGGCCAATCCTGCAGGCAAGGTGCCTGTGAAGACAAACATCTCGCTGAACTTCAGGAACAAGATGTAAAGGAAGGCGAGACCAATACCCAGAGCGAGGTTGAATCCTATTCCGCCTCGCTTTTTCTTGCTCGTAAGCGCCACTGCCATAATGGTAAGAATGAAGGCAGAGAAGGGGAGGGTCATGCGCCGGTTCTTCTCTATCTGGGCGTACATTACATTGGAGTCGCCGCGCATCTTCTGAGTGTCGATGAGGGCATTCAGCTCGCTGCGGGTCAGGGTCTCAACGGTTTTCTGGTTGCGGTAGAAGTCGCTGAGCTTAAGGGCGATTACGGTATCCATCTGGTCTCCGCAGCGCACCTTGTCTTCCAGGCCTCCGGTAAACTCGCGCAGGAACCAGCGGCGCAGGTGCCATCCGTCAATGGTGCTGTCCCATACGGCCGATTCGGCAGACAACTTGGAAACCATCTGGTTGTTCTCTATGGTTTCCAGGGTGAACTTATACGCAGTGTTGTTGTATGCGCTGAACGACTGTACGAACACGAATTGTCCGGGAGCAATCTGGTAGTGGACGTTGTTGCGGCTGTACTTCGTATAATTGTAGTGCGTATCCACGTACTTGGTCTCAAAGTCCACCCTGGTTGCGTTGGAACGCGGAATAACATACAGGTTGAGACCCAGAGAGAGCAGGGCGATGAAGGCGGCGGATACCACGTACGGAACCATCATCCGGTGGAAGCTCACGCCTCCGGAGAGAATTGCTATGATTTCTGAGTTCGCGGCCATCCTGGAGGTGAAGAATATCACCGTGATGAACACGAACAGGGGTGAGAACATGTTGATGAAGTAGGGAATGAAGTTTATGTAGTAGTCCAGGACGATGGACTTAAGCGAAACTTCATGCTCCACGAAGTTCTCTATCTTTTCTGAAATGTCGAAGATAATCACTATGCCGATGATTATCAGCAGCGCAATGAAGAATGTCGAGAGGAACTTCGACATTATGTAGCGGTCCAGTATCTTCGGTTTCAGACTCATATCCTTTGGCTAACTCGTTTTACGGCGTCTTCTTTCCAGGCCGCAAAGTCTCCGGCCTCTATATGGGCGCGTGCCTGTCGCACCACGTCCAGGTAGAAAGCCAGGTTGTGCTCGCTGGCCAGCATTGCGGCAAACATCTCGCCGGCTACGAACAGGTGGTGCAGGTAAGCCCTGGAGTAGCTGTGGTCTGCAAATGATGTGCCCTTGGGGTCGATGGGGGAGAAATCATCCGCCCATTTGGCATTGCGCATGTTCATAATGCCGTCCCAGGTGAAGAGCATTCCGTTGCGCCCGTTGCGGGTAGGCATTACGCAATCGAACATATCAACGCCTCTGGCGATACCCTCCAGCAGGTTGGCGGGGGTGCCTACTCCCATGAGGTAGCGGGCTCTGTCTTGCGGTATTACTGGGTCCAGCACCTCCAGCATTTCGTACATCACTTCCGTGGGCTCTCCTACTGCCAGTCCGCCGATGGCGATTCCGGCTTCGGAGAATTGCAGGGCATGTTCGGCCGCCTGCACGCGCAGGTCGGGGTATGTGCAGCCCTGGATTATGGGGAAGAAAGTCTGGGCATGTCCGTACAGGGGCTCGGTCTCCTTGAAGTGGGCGGCGTAGCGCTCCAGCCAGTCCTGGGTGAGCTTGAGCGACTTTGCAGCGTAGCTGCGGTCTGCATCGCCGGGGCAGCATTCGTCCAGAGCCATCATTATGTCGGCGCCGATAATGCGCTGGGTGTCAACGTTATTCTCGGGCGTGAACAGGTGCCGGGAACCGTCTATGTGCGACTGGAAGCGGCACCCTTCCGGGGTAATCTTACGTATCTTGCTGAGGCTGAACACTTGGAATCCTCCGCTGTCGGTAAGAATCGGGCGGTCCCAGTTCTCGAAGCGGTGAAGGCCGCCTGCGCGCCTAAGGATGTCGAGCCCGGGGCGAAGGTAGAGGTGATAGGTGTTGCCAAGAATGATCTCGGCATTTATGTCTTCTTTTAAGTCCCTGTGCCACACGCCTTTGACGGAACCCACCGTGCCCACGGGCATGAAAATGGGGGTGCGTATCTCACCATGGTCGGTGTAGAGTACGCCGGTGCGGGCGGATGAACCGGGATCTTTACTTGTTCTGACGAACTTGAACATAGTGCAAAAGTACGGAAAAAATATTATATTTGTGTGTTTGGCCGCATAATAACAATAAAGCATATAGACAAATGAAAAACAAACAGCTCGTTTTCAGGCTCATCCTGATGCTCTTCCTGGAGTTTGCCGTGTGGGGTGCTTACCTTACTTCCCTTGGCCGCTACCTCGGCAACATAGGCCTCGGCTCCCAGATCAAGTGGTTCTTTGCAATGCAGGGCATTGTTTCTATCTTCATGCCCACGCTCATGGGTATTCTTGCCGACAAGAAAATGGAGGCCCAGAAAGTGCTTTCCCTATGTCATGGGATTGCCGGACTTGCAATGGCAGGAGCAGGTGTGTATTGCATGAGCGCAGGAGCAGCAGTACAGTTTGCACCTCTGTTTGTCCTCTACAGCATCAGCGTGGCCTTCTTCATGCCCACCATCGCACTGGTTAACTCTGTGTCTTACAATGCTATGGCAAAGGCCGGGATGGACCCCGTAAAGGATTTCCCTCCCATCCGTGTGTTCGGTACGGTGGGCTTCATCTGCAGCATGCTCTTGACCAACTTCCTGCATATCGGAGGAGTTGCCATGCAGGATTCTTACACCCAGCTATTTTCTTCAGGTGTCCTTTCGCTTGTGCTCTGCGGATACGCGCTCACAATGCCTGCCTGCCCTGTAGACAAGAGCAAGAAGAGCGAGAGCCTTGCAGAGGCATTCGGCCTCAAGGCCTTCAGTCTTTTCAAGAACGGTCAGTTTGCTATTTTCTTCATATTCTCAATGCTGCTGGGTGCATCTCTTCAGATTACTAACGGCTATGCAAATACCTTCCTTGGCTCTTTTGCTGCAGATCCTGCGCTTGCAAATACTTTCGCCGTCAAGAATTCCAACGCGCTTATCGCTATTTCGCAGGCTTCCGAGACCCTTTGTATCTTGCTGATTCCCTTTGCAATGAAGAAATTCGGAATCAAGAAGGTGATGCTTATCGCTATGTTTGCCTGGGTGTTCCGCTTTGCTTTCTTCGGACTCGGTAATCCCGCAATGCCCGGCGTGCTGCTCTTCGTTCTGAGCTGCATCGTTTACGGTTTTGCATTCGACTTCTTCAATATTTCCGGCTCCCTTTACGTTGAGCAGAATGCTGCTGAGGATATCCGCTCCAGCGCCCAGGGCCTCTTTATGATGATGACCAACGGCTTCGGTGCAACTATCGGAACCCTTGCCGCCGGTGCTGTGGTGGATGCATGCGATGTGTTTAATACTCCTTCCAACTGGCCTATGGCGTGGTATATATTCGCCGGCTATGCCTGTGTGGTGGGCATTCTCTTTGCCATCCTGTTCAAGGATCCTCAGAAAAAGATTGCAGCGTAATGAAGGTCAAGGTTATTAACCGGAGCTGCAATGCGCTCCCGGAGTACGCTACAGAGCTTTCTGCCGGACTTGACGTGCGGGCTTCAAACGAGGATCCTATCGTTCTTAAACCCCTTGGCAGGGCAATGGTGCCTACCGGGCTGTTTCTTGAGATTCCTGCCGGGTACGAAGTGCAGGTGCGGCCTCGTAGCGGTCTTGCCGCCAAGAATGGGATTACTGTGTTGAACGCCCCCGGAACGGTAGATGCAGACTACAGGGGCGAGGTGTGCGTGATTTTGGTGAACCTTTCCGATGAGCCTTTCGTGATAGAGAAAGGGGAGAGGGTGGCACAGCTGGTGCTTGCCCGTCATGAGCGGGTGGAGTGGGAGCCGGTGGATGAGCTGGGCGATACGGCTCGTGGTGCAGGCGGATTTGGCAGTACGGGTGTGAAATGAAAGAATTATACGATTTGTATTGCAGCTGCGGCGGCCGGGTTACTACGGATAGCCGTGCAATCAGCGGCGGGGAGATGTTCTTCGCACTGCGTGGAGAGAACTTCGACGGTAATGAGTTTGCCGTCAAGGCTTTGGCGGACGGTGCGGTCTGGGCTGTCGTGAACGATGATGCCGATTTGCCTGCCGATGACCGCCTAATACGGGTAGAAGATCCGCTTACGACTTTGCGCGACCTTGCCGTTTGGCATCGTACGCATGTGCGTGGCGGCAAGTTGCCGGTTATCGGGCTTACGGGCACCAACGGCAAGACTACGACCAAGAACCTGATAGAGGCGGTGCTGTCGCGCAAGTTCAAGGTAACTGCTACCAAGGGCAACCTGAACAACGATATCGGTGTGCCTCTGAGCTTGCTCTCCATTACTCCGGAGACAGAGATTGCGGTTATCGAGATGGGGGCAAACCATCCCGACGATATTGAGAAGCTTGTGCGGGTGTCGCAGCCCGACTACGGACTCATTACCAATGTGGGCCGTGCGCATTTGCTTGGCTTCGGTTCCTTTGAGGGCGTGAAGCAGGCCAAGGGGGCGCTCTACCGTTGGCTGGGCTCGCGTCCTGGAAGCCTTGTCTTTATCAACGAAGACGATGCCGAGCTGCGCGGAATGGCCGCCGGCCTGCCGTGCCATTTCTTTGGCTACGGACTTGATTATCAGAAGGCCGAGCTGCTGCCTACGACTCCCGAGGCTCCTTTCCTGAGTCTGAAACTGCGTGATTGCGAGGTGCATACTCAGCTTGTAGGGTCTTATAATGCTGCCAATGTGCTTGCGGCTTTGGCCGTCGGCGATTATTTTGGTGTTCCTCGTGCAGAGGCTGTTGCTGCGATTGAGGCTTTCGTTCCTGCCAACCAGCGTTCGCAGATGGTTCGTACCGAGCGTAATACTCTGATTGTGGATGCTTACAACGCAAACCCTTCGTCGATGAGGGCTGCGCTGGAGAATTTTGCTGCACTTCAGGCGCCTTGCAAGCTTGCTTTGCTGGGTGATATGCGCGAACTTGGTGCAGAGTCGGTGGCCGAGCATGCGAAGGTGGTGGAGCAGCTGCGCGCTGCCGGCATCCCTGCCATCCTGGTGGGGGAGGAGTTCGCCAAGGCGCTCGAAGCTTCTGGCAGCGCGGCGCTCGGGCAGCAAGCCTCACCGGCTACGTCCATTCTCGCTTCGCTCCGCTCGCTGCGGCTGAGTAACGCCGGAGAGGCTTCTGCCACTCGCTCTACGCCACTGCCAGGCGGCTGCTTCCCGGATTCGGCGACACTCGCTGCCTGGCTCCACGACAACCCCGTCAGCGGCTGCGCCATCCTCGTCAAGGGTTCCCGGGGCATCCAGATGGAAAAAGTCCTCCCGGAACTATAACTAATAGTACAACCATGGCAGAATCCAACTTCATAGACTACGTAAAGATATACGCTGCGTCCGGGCACGGGGGCGCGGGGAGCATGCACCTTCACCGGGCTAAGTATATCCCTAAGGGAGGGCCTGACGGGGGTGACGGGGGCCGTGGTGGGCATATTATCCTTAGGGCCAATGCTCAGTTTTGGACGCTGATACATCTCAAGTACCGCAAACACATCAAGGCCGATGACGGAGAGAAAGGGGGCGCTGCACTTTGCAAGGGCAAGAACGGTACCGACATTATCCTGGATGTTCCTGTTGGCACCGTGGTAAAAAATGCCGATACCGGAGAGCAGCTCTTCGACCTGATGACCGACGGGGAGGAGCGTATTCTCTGCCAGGGCGGCAAGGGGGGATGGGGTAACGACCACTTCAAGACAGCCACCAATCAGACTCCGCGTTATGCCCAGCCGGGCGAGGATGGAGAAGAAGGGGTATTCGTTCTGGAACTCAAGCTCCTTGCTGACGTGGGGCTCGTGGGCTTCCCGAACGCGGGTAAGTCTACGCTGCTCAGCACCATCACTTCCGCCAAGCCCAAGATTGCCTCTTATGCGTTCACTACGCTGGAGCCTAATCTGGGGATAGTGCGCTATTTCGACGACCGTTCTTTCGTGATGGCCGATATCCCCGGAATTATTGAAGGGGCCCACGAGGGGAAGGGCATTGGTACCCGATTCCTGCGGCATATTGAGCGCAATTCTGTGCTTCTCTTCATGGTGAGTTGTGAGGAAGACGACATCAACACCAGCTACAAGACACTGCTATCCGAGCTCAAGCTGTATAATCCGGAGCTTATGGACAAACAGCGCGTTCTGGCTATCACCAAGTGCGATATAATCGACGAAGAAATCGAGAAAGAGCTCGCAAAGAGTCTCCCCAAGCGTATCCCTCACGTTTTCATTTCTTCCGCTTCCGGCGAGGGCCTTGATAAGTTGAAAGACGAGCTATGGAAAGCCTTGCAGAAGTAGGCGGCATCCTGGGCCGGGCCGAGCAGCTCGACCGCGACCTTACGCTTGCAATCAACGCATGGCATAATCCCGTAACGGATGCCGTGTGGCATTTTTTCTCGCAGGTGCAGATATGGTACGCTATGTACCTGATTATCATTGTGTTTTTCTTTATCCGCCTGGGCTGGAAGAAGGCCCTGGTGGTAACGCTCTCATGCATCCTGTTCGTGCTAGCCTGTGACCAGTTTGCCAACCTTATTAAACACGGCGTGGCGCGCCTTCGCCCAATGGAAGATGCTGATATGCTTGCCCGTGGATTGCACATGCTTGAAGAGCACGGCGGGCTGTACGGCTTCTTCTCCGCACATGCAGCCAACAGCCTGGGCTTTGCCGTATGTTCCAGTATGGGATTCAAGAACGACCGTCGTCGCAGTTACAGGGGGTACAGCTTGTTTATCTATGTTTGGGCTATCCTTGTGGGCGTAAGCAGGGTGTTCGTTGGCAAGCATTTCCTTGGCGATGTGCTGGTGGGCTTTGCTGTAGGCGCTTTGTTTGGCTGGCTTTTCGGCAGTGTGGCCCGATTGGCCTGCAAAAAAATCGAGTAAACATTTTTGCGAATTGAGTTTTTGTTTACGCAATTTGCGCATTGCGCTTGAGTATTAATTGCTAATTTGCGAACATGAATATCAAGCACTTACTCCTTCTTCTTTTGCTTCCGGCAGTCATAGCATGCGAGAAGCCAGATGATCCCAGTGTTACTCCTCCGCCTCCGCCCCCTTCCGGAGAGACCGATCCAGAGAATCCCGGTGGTACAGAAACCCCGGGGGTTCCTACTTCTTCTGGGGAGTATATAGTGGTAGGTTACGATTATGCAGACAGCGGTGTTCTGCCGAATCCTGAGCTGCTGACACATATAAATTTCTCATTTGCCAAGATTCAGGACGATTTTGAGAGTCTGAGCATACGAGAAAAGAAGATCCAGCGCCTGCAGCAGATAGTGGGACTGAAATCCCAGAAGCCGAGTCTGAAGGTCCTGCTGTCTATAGGTGGATGGGGCGCCGGCAATTTCTCTGAGATGGCTGCCGACGAGACTCACCGCAAGAATTTCTGCAACAACTGCCTTGCCGCAGTCAATACCTATAAACTCGATGGCATAGACTTGGACTGGGAATATCCAACAAGCTCCGCCGCCGATATTAGTTCGTCGCCTAACGATACCAGGAATTTCTCTCTGCTCCTTAAGGATTTGCGCGAGGTTCTAGGTAGCGGCAAGCTCATCACCATGGCCTCGGAGGCAAGTGCGCATTACATAGACTGGAGCACTGCACTGGAATATCTGGACTTCGTGAATATCATGAGTTACGACATGGGTAAGCCGCCGTATCACAATGCGGCCCTGTACAAGTCTCCCAACTCCAAGAATAGTTGCGAGGAAGCTGTGGAAAAGCATTTTGCAAAGGGCGTCCCGTACGAGAAGATGACACTCGGGCTGGCTTTCTTCGGGCGTTCAGATAGTAAAGTCTTCGGCAAAGATGAGCTCGACTATAACAAGATTATCAGCCTCAGCGGTTACAACAAGTGCTGGGACGACCAGGCCAAGGTCCCTTATCTTACAGATGGCACCGGAACTATGGTGGTCAGCTTCGACGATGAAAGCTCCATAAGCCTCAAGGCGGAATTCATTAAGCAGAAGGGCCTGCTGGGCGGAATGTACTGGGATATCGAAGGAGACGACGCCGACTGGAGCCTCGGAAAGACTGTCGCTGCCTCGCTTCTGGGATGGAAAGACGCAGAAGCTCAGAGCAAGGCTTTTCTGGCAACAAATTCCTATGTCCAGAAGTACATGGAAGAGGTGGATTACGGCGATTCCGATTACACCTATTCAAAGGTTATCGGATATCCCGGCGGCGGCCCTAGCGTCAACAACGAAGAGCTCCCTCCTACCTATACAATCACTTGGAAAGCCTTTAACCTGGGCTCTCAGAAGCTGACAGTCTGGGAACAGGACTGGAGCCGTGAGTATGAGCTTGCGGCCGGCGTTGGCAAGCAAGACATTACCAATCTCGTTCCTGGCACAACCTATTATTGGCACGTAAGCTCAGGTAGCGCGTTCGTGGCCAGCGGCAAGTTCGAAACAAGGGGACTGCTGCATCAGGTCTATTATGCCCCCAACGTACGCAACGGCCGCGACCTTGGCGGTTGGAAGGGCCTGGGCGGCAAGACATTGGCCTATCATAAACTCTATCGCGGCGGTGCTATTCATGGTTCGCGCTGCAGTAAGGAGGGCCGTCAGGAGATGCTTGCAGAAGGAATAAGGGCGGAGGTGGACCTGCGTGAGTCTTCCGACGTGCCTTCGGAATCTCCTCTCGGCAGCCAGGTGGCTTTTTATGCTCCCGGTTTCGACAGCGGTTACAACCACATGATCAGGGACAACAAGCCCAAGATGAGAGATACCTTCATGTGGGTGGTAGCACGCCTGCGCGAGAACAAGCCCGTGTATTTCCATTGTGCCGCTGGCCGCGACCGCACCGCCACCCTCGCCCTCCTTCTGGAAGGCGCCCTGGGCGTGAGCGAGAGCGATATGGCCAAGGATTACGAGCTTACTTATTTTACTCCTGCAGACTGGGGTATGTCTACCGAGGATGGAAATCCGGTGTACAAGCATACCAGAGATAATTACAGCTATGGCTCTATCCGTAAGACCATATACAGTGAAACTCAGTCCGGCACCTACCAGGAGAGAATAGTAGAGTATCTCTTGAGCATCGGTGTCCCGCAGAAAGACATCGACGACCTGAGGGCCATAATGCTGCGATAATTGCCGATTACTGAATAAACTATTCTTTGACAGACAGATGCTAGTCTTGTATTATTCGCGCAATTTGCGTATATTGCGAGGATTAATAACCCAAGACTAATGGACGGAGTCAAAGTAATAGAAATCAAGAAAAGCATTTTTGCAGACAATAATGAGGATGCAGATAAGTTGCGCGCCGAATTAAAGGAGCACGGAACTTATCTGCTTAATCTTATGTCATCACCCGGCAGTGGCAAGACTACTACCCTCATACGCACTCTGAACCTCCTGAAGGACAAGCTGAATATTGCAGTGATGGAGGCTGACATTGACTCCGACGTGGATGCTATTAAGATTAAGGATGCAACCGGAATAGAGTCTATACAGCTGCATACCGGAGGCATGTGCCATCTGGATGCGGAGATGACCCGCCAGGGGTTGGACAACGTTCAACTGCAGGGCAAGGACCTGGTAATCCTTGAGAATGTGGGCAATCTCGTGTGCCCGGCGGAATTCGATACCGGTGCGGTTCGCAACGCCATGATACTGAGCGTTCCGGAGGGGTATGACAAGCCTCTCAAATACCCCCTGATGTTTTCCGTCTGCGACCTTGTGATTGTGAACAAGATAGATGTGATGCCGTATTTCGACTTCGATCTTGATAAATGTACGGAATACGTGCACATGCGTAATCCAAAGGCCCAGATCATCCCAATCTGTGCAAAGACAGGGGAGGGTGTGGACAAGGTAGCCGAATGGCTCCTGGATGAAGTCAAGAATTGGAAAAACAAATAACACTGGAACAATATGCCTGAAATGTCTAAAAAGTTTGTCCCCAAGTATTTTGGCGACAAGAACCCCAACCCGAAGCTGATCCGCCTTGTGCGCAAGATTACGGACCGCATCCCCGGCAAGATCAAGATGACAACCGAGGCTCCCGAGTACTGGGGCTATGCCTGCCTCTTCTACGACGAGATGGACGAGAAGACCAGGGAGGCTGCTCTGGATTTCCTCTGGGACCTCATCAGCAAGAAGCCTTTCACCGTGCGTGAACATCATCCATACCCGGAGCTTCTTGAGTGGAACCGCAAAAAGCATTATGTAGAGAGCGATGAGGCATTTGCTGAATTCATCGATAAACTCTCTTATCTCGGACTCATAGAGTACGATTACGGCGACAAATATACCAAGGACGGCCCCATCCCCGGCACAACCTACAATAGGGAAGACCGCATCTACTGGGTGCCTCTGTTCGTGCCCGGCAGCGCCGAGTACACCAATATGAACGTGGAACTGATGGACCGTCATCCCGAGCTTGCGATGTTCTTCGAGCGCATGACCTTCCTGCCACTGGAGAAGATTACTCCTATGGTGCCTATGGGCGGCAGCGGAATCGGTATGCATGTCATCCCGGTAGAGAAGGCCATCAGCATGGAGAACCAGACTGCAGACATCGAGCATCTCTCGTACTGGCTCAAGCGTTATGAGGGCCATCTCAGCGTGGGTATTTGCTCCTGTCGTTACGGCCGCAAGAAGATGGATGAGGGCTGCGCCGACGATTACCGCGACTGGTGCATTGGAGTTGGCGATATGGCCGACTACTGCCGCGAGACCGGCCGTGGCCACGACATTACTTACGATGAGGCGATGGCCATACTCAAGAAGGCCGAGGACCACGGATTCGTGCACCAGATTACCAATATCGACGGCGAGGGAAAGATCTTCGCAATCTGCAACTGCAACGTGAAGATTTGCAACGCTCTGCGTACCAGCCAGCTCTTCAATACCCCTAACATGAGCCGTAGCGCTTATGTTGCCAAGGTGGATCCCAAGAACTGCGTGGCCTGCGGCCGTTGCGTGGAGTATTGCCCCGCAGGTGCAGTGAAGCTCGGGCAGAAACTCTGCACCAAGCACGGAGAGCAGACTTATCCCAAGCAGGAACTGCCCGATGCTGCAAAGTGGGGCCCGCACAAATGGAACGAGGACTACCGCGACCGCAACCGCATCAACTGCTATCCTACCGGTACCGCTCCCTGCAAGACCGCCTGCCCGGCTCATATCGCCGTTCAGGGTTATCTCAAGAAGGCTGCCGAGGGCAAGTACACCGAGGCTCTGGAGCTCATCAAGCGTGAGAATCCGTTCCCGGCAGTCTGCGGACGCGTATGCAACCGCCGTTGCGAGGACGCCTGTACCCGTGGAACCATCGACAAGCCCATTGCAATCGATGCGGTGAAGAAGTTCCTTGCAGACCGCGACCTCAAGGCAGAGACCCGCTTCATACCCGAGGTGAACATCTGCTCCAACATCAACGAGCGCTGGCCGGAGAAGATCGCCATCATCGGCGGCGGCCCTGCCGGTATGAGCTGCGCCAACTATCTGGCCACCATGGGCTATCTGCCCACCGTGTTCGAGAAGAACGAGGAGCCCGGCGGAATGCTTCGCTACGGCATCCCTTCGTACAAGCTGGACAAGGAAGTCATCAAGGCCGAAATCGATATCATGAAGGAGATTGGCGTAGAGGTGCGCACCGGCGTAGAGGTAGGCACGGACATCACTATCGCCCAGCTGCGTGAGCAGGGCTACAAGGCCTTCTACGTGGCTATCGGTTGCCAGGGCGGACGCCTGCCCGGCATCCCCGGAGAGACTCTGGCCGGCACTACCACCGCCATCGACTTCTTGCACGACGCTAACTGCGGCAAGGTGAAGGTGAGCGGCAAGGTGGTTGTCGTGGGCGGCGGTAACGTTGCCATTGATGCCGCCCGCGTGGCAAAGCGCAGCGGCGCCTCCGAGGTTACAATGCTCTCGCTCGAGACAGAAGACATCATGCCTGCATCGCTCGAAGAGCGCGCAGAGGCACGTGAGGACGGAGTCGTGATCAATCCCGGCTGGGGCCCGAAGGAGGTTCTCGGCGAGGGCAAGGTCAGCGGCATCACCTTCAAGAAGTGCACTTCCGTTTTCAACGCAGATCACAAGTTCGCACCCGAGTACGATGAGAACGAGCTCATCACTCTGGATGCTGATATGGTTATCTTCGCAATCGGCCAGACCGTGATTCTGAAGGACCTTCTCAAGGATACCAAGGTAGAGTTCTTCCGTGGCGTTTATCCAGTGGCAGACAAGCTTACTTATCAGACCGCAGAACCCGATATCTTCGTGGGCGGCGACTGCTTCACCGGTCCTAAATTTGCGATTGACGCTATTGCCGCCGGCAAGGAGGCAGCAGAGAGCCTGCATCGCTATGTGCAGAACGGCCACATGACCATTGGCCGCAACAGGCGCGATTTCATTGAGCTTGACAAGCAGGATATCTTGGTAGAAAGCTACGACAACGGCTCCCGCCAGGCCCCGGAAGATTACAATCCTGAGAACAAGTTCCTGGAGTATCACGGCACGCTTACAGAGGAGCAGGTTAAGAAAGAGACCGCCAGGTGCCTTAGCTGCGGCGCTTCCGTTGTGGATGAAAACCGCTGCATCGGCTGCGGCGTCTGTACAACCAAGTGTGCCTTCGATGCCATACATCTGCATCGTGAGCATCCTGAGTGCTCCGTCATGCGCACTTCTGAAGACAAATTCAGCGGTATCCTGCCGTATATGATCAAGCGTACCGGCAAGATATTGTTTAAGAAGAAATAGTGTGCACGAACTAGGAATAGTCTTCTACATCATTCGTGATGTAAAGAAGGTTGCAGAAGAGAATAATGTGGAACACGTCTCCGGTGTTGTAATGAACATCGGAGAGGTGTCCACAATAGTTCCGGAATACCTTCAGGACTGCTGGCGCTGGGCCGCCGACAGGGAAGAGATGCTAAGGGGCTGCGAGCTCAAGTGCAACATCATTCCGGCAGTCACTCATTGCGACGATTGCGGTGCGGATTACGAGACTGTAAAGTACGGAAAAACTTGCCCGCACTGCAAAGGGCCTAATACTTGGCTGCTAAGGGGCAATGAGGTGGAAATCAAAGAAATAGAGGTTTAGTCCTCCTTCCAGTTCTTATACGGATTGAGTAGTAGCCGGGAGTTGGAGTAGCGGTGTATACCTGTGACTTCTTCTCCCAGCCATTCCGGGCGGTCGAAGCTGTCGTCTTCTGAGCTGAGCTCAATCTCTGCAACAGTGAGCCCTTCGTTGTCGCCGTAGAATTCATCAACCTCCCAGGTGTGAACTCCGTCGGTGTTTTTTACTAGATAGCGTGTTTTGTCTATCATCCCCGGGCCGGCAAGTTCCAGCAGGGAATTGAAGTCGTCTATCCCGATTTCTTTTTCCCATTCAAAGCGGCTCATGCCGGAGGCGTTGCTTCTTCCTTTGATGGTAAGGTATGCCTTGTCGTCTGCGCGGCGTATGCGTAGTGTCGTGCCCGGTAGAGTGCTCAGATAGGCCTGAGTGATGTGTACGGCCTTGTAAGCGTGCTTCTTGAAGTCGCCCTTTACCAGGAATTTCTTTTCTATTTCCAGTCCCATAAGCGTTTGCATCCCAAAGATGCAAAATATTCCGTATATTTGCAATTATGACATTGCTACAAACTATCCCCATAGTCCCTTCTGCGGACGAGATTTCCAGTAAAGTAGATTCTGCCAGGATTGCAGCGGCTGATTTTGCTACAACCCTTTCTACAGACCCTTCAGCTGCACTTCATAAGCTTGGCCAGGATGCCATCCACTTCGGGATCAAGGTCCTGATCGCTATCCTTATATATATAGTAGGTGCTTGGCTTATCAAGATTGTCAAGAAGTCTCTTGTTAAGTACTTCGAGAAGCGTAAGACAGATAAGACCGTGGCGTCTTTCGTTACCAGTTTTGCTTCGGTCTTGTTGACCATTATGCTGGCAATCCTGGTGATCAGCACTTTGGGGGTTAATACTACTTCTGTAGCAGCCTTGCTGGCGGGTGGTGGTGTTGCCATAGGTATGGCCTTGAGCGGCACCCTTCAGAATTTCTCCGGAGGCTTGATTCTGCTTGCTTTCAAACCTTTCAAGGTGGGCGACTTTATTGAGGCCCAGGGCTATGCCGGAACCGTTATGGAGATGTCTATCGTGAGTACCCGGCTCAATCTTCCCGACAACAGGAGCGTGGTAATTCCGCATGGAACCCTTGCTAACGGCAATATCAACAACTACACCCGCAATCCGGTCCGACGTCTGGAATGGAAAGTTGCTCTGGAGTACGGCACCGATGCTGCAGCCTGCGAGGCCAAGCTTCTGGAGATAGCCAAGACCGACCCTCGGATTCTGGATTCCAGCACGCCCGGCGCAGCAGCCCCCATGGCCGCCCTTTTCTCTCTGGACGACAGCTCAGTCACCTTTGTACTTCGCGGATGGGTGCGGGGCGCCGACTACTGGGACGTGTACTTTGCCATCAACGACGCAATCTACAAACAGCTCCCCGAATCCGGCTTCAGCTTCCCCTTCCCCCAGCTCGACGTTCACGTGCGGCAGTAGGAGTCAAAACGGTTTTTTTACCTGCCGTAGCGGGCGGAGATTACGTGCCAGTCGATAATCTGCCAGAGGGCGGCGAGGTGATCGGGACGGCGGTTCTGGTAATCGAGGTAGTAGGCGTGCTCCCACACGTCGAAGGTGAGAAGGGGAGTGAGGCCGCGCGAAACGGGGTTCCCGGCGTTGCTCTCCTGGGTGATGTGGAGCTTGCCGTCGGTATCTGCTGCGAGCCATACCCAGCCTGAGCCGAAGAGGCCGGCGCCCTTTTTCTGGAACTCGGCTTTGAATTCCTCAAAACTACCAAAGTCGCGAGCAATAGCATCTGCAAGAGCTCCTTCGGGAGCAGAAACGTCGCCGGCGGGCTTGAATTGGGTAAAATAGAGAGTGTGATTGAGTACCTGGCCGGCGTTGTTGAAAATACCTCCTTCTGCTTTGCGGACTATATCTTCGAGAGACAGACCTTCGAATCCGCTGCCGGGAAGAGCCGCATTAAGGTTGTTGATATAGGCCTGGAGATGCTTGCCGTAGTGGAAAGCTATTGTTTCTGCGCTGATTACTGGTGCAAGGGCGTCCTGCGCATAGGGCAGGGCGACGGGAGAAAAGCTAAAGTTGTTGGTCATAATTATGTGAATAAAAACGCGACAAGTGCTGCAAATTTCATGCCCTCAAGATTGTTTGCATATTAGAAAATTATCACTATATTTGCAGTCCCGAATCAAGTCAGGGGCGTAGCTCAGCTGGTTTAGAGCGCTTCAGTCACATTGAAGAGGTCGTCGGTTCGAATCCGACCGTCCCTACAACAAATTTTCCCCTTATGAAAAAAGCTGTTATGTTCATCGTCATTGCCTGCATGGTACTGGCAATGTCCGCAAATGTTTCTGCCCAGAAGAGGCAGAGTGTTCCTTATGCATCTATCGGTGCGTTGGCCAATTTCTCCGCTAGTAATTATGGTGTAGGCGTGGGCTTCGGTTTCCGCAACTACAATCGTGAGGCTTTTGTGTCTTTTGCTCCTTCAATCGAGCTGCTCGGATACTTTTTCCCTGCTGATAAGGTGTTCGGCGCTTTCATCAACCCTGAGATTGGCGTTGCAATAGGCCCCAGAGGATTCAAAATCTATCCTCATACTGGTTTTATGCTCGGTTACGACAATCAGACCAATGCATTTGCCTGGGGAGGAAAGAACGGTTTTGCCCTCGACTTTGGAAAGCACTTCACCATTGATTTCGTTACCTACATCCCCAAGTACGACTTTAAAGCTACCACTGTGGGTACCAATCTTGTCTGGCGCTTCTAAAAGCTAGCGCAGAAGGGTACTGCAGATTCTCTCGGCCTCCGGAAGGCTGTCGAACTTGCCCACATCTACAAGGCTAAGATCCTTGCAAACAACACCATAGATATTATACCTCAAGCACGCCTTGAGGTATAATTCTATTATAGAGAAGCGTTCCGGGCAGTCGAACTCATCAAAGACTCCAAAGATCTCCGGCGACATAATATGTATGCCGCCAAAGGCGTATTTGCGACATTCTTCAACGCAAAGCTCAGGATATGGGCTGATGGTCTCGCCGCTTGCAAGATTGGTCCAGCCGCACAGGCGCATGTCGTCGTCGAAGAGCAGGTAGCGCTGGGTGCTGCGCTCGCTAACCAGAAGCGTTGAGAGCGCTCCCGGCCGAACAAGTGAGCGGAACCATTCCAGGTCCAGGTTGGAAATAATATCAACGTTGTGCACCAGAAACGGCTCTCCCTCAAGAAAAGGGCGGGCATGCTTGATGCCGCCTCCGGTCTCGAGAAGCTGTGCGCTCTCGTCGGAAATATGAATGTCGGCGCCAAAGTCGTGAGAAGCCAGATAATCTTTTATCTGCTCAGCAAAGTGGTGTACATTTACCGTAATGTCGTCGTATCCGGCAGCGCAGAGCTTACTCAGCACATGATAAATCAGTGGCTGCCCGTACACCGGAACAAGCGCCTTTGGCATAGTGTCGGTGAGCGGTTTGAGCCTTGTGCCAAGCCCGGCGGCGAATACCATTGCCTTCATCTCAGAGCGTCTTTTCTATATCGAGTTCGCGATGTGTGAGCTTGACACGTACTCCGTACTTCCCGGAAAGGTGAGAGGCCAGGTGCTCGGCACAGAACACAGAACGGTGCTGCCCTCCGGTGCAGCCGAAGCTCACTTGCAGGTGCGTGAATTTTCGCTCCATAAAACGCTCTACGTGAGAGTCCACCAGTTTGTATACGCTCTCCAGGAACACGTTTACCTCGCCGTCGTCTTCCAGGAACTTGATTACCTCCGGGTCGTTGCCGGTAAACTGGCGATAGTGCTCGTATTTGCCGGGGTTATTGATTGAGCGACAGTCGAATACATATCCTCCGCCGTTGCCGGAATTGTCTGCAGGAATGCCTTTCTTATACGCAAAGCTGTACACTTGCACCTCCAGCCTGCGGTCTTCTTCGTTACCGTAGAACTGGGGCATCTTGGTGAGCTTGTCCAGAATCGAGTTCAGGTAGGGATAGTCGGCAAAGGGCGTTTTGAGTAGGGCCCTCAGGTTGTCGAGCGCATAGGGCACGCTGGCCAGGAAGTGGGGCTTCTTCTCAAAGTAGCCCCTGTATCCGTACGCGCCGAGCACCTGAAGGGTGCGGAAGAGCACAAAGAGACGAAGGCGCTCGTTGAAGAACTCTTCGTCCACCTCCATATAGCTGCGGAGCGCACGCAGATAGCTGCGAATGAGCTCTTGTTTGAGGTCGTCGGGGAAGCGCGAGCGTGCCTGCCAGATAAACGAAGCCACATCGTAGTAGATTGGACCTCTGCGGCCCCCCTGGTAATCGATGAAGTAGGGCTCGCCGTCTTTCATTATTACGTTGCGGGCCTGGAAGTCGCGGTAGAGGAAGGTGTCTGTGTTTTCCCGGAGCAGGTCTGTCTTGAATCGCTCAAAGTCATCCTGGAGATGTATCTCGTTGAATTCCAGGCCGGTAGCCTTGAGGAAACAGTATTTGAAGTAGTTCAGGTCGAAGTCAACCATGCGGGCGTCGAATTCCTTCTGCGGATAGCAGACGTCCCAGTCGAGCCCCTCTGCGCCCTTGAACTGAAGCTTCGGGAGCTTCTCTATGGCCTTGCAGAGCAGACCGGCCTCATACGAACTGTAGCGCCCGCTTTCCCGTCCCTGGCTCACCTGGTCGAAGAGCATCTTGTCTCCGAGATCTTCCTGGATGTAGCTCATGCCGTCTTCCGATACAGCCAGCACCGTGGGGACGTTGATGCCTTTTTCTTTGAAATGCCGGGAGAGAGTAATGAACGCCCGGTTCTCGTCGAAGTCGGTGCCCAGCACGCCGATAATGGAGATGTTTCCTCCTGTGAGGCGGAAGTAGCGCCTGTGGCTTCCGGAGGTAGGAAGCTCGGTTTTAAGAGAGAGCTTACGGCCGCTGTACGACTCAAAAAGCTCCTGAAGTATATCGTTACTCATATCGATGTCGAATTATGCACACGGCTATATGCCGAGCAGTTTCTTGCGGGACAGGAAGCAGTCGCCGATTGCTATAGCCTTGCGCCCAAGGGTAGAGAGGCGGATCTTGGTGTCGGCGGTAACCCTCTCCATTGAGAGACGGTTCACGGCCGTGCGGATGGGCAGGATAAGGTAATCCTTTCCCACGATAAGACGGCCGCCGATAATCACCAGGCCGGGATTGAAGATATTGATGATGCCGGAAATCCCGCGTCCGAGCGTCTCTCCGATTTGTCCTATGCATTCAATGGCGAGCACGTCGCCGTCTTGTACGGCCTTAAGAATCTCGGAGAGGTCCAGTTCTCCGTGCTCCTTGAAACTGCGCGACAGCGATGAGCGTCGGCCGGCCTTTAGTTTCTCAATAATCATGCGCTGTAGCGCCGAGCCGGACGCGCCGGTCTCCAGGCAGCCGACCTTGCCGCAGCGGCACATTATGTCGTTGTCGAGCAGAGGGAAGTGGCCAATCTCTCCGGAGAAACCGGATTTGCCGTAGTAGAGCTGGCCGTCCAGAATCATTCCCATACCCAGGCCCCAGCTCAGGTTTATGGCAATCATGTCTTTGACGGAACCCCTGTCGAGGTTCATATACTCTCCGTACGTAAGTGCGCGGGAGTCGTTCTCTATGCTCACGGGTACGTTCAACTCACGCTGGAACAAGTCTTTAAGAGGAAGGTCGTCGCTCACGAAGAAAGAGAGCGAATAGCCCTTTTCCGGGTTGACCCTTCCATACAAACTCACGCCTGCAGAAAGGACCTTGATCCAGGGTATGCCAGCGGCTACGACTCGGTCTTTGATCATCCTGCAAATCTCCCTGAAGGAACTGCCGTTGGACTCGAGTACAAATTCTATATCTTCTATATAGTGCAGCAGGTTGCCCTTGAAGTCGGTAATGGCAATGTGGAAGTGGTGCCGGGCAATGTCTATGCCCACAAAGAAGCCGGCGTTTGGATTGAGTCCGAAGATGCTGGGCCTCCGGCCACCGGAGGTGCCTATTTTGCCCTCGTCCAGAAGGAAGCCTTCATCTATAAGCTCTCCTATGAGTTTGGTGATTGTGGGGACGCTGATCCCAAGATTCTTGCTGAAAAAAGAGATGCTCGATTCTTCGTGGCTAATGCAGAGGCGGAGAATATCCCTTTTGATTTGGGCGTTCTTGCCGGATTTGTCGTTCAGGAAGCTATTGGTCATCGTGTGCGCGTGTTCTTATGCAAAAGTACCAATTATTTCGTATATTTGCGAGGATTTTGTAAAAAAAATTAAAAATGAAGCTGTCGATAAAGGCAAAATTGACTTTGAGTCTCTCGGCAATAGCGGCGATTTTGTTAATATCCGCAACTATATCGGTGCTGGAGTATTCCAAAATGAGCACCTATGTGTCGGATTTGATTGCGGATGATATTAAGAGTCTGAATACCGCCCATAAGCTGGCGGACCTTAGCAATAAGTACAATCTGGATATCCTGGCAGCTATTGGAAACGACGCCAGCGGCGAGCTGCCTGTCTTTGACCAGGAGTATTTCCTGTCTCACTGCGACACTCTTCGCGCCTCTCTGGAATCTAATGTAATTCAGCCGCTTACAGATTCTGTGGTGTATTCCTGCGCGGCCTACGTGCTCACTTCGCTGGAGCTGGAGAATGTGCTGGATTCATATTTCATAGATTCCCGCAGCTGGTATTTCAATCGCTTGCAGCCCAGCTTCGTCATTCTTGATGCCGACATTGACGCTCTTCAGAAAGCTATCTACCGCGACCTGGAGAAGAACTCCAAGACTTTCGAGCGAGGCTTCTATCGAAGCATCATCCCCGGAATTGTTGCAGTAGCGGGTGGACTTCTGCTGGTTGTTATGCTGCTCCTTTTTACCCTGGCGTACTACGTTAATCCGCTGTACAAGATGCTGGAAGCCATGGATGGCTATCGCTCTTACGGCAAAAAATACACCTACACCTTCGATGGCGACGACCAGCTCGTGCGCCTGAATGAGGGCCTGACCGAGGTGGCGAATGAGAACCTGCAGCTTCGCAAGCGTATAAAAGACCTCAAAGCAAGAGTTTCTGATGAATTGGAAAGCAATTAGCCGTAACGTCGGTCTTGCGCTCCTGGTGAGCTCGCTGTTTATGTTGCTTTCGGTGCTGGTATCGGTGCTGAACGGCAACGACAGTGCCCTCGCCGCCCTTATCATCAGCTTTACCATCACTTTCCTTGTAGGCGTTTTCCCCTTCATTTTTGTACGCCGTACGCATGCTATCACGCTTAAAGAAGGGTATGTAACCATAACCCTTTCGTGGTTGCTGTCGTTTATATTCGGAATGTTGCCTTACGCTTTGTGGGGTGGCCCTTTCTCTATCGAGAACGCATGGTTCGAGAGCGTCTCGGGCTTTACTACTACGGGAGCTACAATTCTGGATAATGTGGAATCGCTGCCCAGGAGCTTGCTGTTCTGGCGCAGCAGCACGCATTTCATAGGTGGTTTGGGCGTAGTGGTATTCCTGCTCCTTATTATCCCGGATTCCAGCCCTGTGAAACTGCGTCTGGTCAATATGGAGATAAGTTCCTTGTCCAGAGGGTCTTATGCAATGAGGGCCAATCGTACGGTGTACATCTTTGCGTACGTGTACCTTGCCATTTTCGTGTTGGCGCTGGTGCTTTATGTGATTGCCGGAATGCCGGTGTTCGATGCTCTCTGCCATGCTATGAGCGTCTGCGCAACCGGAGGCTTCAGTACCCGCAACGCCTCCATTGGCGCTTTTGGCTCCCGCTGGATAGAGGCGGCTACTATGCTTTGTATGTATTTGTCTTCCTTGCATTTCGGCCTCTTGTTCCTGACTGTGATAAGCCGCAGTCTCAAGCCCATGAAGAACGCCGTAGTCACTTATTATACCGGTTCGCTTCTGCTCTTTTCCCTGCTTGTTGGAATAGGACTTAAAGCGGGCGGCTTCTGCAAGGGCTGGAGCGACTCTCTCTGGAACGGTCTTTTTGAGGTGATGTGCATTTCTTCCACCACCGGCTTTGCTATTATGGATAATTCTGCATGGCCTCCGGTGCTTGGCGGCCTGATAATACTGGCGGCTGTGGTATGCGGATGCGCAGGCTCGACTTCCGGTGGTTTAAAGATAGACCGTGTTGTCCTGCTGTTTAAAGCTACGGGGCGGCAGATCAACCGTATTCTCCATCCATCGTCCGTAAATGAAGTCAAGTTCGGCGGCAGGGTGCTTAAAGACGAAGACGTGGCTCCTCATCTGCTGTACATAGCGTTATATGCCGTGCTGCTCGGAGTTTCCGCCGTGCTCTGCCTGCTTATAGGAGTGGGCTGGCAGAATTCCCTCGCAGCATCTATTACGAGCATCAGCAATGTTGGTCCGGCTTTGGGAGAAATGGGTTCCATGGGCTCGTTCAATTGTGCTCCGGCTGCTGCCAAGATGGTGTTTACGATGGATATGTTCCTGGGCCGTATAGAGATTTATCCCGTCCTTGCAGTTGTTGCAATGGTCTTTGACAGGCACAACCGCTAATGGATGCTGGCAGGCTTTACAAGGGTTTCCTTACGGCCATGGCGTACGAGCCGACGGCCTGTCAGGATTCGTTGTTCCGCAGTCTCGCGGAGTTCTTTACAACAGACGAGGGCGATATTTTCGTGATTAACGGCTACGCCGGCACAGGCAAGACAACTGCTCTGTCGGCAGTCATCAACGCCCTCAAGCGAATTGGCATCCCTTCCGTCCTGCTTGCTCCCACCGGCCGCGCCGCCAAGGTGCTGTCTTATGTTTCCGGGAGACCGGCATTCACCGTACACAAGCATATTTATCGTCAGAAATCTGTGGGAAGCGATGGCTGGGGCCGTTTTTCGTTATCTCCCAACAAGTCCAAGAACACTCTTTTCGTTGTGGACGAGGCGTCGCTGATTGGGGTTGATACCCAGAACCAGCAGGCGCAGTCTGTCTTTGGCTCCGGAGACCTGCTGCACGATCTTGTGGAGTTTGTGCGTTCCGGTAACGGCTGCCGCCTGATACTGATGGGCGACTCTGCACAGCTGCCTCCTGTGGGGAATATTGAATCTCCTGCACTGAGCCAGGCTTATCTTGAGCAGTTCGGGGGAGTGCATTATGCTGTGCTGTCTGAGGTGGTAAGGCAGGCTCGCGAGTCGATGATACTTTCTGACGCAACACTAATTCGCAAGATGATAGAAACCGCATCTCCGGATGAGGTTTTTGATGCTCTCTGCCTGCAGGCCGGGGCAGATTGCGAGGTGCAGAGAATCGGCGGGGGAGAGTTGTTGGAGGCTCTTGGCGATGCGTACGGCCGTTATGGCTCAGACGATACTGTGGTGCTCTGCCGCTCCAACAAGAGGGCGATACGTTACAATCTTGGGATTCGCGCGCAGGTGCTCTTCAAGGAGGAGGAACTCTCCAGGGGCGACCGATTTATGATAGTGAAGAACTGCTACCAGTTTGTGGAAGATGTTGATTCTATGGATTATATTGCCAACGGCGATGTTGCGCAGTTGCAAAAAATCTGGAATTACGAAGACCGCTATGGACTGCGCTTTGCCGACGCACTGTTGCGCTTCCCCGATTACGATGATGCCGAAATCCGCGCCAAGGTGTGTCTGGATACTCTTACGTCCGAATCTGCGTCGCTTACTTATGAGCAGCAGAATGCTTTGTACGCCGGGGTGAGTGCCGATTATGCAGAACTGGGAACAAAGAAGAAGATTTGGGAGGCGGTGCGTGAGGATCCGTATTTTAATGCGCTGCAGCTTAAGTATGCCGATGCTATTACCTGCCACAAGGCGCAGGGTGGGCAGTGGAGCTGCGTTTTTATTGATTTCCCATTCTGGGAGGGGCATCTTAACGTGGAGGATCTGAAGTGGCTGTATACTGCCATGTCGAGGGCGGTGGAGAAGCTGTATCTGGTGAATTTTAAGGATTGGCTTTTTGCATGAGTTTTGCCGATATTCTTCAGAAGCTTGAGAGCGATTCGGCGTCCCGGCTTGCGGCTAAGTTGCCGTCTTGGGCGGGGCTTCCTGTTGAAGTGCCTGCGGCTATTAATTTGCAGCAGTGTTCGGGGGAGAGTGCGGCGCGCTACAAGGCTTCGCTGATTCCGGAGGGCTCTCGCGTGACCGATCTTACCGGCGGGTTGGGAGTTGACTCCTGGGCGTTTAGCCGGCGTGCTTCTGCTGTGTGGTATAATGAGAGGGATGTTGTGCTGCGTGATGCAGTGAGACGGAATTTTGTGGCGCTGGGTGTTTCTGGTGTGGAGTTTAATTCTTTTGATATCAGTCCGGCGTCTGATGATTGGCTGGCTGCTTTGCGGGAGTTCGGGCCGGTTGTTATTTATCTTGATCCGGCGCGGCGGGATGCTGCGGGGCGTAAGGTTTTCCTGCTTGAGGATTGTAGTCCGGATGTTGTGGCTTTGATGCCGCTGCTGCTGGATATTGCGCCGCTTGTTATGGTTAAGGTGTCGCCTATGGCGGATCTTACTATGTTGCAGCGGCGGCTTGCTCCGTATCTTTCTGAGATTCACGTTGTAGGCTCTGACGGCGAGTGTAAAGAGATTCTCTGCCTCCTGTACGCTTCCGGCTCCTCTCCGCTGGAGTCGCCTCCGAAGGACTTCGCTTCGCTCATCCCTCCCACAGATGTCCATTGTTCGTCAGTGAGCGAGCTCACTTCCTCCAATCGTCCATCTGCGGGCCCCTCCCGTTCACGCGGCCACGGGCGGCCACGGTCCTCGGAGGCGACTCCAGCCTTCGCTTCGCCGGAAACAAGTTCAGAGAGTGGAGTGATTATCCGCCTCGCAGAAGATGGAATAGTCTTTGACTCTAAAAGAATCGGCTTGGTGGAGTCGGATGATAAAGCGGGAGACGGGGATGAGGGGCCGGCGTTACTCAGCCGCAGCGAGCGGAGCGAAGCGAGAATGGACGTAGCCGGGCCCTCAGTCCCCGCGAAAGCATCATCCGACGGAGTGGAGACGGAAGGAGGGGAGAGGTTGCTGTTTGTGCCGTCGGCGGCGATGGTGAAGGCGGGACTGGGGCCGGGATTGTGCAGGATGGGCTACGACGAGCATCTGAGCCACTTTGGGAAGTTCTACAGAGTACTCGAAGAACATCCGTTCTCATCGTCCGTCATAAAGGAACTGAACCGCCGCTACCCGCAGGCGGAAGTAACGGCAAAGGGATTGCCGCTGAGCTCGGAGGATCTGCGCACCAAAATGAAAATCAAGCCCGGCGGCCCAATACACATATTCGCCTGCATCCTGGAAGGGGAGAGGCGAATACTAATCTGCAAAAAATACTAAGACAAATAGCCTTAGAACCGTCTACTTTAGCAGGTGGCGGGACCAGAAGAGGTGGTCGGAGGCTTTGTCGTGCTCATGCTGGGCGCCACGGTAGCCATGCATTCCGTCGGGGTAAATCATGAGCTCGAACTGGATGCCGGCATGCTGCAGGGCGTCTATAAGCTGCAAGGTGTTCTGGAAGTGGACGTTGTCGTCGCCGGTGCCGTGGGTGAGCTTGAGGGCAGGAGTGCCGTGATGCAGGCCCTGGCGCTCCTTGAGTGCGCATGAATCTACCCAACTCAGTACGCTGGCCTCTTTGTAGCCCTCCGGGTTGGCCTGCGGCGTATCCATGAAGCGCTCTGTGTAGTGGGAGTCGTATAGCTTCCAGTCGTAAACGCCTCCGCCTGCAACTCCGCAGCAGAAATATTCGGGATAGCGGAGGACCAGCATGGCGGTAGTGGTGCCGCCGAAGGAGAATCCTTCTACGCCAATGCGCGTGGCGTCTACATAGGGGAGACCCTGGAGCCACTTTGCCCAATGGATGTAGTCTTGCAACTCAATCACAGTCATACGCTTGAATGCCTGGTCCATGCCGGCGCGGCCGTTCTCGCCGGAAGAGCGGGGGTCGACCACTATATAGATGATCCCGTTCTCCCAGCACCAACGGTCCTGGGAGTCGCGGTTGCGCCACCAGTCGCGCACGTATGGGGTGCCGGGGCCGCCGTAAAGTTGCATCACTACGGGGTATTTGGCAGCGGGGTCGAAACCGCGCGGCAGGGACATGAGTCCGTAAAGCTCAAATCCGTCGTTTTGCAGCGTTATTATTTCCGGCTTCGGACCCTCTTCCTCGCTCATCGGAGCGCTGGCCAAAGTCTTGACTTTCAGTGCGCTGCCCTCCGCCTTGAACCAGGGAGTCCGCACATTGGAAAGGCGTGCGCTGAAGGTCTTGAAGTCGTCGGAAATCTCGGCCGACGCGCAGTAGTACTGAGGGTCGGTGAGGGTGTAGATACGCCCTTTCTTGTCCATGCGGTAAAGTGCGGGGTGGATGCGGGAGTCGCGTTTGGCGGTAAACCAAAGGTCGCCCTTCGAGGGGTTGTACTTGAGCAGCTGAATATCCCAGTTCTGCCCGTCTGTAAGTCGCTTGAAGGAACCGTCGTATCCGAGGAAGTAAATCTGCTCCCAGCCGCTCTCGAAGTTGCGGGCCATGAAGAGCCCCTTGTCGGTGAACAACATCCCCTCTATCCAAGTTACCCAAGTGGGGTAGTTCTCGCTGTACACTGCGCGCTTGCTGCCGTTGTCGGCGCTCACTGCAAATACCTCCAGAAGACTCTGGCGCCTGGGCATACGGCTCACGAAGAGCTCGTCCGACGCAGGCCCCCAGAAAGGAGTGCCGAAGTACTGCTCTGGGTCGTCGGAGAAGTCGGCCCAAGTAGTGCCGCTGCCGTCTGCCTGGGTGATGCCTATCTTTACGGGAGGATTACATTCACCGGCCTTAGGGTAGCGGGTAAGCGATAGTCTGCCATCTTGCCCGAAGGGGGAGTATATAGGAAACATGGGCACTGTGCTGTTGTCGAAGCGGTAGAACGCCAGCTTGCGGGAATCGGGACTCCACCAAAATGCACGGTAGCGGGAGGCCCTGCCGAATATCTCTTCGTAATACACCCATGAAGCGTATCCGTTAAGCACCAGTTCGCTGCCGTCGAATGTAAGACGGGTTTCGGTTCCGCTGGCAATATCTTTGACCCACAGGTCGTTAGCTCTGGTAAAAGCGATTTTGGTAGAATCCGGAGAGGGGGTAGGATTGATTTCCTGTGCCGCAGCGGCGCCGCCGGCAAGCACAATAGCAAGGATTATCAGTATTCGTTTCATCACCACAAAAATAGTTAATATCCGCCAAAATATTCCTATATTTGAAGGATTAAAACTTATTAAAGAGATATGGCAATAATCCAATGTAAGGAAGTCTGCAAAAGCTTCGGCGAGAAGGTGGCTCTGGACCATGTGAGCCTGGATATCCCCGAAGGGAAGATTTTCGGTCTTCTGGGGCCGAACGGTGCAGGCAAGACTACTCTTATCAGAATCATCAACAGAATAACCATTCCCAATTCCGGCGAGGTGTTCTTCAACGGCGCTCCCATTACGCAGCGCGACGTTGAGCGTATCGGCTACATGCCGGAGGAGCGCGGACTCTACCGCAAGATGAAGGTAGGCGACCAGGCCATGTACCTGGCCCGGCTCAAGGGTATGAGCAGCACCGAAGCGCGCAAGGCACTTAAAGACTGGTTCGTACGCTTCGGCATTCAAGATTGGTGGGACAAGAAAGTTGAAGAGCTCTCAAAGGGTATGGCCCAGAAGCTCCAGTTCATCACGACCGTGGTACATAAGCCCTCTCTGATGATACTGGACGAGCCTTTTTCCGGCTTCGATCCTGTGAATGCAGAAATCGTACGCCAGGAAATTCTCCGCCTCAAAGAAGAAGGCGCCACCATCATCCTTTCTACTCACAACATGGAATCCGTAGAGGAGCTTTGCGACAATATCGCACTGATAAACAAGGCCCATCTGGTCATCACCGGAGGCGTGGAGCAGATACGCCGCGAGCATGGCAACAACAATGTGGAGCTGGTTTATACCGACGCCGACGGCCGCCATACAGAGGTGCTTCCTAAAGAAGTGGACGGCACTTCCACTCTGCAGTCTTATCTCAACAAGGGCGTAACCATCAATTCCTACAAGGAACTGATGCCCCGCATGAACGACATTTTCATTAAACTCGTAACAGAAAAGCAATGAACCTGCATACTACTGGTATTATCATCAGCAGGGAATACCTCAATAAGGTAAAGAAGAAGAGTTTCCTGCTCACCACCTTCCTGGTGCCAATTCTGTTTGCCGCTATGTGCGTGCTCCCTACCATTATTATGATGGGGACCAAGGAGAGCGCAAAAAAGATTGCAGTAATAGACCGTTCCGGAATCGTAGCTCCCACGCTAGAGGACAGCGAGACTGCGAGCTATGTCGTGCTGTCTGATGCAGATCCCGAGCAGATAAAGCTTGAGCTCTCAGCTCTGGGTTACGATGCCCTGCTGAGCATCTCCGAGCTTGATGCCGAGGCTCGTACCGTGAGTGCCGACGTGTATTCCAACAAGCCTCTTGGCTTGGACCTCAGCGAGAACCTCGGAGGCAAAATCAACTCTGCAGTTGAGGCTTACCGCATAGACCAGTCTGGAGTAGATAATCTCAAGGAGATAATGAAGGACGTTAAGTCCAATGTTAAGCTGCACGCATACACCCTCGACGAGGAAGGACGCGAAAAGGTTTCTGAATCAGGCGTTTACATGATTGTTTCTATGCTGCTCGGCATGATTATCTACATGTTTATTGCCCTCTTCGGCGGCATGGTTATGTCTTCTGTAATAGAAGAGAAGGCCAGCCGTGTAGTAGAGGTGCTGGTGAGCTCCGTCAAGGCAACCGAGCTTATGTTCGGAAAGATAATCGGCGTGGCGCTGGTGGCCCTCACCCAGTTCTTCTTGTGGATAGTACTTACAGTTGCCATTGTGGGTATAGTTGGAGCAGTCTCCGGCCAGAGCCTTTTTGCCGGGGCAGATGCCACTGAGATGGTGCAGACCATGGGCGGAGTCTCCGCAGACCAGGCCGAGGCCGTCACCCAGGCCCTCTCGGACGAGAGCGAGATGAACGTCATCCTCTCTACTGTAGGCAACCTTCCATTCGGAAAGATTATCCTTTGCTTCGTGCTCTTCTTTGTCTTCGGCTACATGCTTTACGCCTCTCTCTTTGCGGCTATAGGCTCTGCCGTTGAGAACGAAGGAGACACCCAGCAGCTCCAGATTCCTATCACCATTCCGCTGCTTCTCGGATTCTTTATTGCCATTTATGCCTTCAAGGCACCCGACAGCGCTCTGGTGTTCTGGGGCTCCATGATACCGTTTACATCGCCTATAGTGATGCTTGCAAGGTTGCCGTTCGGCGTGGCTAACTGGGAAATCATCCTTTCTATCGCCCTGTTGGTTGCAACCTTCGCTGCCTGCGCATGGGTGTCTGCAAAGATTTACAAGGTGGGCATCCTGATGTTCGGCAAGAAGTCCACATGGAAGGACCTTTGGAAATGGCTTAAACAGAGTTAATATGCGAAAAGTACTGAGTTTGTTATCGTTGGCCCTCCTGCTTACCGGCTGCCAGTCTGGCTTTGTGTGGGAGAAAGTGCCTATAGACAGTCACCGCACGGGCGTTACTGCTCCTACTGCGTCCAATATCGATGAGGCTTTGGGCGTTGTGGATACTCTAACCGGAGTCTATACAGCTCCTAACGGTAAGGTGTTTACCGACGGCAGCACCCCTCAGGTTGCGGCCCTTCTGATAGGCGCCCAGCCTGCCATGGCGGAGGTCAAAGAGATTATCGGCAGCTCCCAAAAATTTATGCGGGCGCATGCTCCCGAGAGCGAGCTGAGCAATATGATTGTAGATTTGCTGCGCAGCGAGACGTCACGTCTTGTCAAGCGCCCTGTAGATTTTGCAATCACCAACTTCGGCGGAATCCGCGTAGAGATGCCCGAGGGCGACGTTACTCTGGACGATATTCGTTCTATGCTGCCCTTCAATAATAAACTGGTGTATCTGGAACTGCCCGGCGAAGAACTGCTTAGCATTGCCAATCAGCTGGCAAGCAAGAAGATGCAGTGTATCAGCGGGGCCCGTATAGTGGTTAACGAACATAAACTGGAGAGCTTCGAGATAGGCGGCAAGCCCATCAACCCCAAGAAGACCTACGGAGTTGCAACTGTAGACTTCCTGCTCGATGGCGGCGACTCGCTTTATGTGGCCAGGGGCGCCCGCAAGCTCATACAGACCGACCTGCTGATTGGAAAGGCCATGGAAGAGTATGTGCGCAAACTGACTGCTGAAGGGAAGGCTATTGATTATTCGACCGACGGGAGGGTCGTAGTAAAGTGATGAAAAAGATAGTTCTAATCATAGCGGCAGCTGCCGCTCTCTGCTCTTGCGGCCCAAAACTCGTAATCCTGCACTGTAACGATACCCATAGCCATCTGGATCCTCTTCGCGACGGCCGTGGCGGAATAATCGAGCGCGCAGCGTTCGTGGATTCTGTGCGTAAGGCGGAAGGGGCAGACAAGGTGTTGCTGCTCCATGCCGGGGACTTCAACCAGGGCTCGTCTTATTATACCCAATTGCATGGCAGCCTGGAGGTTGACATGATTAATGCAATGGGCTACGATGCCATTACCCTCGGAAATCATGAGTTTGATGACGGCATAGAAAGCCTGACCGAGAGGGTGCGCCGTATCAAATGCCCTGTAGTATGCGCCAACCTTGACCTTAGTTCCTTCGAGCTCGGCAAGTACGTTACTCCTTATACTATCCTTTATAAGGGTGGCATGAAGATAGGTGTCATTGGTCTTGAGGCAGATATCTCTACCTGCGTGGCCAAGCCCATCGCTTCCCGCATCCCTCAGATGGATCCTGTAGAGGTTACCAACAAATGGTCCGACTATCTGAACAATGAAGAAAAGTGCGACCTTGTGATTGTGCTGTCGCACCAAGGGTATGTGCCGGAAGACCAGGAGAACATGACCAAGATGAAGGGAATAGACCTGCTGGTAGGCGGACATTCACACACTTTTGTGGACGATTTTGTGTATGTTAACGATGCCGACAACAAGCCGGTTCCTATCATTACAGATGGGTGCTGGGGCCTGGAAATGGGCATAATCAAGCTTTATTGAGATGGTACAGTCGATGACTGGATACGGCAGGGCGGAAGTCGTGCTCGACAGCGGCAAGCTTTGTGTAGAGATACGTTCCGTCAATAGCAAGAACGCAGATATAAGCATTAAAACTTCGCTGCTTCCCAAAGACAAGGAGATGCAGATCCGCAAGCTCCTTGCAGACCGCCTGCAGCGCGGCACCATAGATTTGTTCATCAGCTGGGAGCCGAATGCAAGCGCCTCGGTCCGCAAGATCAATACGGAGCTGGCCCTGGAGTATTACCGTCAGCTCAAGGAACTCGGAGAAGAGATTGGCGCCGTGAATCTTCCGCTCCATGAGCCCAACTACCTCGTGGCCACCCTTATGCGTATGCCGGACGTAATAGACAGCGGCCGGCACGACGTAATAACCGAGGAAAACTGGCCTCTGGTAGAAGAAGCCCTGAACAAGGCCATAGATGCAATATGTGATTATCGCGCCAGGGAAGGCGCAGCCCTGTATAAGGACGTGACTTCCAGGGTGCAGAATATCCTTGCTCTGGAAGACGAAGTGGAGTCTTACGAGCAGGAAAGGATAGATGCGGTCAAGGAAAAGCTGAACAAGGCCCTTGCCGACCTCATCATTAGTTATGATTCTTCCCGCTTCGAGCAGGAGATGGTATATTATTTGGAAAAATACGACATCAACGAGGAAAAAGTGCGCCTGCGCCAGCATTGCCGATATTTTCTCGATACCATTGACTCCGAACCATATCCCGGGAAGAAGCTTGGGTTCATCATTCAGGAAATGGGGCGGGAGATCAATACCACCGGCTCGAAGGCCAACCATGCGGGGATCCAGAGGGCGGTGGTGAGGATGAAAGATGAACTAGAAAAAATCAGGGAGCAGTCCCTGAACATATTGTGAAAAGGCTTTTTTTATTACTTACAATTCTTCTTGCAATTCCTGCATACGCGCAGATGCCTGACACTACAGGTATTTACGGTGAACGCAAAGACACTTTGAGCGCTTCGGTGTTCACAGCTGCAGGCAATGGTAACTTCCTCTCCAAAGGTAAAGACATACGCACGGAAGTGATTACTGCAGCAGGCCTCTGTAAGATGGCCTGCTGTAATCTTGCAGAGAGCTTCGAGAACTCAGCAAGCGTAACCGTAGGGTACAGCGATGCCGTGACCGGCGCCCGCCAGATACGGCTCCTGGGCCAGAGCGGTATTTACGTGCAGATGTTAGACGAGAACCGCCCGGTGATGCGCGGCCTTTCTGCGCCATGGGGCCTCAATTATGTGCCCTCGCAGTGGCTGGAGAGCATCCAGGTGGCAAAAGGCGTGACTTCGGTGATCAACGGAGTAGAGTCTATGACGGGGCAGATTAACATGGAACACCGTAAGCCCACAGACGAGATTCCTCTGTTTGTACAGGCATCCGTGATGAACGATACTAGGAGCGACCTGAACCTGGCAAGCTCTCTCCAACTGGACGAGATGGGGAAGTGGAGTACAGTGATCCTGGCTCATGCTGACGGCAACTTTATGGATATGGACCATAACGGCGACGGTTTCCTGGACGACCCGCGCGGGGGTATGCTTTCGCTTGCCAACCGTTGGCTCTACTACGACCCCAGCGGTCTTCAGGTGCGTTTTGGTGTGAGGGGTATTTATGATACCAGAAACGGTGGTCAGGCGGCTTCTGCAGCTGTGAACGGCACGCGCTGGGAGGCCGGCGTAGGCAACAAGAGCCTGGACGGCTACGTAAAGCTTGGTGTTCCGCTAAACGATGATAACAGCCGCAACTTTGCTGTAGTTGCCGATTTCTGTTACGACAAGCTCGACTCGCGTTTTGGACGCAGCCCTTATCAGGCCGACCAGAGTTCTGCCTTTGTCAACCTCCTTTACCAGGACCAGCAGCTTGAGAACCACCATTTTACGCTTGGCCTGTCGGAAACGCTGGACCTATACAACGAAAAGCTTGTCCTTGTCCGCCCCGGGATTCATTCTACCATAAGTACCGAGGGACCCATTACGCTCAGCGACCTGGGTGCTTTTGCGGAATATACCTATCATTACGAGGATATGCTTTCTGCAATCGCAAGCCTGCGCGGCGATTGGTTCTATGGCTACGGGGTACGCTTGTCTCCGCGTCTTACCCTTAAATGGACGCCGGTAGAGCAGCTGGTCTTCCGTGCCAACGGCGGCAGGGGACTGCGCCATAGCACTCCGCTGATAGACAATATTGGCGTGCTCTCTACGGGCAAGAATATTCCCATTGCCTCTCACGGCCTGCTGCTCATGCACCCTCTGGAGGATTCATGGACTTATGGCGGAAACGTGAGTTGGTACCTGCCCTTCGACGAGAGCGGGAAGACCTGCCTGAGCCTTGATTACTTTGGTACGCGCTTTACTGAGCAGATGTTGGTAGATTATAGCGCCAAGACCATAGATTTCTATCTTTTGAGCAGCCTGCCGGGTGGCTACTCTTACACAAACAACTTCCAGCTGGATTTCTCTGCGGAGCCGTTCCGGGGTTTTACCATGACCCTGACAGGCCGCTATACAGACGCCAGGCAGACGCTTATATCCCAGAGCAGCGATATCAAACCCATGGCCAGCCGCTACAAGGCCGTGCTCAATCTCCAGTATGCCACAAATCTGAACAAGTGGATATTCGACTTTACCGCCTCTCTCAACGGGCCGGTGAAGGTCTGGGACTTTATGGCAGCCGACCCTATGTACAAAGACGGCTACACCCCTGCCTATCCCTTGCTTTATGCCCAGGTAACCAAGCGCTTCAAGGGCTTTGACATTTATCTAGGGGGCGAGAACCTTACGAATTTTACTCAGCCCAACCCGATTATTGGAGCAGATAACCCTTGGGCTGAAACCTTTGACGCCAGCTGCATCTGGGGCCCTCTTTTGGGAATCAAGGTGTATGCCGGCGTGCGTGTAACGATTTGGAAAACAGAAAAAATATGAGAAATATCACAATTCTTCTGGCCCTGGTGCAGGTGGTTTTTGCAACCAGCATCCATTGCGCCAACTGCGGCCGCAAAGTACAAGAGAACATCTCCTTCGAGAAAGGGGTAAAGGATCTTAAGGTGGACGTGCCCAGCAAGCAGGTTACAGTTACCTTCAATCCTGCCAAGACCGATACGGTCAAGCTCAAGAAGGCGCTTAAGAAGCTGGGCTACGATGCAGTAGTTGTAGACTACAAAGACCTCCAGTAGTTCTCTATCTCTTCCAGGCTCTTACCTGTTGTCTCTGGGACGAACTTCCACATTATGAACAGGTAAGGCAGGCACATGAAGGCAAAGAGGAAGAAGGTTCCCGCCGGAGTGAGAGTCTGCAGCATCCAGGGCGTAAGCTGGCCAATGAGGTAGGTTCCTACCCAGAGAGCAAGTCCGGCGATGGACATTGCGCGGCCGCGTACGCGGTTGGGATACATCTCGCTGAGCAGAACGAACACCACTGCGCTGATTGAGATTGCGGTGCAGAATACGTAGAGCAGGAAGAAGGTCAGCAGGAAGTAGGTGCCGAGTCCGAGCTGGCTGCCCCAGGCAAAGTAAACGCCAATACACAGGAGGCACACTATCATTCCTCCGACTCCCCACCACACAAGCTGTTTGCGCCCTACTTTATCGATGATGAGCAGGGCGATGACGGTGGTGAGCATATTCACTACGCCTACGAGTACAGTGGAGAGCAGGGAGCCCTCACCGCTGAGACCTGCGTCCTGGAAAATCTTGGGACCGTAGTACAGAACGGCATTCACACCCATAAACTGGCCAAGGATGGCAATGGCTGAACCTATAAGCACCGCCTTGCGTATTCCGGGCTCGAGCAGGGCTTTCCAGTCTGTCTTGACTTCTCCGGCAAGGGATGCAAAAGTAGCAGCAAGCTGAGAATCAACAGCTTCCGGCGTGGTGTATATGCGGCTCAGGACCTTGCGGGCATTGGCCTCGCGCCCCTTGACTACCAGCCAGCGAGGACTCTCCGGAATAAGGAAGATTACCGCCAGGAAGAGCAGGTCTGGAATGGTCTCGCAGCCCAGCATGCCACGCCAGTACTCGGCGTTGAACATGCCCGGCTCGTCTGCGCGAGCTCCCTTGAGTATCAAGAAGTTGACCAGGTATGCCAGCAAGAATCCTACGGTGATTGCGAGCTGGTAAAGCGACACCAGCATGCCGCGTTTCTCGGGAACGGCAACCTCGGAAATATAAACCGGACTCACAATAGATACCACACCGATTCCAAATCCGCCAATCATGCGGTAAACCACCAGCTGCGAGAAGTCTTTGCAAAGTGCGCAGCCAATTGCGGAAATGCTGAACATCACTGCAGAGATGAGCATGGTTTTCTTGCGCCCCAGGCTGTCGCTCATCTGGCCGGCAAGAAGCACTCCAATGATTGAACCTATTAGTGCGCATCCTACGTACCAGCCCTCCAGGCCTACGGAAAGCCCGAACTGGGCCTTGACTATCTCGGTGGTGCCGGAAATAACGGCTGTGTCATATCCGAACAGTATTCCTCCTATCGCGGCGACGGCCGAGAGGAATACCACGTATCCCATATTTACTGGTTTATTCATATCTCAAAGTATTCACGGTATCTGTCGTAGAGGTGCCCGGCCTGGGCGTAAGCGCTCTGCGGGCTCATGAAGTGGCTGAACTCGAATGTGATTGCCTTGTCGTATCCGCAGCGCCTGGCAGCCTCCAGCTTGAGGCGGAGCTTGTCGAATTTGATGGGCAGGAAACGTATTGGCATGTCGCGGTCGAAGCTCTCTGCATTTGTCCAGCACTGCATCCCGTAGCGGTCTGCCAGCTTCTTGTTTACAGAGAAGAAAGCGTCCAGTTCGTCGTAGTCGATGTGGCCGTCCTGGAAGGCGCAGGCGTCAACATATTCGTGAATGCCGTCGAAGATCTCGTTCCACTCGCGCTCGTGCTGCTCAATTCCAACTGCCTGCTCCTTGGTGAGATTGCCGCCGGCTGCATCCACTGCCTTTTTGCCGTCTATCCAGGGAGAGATGAAGGTGGGGAGTCCGCCGGATACCTCCTTGCACTGGCGCCCCATTACCCTGAAACTCTCGATGGCGCCTCTGGTGGCGCGGGAAATCTCGCCGGATATGTACCATCCGCCGAAACTCTTGTACTTGCTGCCGTAGCGCTCCCAAATCTCGTCTATCACGAATTTGTTGGCCTCTACCTCATAAGACATGTCTCCGGTGTCCCAGTATTTCCCGCTGTCGTAAAGGCCCAGCCAGAACTTCATTCCGTATTTCTGCGCAAGGCGGCAGAACATGTCTATCAAATCCACTGAAGGCATGTAACAGCCTTTTTTGAGCAGATAGGGCGAGGGGTAAGTGATGAACTTGCGATAGCCGCAGCGTATATCGATCACAGTATCGATTCCCATGTCTTTCATGTATCGGAAATCTCTGTCCCACTCGCGCTCTCCCCAGTTCTGATGAGGGATATCGTGCGATATTTCGTCCAGGAAGGTGCCCGTGATAGGCAGGGCGTTTGACTTGGGGACGATAAGGGTGCTTTCTATTGAAAGATCAGGTTCGATGCCGTATTTGTCGGCACTCTGTGAGGGCCTGCATCCGGTGGCCAGCAGGGGAGCGGCGGCTGCCGTGGCAAGACCTTTTTTCAAGAAACTACGACGGTTTTCCATGATTATGCGGTATTGATAGTGCAAAAATAAAGAATTATTGGAATTATTCTTCGAAATTCCTAAATTTGTAAGACTATACCACAATTTACGAAAACAATGAACCAAAACGATTTTGCTAAGCTCGCACAAAAGTACGGTGATGAATTGTACAATAGTGTGTTGCCTTTCTGGCTCGATAAATCTCAAGACAAAGAATTCGGAGGCTATTTTACCTGTTTAAACAGGGATGGAAGCGTCTTTGATACAGATAAATTCGTATGGCTGCAAGGCCGCGAGGTCTGGATGTTTGCAATGCTCTACAACAAAGTGGCGAAGAACCCGGAGTGGCTCGACTGCGCCAAACAGGGTGCGGAATTCCTCGAAAAATATGGCCACGATGGCAATTATGATTTCTACTTCTCGCTCACAAGGGAAGGCAAGCCTATCATAGCTCCCTACAATATTTTCTCTAACACTTTTGCTTGTATGGCCTTCGCTCAACTGGCCGTAGCAACTGGAGAAGAACACTACGCAGACATTGCACGCAAGACTTTCCAGCGCATTCTGGACCGCCGCACCAATCCCAAGGGCAAATGGAGCAAAGGAGTGCCCGGAACCCGCCCCATGAAAGATTTCGCCCTGCCTATGATTATCTGCAACATGGCCCTTGAGGTGGAGCCTATCATAGAAGACAAGTCATTGCTGGATAAGACTATAGACGAGGCTCTTCACGAGGTGTTCGATGTGTTCTACCAGCCCGGTTTGGGTGTGATGGTAGAGAACCTGGCCCCGGACGGCAGCCTGATAGATTGCTTTGAGGGACGCAAGGTGAATCCGGGACACGACCTCGAGGCCCTATGGTTCATGATGAATCTTGGATTGAGACTCAGCCGTCAGGATATCATAGAAAAGAGCGTAGAAATTGCTCTGCGTGTGATTGATTACGGTTGGGATAAAGAATTCGGAGGCATCTTCTATTTTATGGACCGCAAGGGTTATCCTACCCAGGAGCTGGAGTGGGACCAGAAGCTTTGGTGGGTGCATATAGAGGCGGCCATCTGCATGATCAAGGGCTACCAGCTTACAGGCAATGAGAAGGCCTTGGAGTGGTTCCTCAAGCTCGACGAATATCTCTGGAACAACTTCAAAGATAAGGAGTTCCCCGAGTGGTACGGCTATCTGAACCGCAGAGGAGAAGTGCTCCTGCCCCTGAAGGGGGGCAAGTGGAAGGGCTGCTTCCATGTGCCGCGCGGACTGTATCAGATAAGCACCATCCTTAAAGAAATAGCTGAATAATAATAACACTAGAATAATGAAACGTTTAATCCGTTTTTCGCTTTTTCTCCTGACGGCCCTTATGCTGTCCGGAGTTGCCGCGTGGGCACAATCTGCTTTGCGCGGTACCGTGAGCGACAGTTCCGGGGCTCCTGTACCTGGAGCTACGGTTATGGTGAAGGGTACGTCTAACGGCACACTTACAGCCACAGATGGTAGTTATACCCTCCGTGCACGCAAGGGAGACGTAATCCAGTTCTCATTCCTTGGCTTCGAGGCGCAGGAGCATACATTCGACGGCTCTTCGCCCATCAATGTAGTGCTAAAAGACGATGCCATGTTCCTCGACGATGTTGTGGTAGTTGGTTACGGTACTGCAAAGAAAGAAACTATGACTGCAGCAGTTTCTGCCATCAAGGGTGATGAACTGCTCAAGTCTCCTTCTACCAGTGTTTCGCAGGTGCTTGCGGGTAAGCTTACAGGTATTTCCTCCGTCCAGGAATCTGGTGAGCCCGGCCTGGACCAGGCTTCGCTGCGTATCCGTGGCTCCGTATATGGGGTAGCGTATGTGGTAGATGGTTTCCCCGTCGATAACATCAATGATATTGACCCTGCTGATATTGAGAGCGTCTCTGTGCTCAAGGATGGCGCTTCTGCTGCCGTGTACGGCCTTCAGGCTGCCGGCGGCGTGATTATCATTACCACTCGCAAAGGCGACAAAGGGGACACTCGCATTACGTATAATGCATCGGTTGGTGCAAGTATGAATGCAAACTTCCCCCGCTTCATGAACGGACCGCAGTTCGCATACTACTACAATGTGGCTCAGATGATGGACCAGCTGGCGAACGGCGAGATTTCTTCTGTCCAAGAGTATGTGCCATACTTCACGCAGAAGAATATCCAAGCCATGCGCGACGGTGTGGAAGGATGGGCGAATGTAGATTATGTGGATAAGGTTTTCGGCACCGGCTTCAACCAGAAGCACAATGTCACAGTACAGGGCGGATCGGACAAGGCGCGGTTTTTTACCTCTTTTGGCCTATTAAGCCAGAAGGGTAATATAGACCGCTTCAATTATCGTCGCTATAACGTGCGAGCCAATATCGAGGGCGACCTTTCCAAGCAGCTAAGTTACAAGGTTGGTCTGTCCGGCGTGATAGGGGACCGCTCTACGCCGGCATTCCTCTCTGGAGGTACCGACGGCGGCTATACCGAGGTAGGCTGGTTCTCCATTGCCCGTCAGGTGGTGCAGATGCATCCTTATCTGCCCGAAACATACGACGGCTACTATACCGGCGCGGTGCAGGATAACCAGAGTTTTCTTGTGAGCCCTCTGGCGGCAATCTATCAGTCCGGCTACAAGAAGACCCGCAGCGCACAGGGCAGTGCCAATGCCTCCCTGGTCTGGAATATTCCCTTCGTGCCAGGGCTTTCGCTCAAGGCTTCCGGATCTTACGACTTTTCAGTGAGCTACAACAAAAACCTCAGCACCCCTTATACCATGATGCAGAGGGTCAGGACTGCTGACGGATGGATATGGCAGCAGCGCACAGACAATCCTCATATAAGCGAGAACGTCAACAACCTCGGTGAGGGCGCTGTGTTCTCGAGGCAGATAGTGGGGCAGGGAGGACTGAATTACGTACAGACCTTCGGCGTCAACCACCTCGACTTGATGGCGCTTGCCGAGTATCGCGATTACACCGGCAACGGTCTGGCTGCTTATGCCATGGCACTGCCCTTCGATTCTCTGCCTGAACTCTCAAACGGCGTGGCCACTAACAGTCCTGTAAGCGGCTGGAGCGGCGCCTCGCGCAGCCTGGGCTTTGTCTTCCGTGCCAGATATGACTATGATGAGAAATATCTTGCAGAAATCACCGGACGCTATGACGGTTCTTACAAATTTGCCGGCATGAGCAAGACTCGCTGGGGTTTCTTCCCCTCGGCTTCCGTTGGCTGGAGACTGTCTAAAGAAGATTTCCTCAAAGATGTAAGCTGGCTGGACGACCTTAAGATTCGCGCGAGCGTGGGCCTTCTGGGTAATGACAGCGTAAGTGAATACGCATTCCTAAGCACTTACGTACAGGGAAGCAACATTGCTCTGGGCCAGAAAGGTGGAGCAACGCTCATAGTGCCTGCTTACTATACCGCCGGAGTGCCGAATACAGAACTCACATGGGAAAAGACCCGCAGCTGGAACGTCGGCGTAGATTACTCTTTGTGGAACGGTTTGCTGGGTATGGAAATCGATGCCTTCTACAATTATACTTACGATATGCTAACATATCAATCCACCGGCTTCCCTTCATCCATGGGAGGATATTATCCCACCTGGGTGAACAAGAATGCTCTGGATGCCAGGGGTATTGATATCATGATACGCCACCGAAACCGCGTAACTCTGGGCGGCGAGCCGCTGTTCTACGAAGTCACGGGAAGCCTTACCCGCAGCAAGACCCGCTGGCTGGTGTACAACGATGATCCCAATATCGTTGAATGGCGCAAGATGGTAGGCACAACTGTCGGCAGCATCTTGTGCTGGCAGTCTGACGGACTCTTCATGAGCGAAGACGAGATAGACCGCGCATCATGGTACGGAACGCGTCCTAATGTGGGCGATATCAGGTACGTAGATTTGAACGGAGACGGCAAGATTGACGAGGACGACAAGGGCTACTTCGGCCGTTCCAACCGCCCCGAGCTTACCTTCGGCCTCAATCTCAACGTGTCGTGGAAGGGCTTCGACCTGAATGCCCAGTTTACCGGCGGCGCTCTCTTTGACGTGTCGCTTACCGGAACATATTACAACGATAACGACGACAACACCATCTGGACGCAGACGTTCAAAGAAGGAGGAAATTCTCCTTTGTTCCTTGTCCAGAATGCTTACAGCGCCTTTAACACCCAGGGAACCTTCCCCCGTCTCACTCTTGCCAAGACCAGCCACGGAGGCGATAATGGCCTGAGTTCCACTTTCTGGATCCGCGACGGCAAGTATGTGCGTCTGAAGACTGCCCAGCTCGGATATACCTTCCCTAAGAAGTGGACGTCCGGTATTGGCGTACAGGCTTTCAGACTCTTTGTGGAAGGTCAGAACCTCTTTACTATAGACGGCCTGCCGGAGGGTATCGATCCTGAATCGCCGGGAGTCAACAACGGTTATTATCCTCAGCAGCGCCTGCTGATGGGAGGTCTTACACTCACATTCTAACAGTTAGCGTTATGAAATCAAGATATCTATTTGCTATAGCAGCTGCACTTACTCTGGCTTCTTGCCAGGATCCTCTTGACATGACGCCTACAGACAGGGTGTCAGCCATAACCATGTGGGAGAGTACAGGTAACGCTGAGTATTCCGTAAACCATTTGTACTCTTACATTTGGGGCTATACTTCGTCTCCTACTGCAGCCGGCCTTACCGAGGCTCTTACAGACGAGCTTAAATATACCTCGTACAACTTCAATGCGATGGCCTACATACCCTCTTACCTCGCTTACTTCGAGAGTACTGTGACGGCGCAGACTATCGACGTTTACCTGGGAATGTGGGGCTCTTTGTATGTTGCAGTGAGAGAGACCAACGAGGCCCTGCACTATCTGCATACATACGGTAAGATGAGCGGCGAAGACAAGACCAGACTGGAGGGCGAGCTCCGCTTCTTGCGGGCATTCTTCTACTTCGAGCTTACCAAGCGCTACAAGGATATTATCTTGTACGACGAAGACCTCAGCAAGATTGTAAAAGACAAGGCTGTATCTCCCGAATCAGAGGCCTGGGATATGATTGAGCGCGACCTGGACTATGCCGCCGCCAATCTGCCGGAAGCCCCGGCCGCCCGAGGCCGCATCAACAGGGGGATGGCACTTGCGTTCACTACCCGAGCCATGCTTTACGCCGAGCGCTACAGCAAGGTGGTTTCTGCAGCCGAAGAACTTGCAGGAATGGGCTATGCGCTTGAGAAGAATTATGCCGATGCCTTCAACAAGAGCCTGGCTTCCGGCAACAGTGAAGCCATACTCCAGTACACCTTCGATTTTAGCAAAGGCATTACCCATAGTTTTGACTTCTTGTATTCTCCGGGCGGCGATTATGCTCTCAACGACAGCGAGGGCGGAGCGTATGCCGTTCCTACCCAGGAAATTGTAGAAAGTTATGAATTGTCAAGCGGCGGTTCTCCAGACTGGAGCGCATGGCATTCAGGGACCGGAGCCAATCCTCCGTACGATAAGCTGGAGCCCCGCTTCCACGCCAGTATCCTGTATAACGGAGCACCCTGGAAGGGCCGCAAGATTGAGCCTTACGTTGGAGGTACCGACGGCTGGACTACCTGGAAGACCGATAAGGAACCCAGAGGCAAGACCGTTACCGGATACTATCTGCGAAAGAACGTTGACGAGGGCTTTGATGTTACTTCTTCCGGCGGAGCGCATCCTTTTACCCTGTTGCGTTACGGAGAAGTTTTGCTCAACAAAGCGGAAGCCTGTTACCATACCGACGACAGCAAGGGCGCCAATGACGCAGTGCGCCAGATACGCGCTCGCGCGGGTCTTCCGTATACCGACCGCAGCGGGGACGCCCTCTGGAAGGCTATCGTTCAGGAACGCAAAGTAGAGCTTGCGTTCGAGGGCCTGCGCTACTGGGATCTCCGCCGCTGGAAGGCTGCCGCGAAGGCGTGGCCCGAGGGCTTGAGCGGCTATCAGCAACATGGACTCAAGATTGTCCCCGAAGGGGATGGCTTCCGTTATACCTATGTTTCGGTAGATGAAAGGGATCGAAGTTTCCCCGAGAGGCTTTACCGCCTCCCCATGCCTGAATCGGAACTCAGTTCTAATTCTTTAGTTGATCAATACGATGAGTGGAAATAATATGAGAAAGACTCTTTTGATATTGGCTGCCGTGTTTCTCTGCGCCGTAGCCTGCCACAAACCGGAATATGTGCGGCCAACTGCAGAAAGGCAGGGCCTTACAAGCCTTACGGCTATAATTATGAGTGGCCCGTACGAAGGCCAGGAGCTCGCCAGACTCAATATTTCGGATCCTGAGGCCGAGAGGCTGGAGATTCCTCTTCCGTTCTATTATCCTGAGGCTTCCGACGATGAAACTCTCGTCTATATGACGGGAGTCCGTGTGCAGGCAGAACTTCAGCCCAACTATATCATAAGTCCCAAACTGGGCGTCTTGGACCTTACGGAAGAGAATTGGTTTACTCTTACCGACCCCGATGGTAATTCCCGTAAGATCTGCATTACCGGAAAGCGCTATAAGCCAACCGCTTGCACTCTTCTTTCCATCATGGTGGAGGATGTAAAAACTTCTGGTGTAATTTACGAAGGGGATGGTTCTATACTTATTCCTTATCTGGACGACCTTTCTGCCGTAAGCATCAGCGGTCAGGTTTCGCCGCACGCCCGTATCAGCAAGGTAAATGGCAAAGATTATTCTGAATCGGCCAAGTACAACATGAACTCCGGTGCTACTATTACAGTTCTGGCCGGAGATGGCAAAACCTCCAGGACATACAAGATTTCCCAGGGCATTCCTGAACTCTTGAGCCAGGGAGTACGAGAAGAATCCGTTGCTCTGCTGAGCAGTGTGGACCCTGTGTCCGGAACAGGGCTTCCGCCTTATACCGACCTTTGCTATGTTTCGCTTGCCGGCGTGGGCACAACTATAGTGGTAGGTCTTGGCGAAGGCCGCTCTCCCGTGCTTGTAGATGCCTTTACCGGTAGGAAAAAAGGCGAACTTAATTTAGGAACTGCTGTAGCGGACTGCCTTACAAACGACGATGCCGGACACCTTCTGATTGCAAATTATGCTGAGGGTGGAGACAATGCCGGTGTGGTTAATATTTATAAGTCCGGCGACCTTGCAGGCTTGCCTGAACTCTGGTACAGCTTTACCAATCCTTTGTTGTTCCCTATTGGGCATAGAATAAAAGCTATAGGAGATATTGCAGGCGACGCAGCAATTGTGTTTACCTCAGAAGGCATTGCTGGCGTATCTGTTTCTTCTATCGCAGTAGCATTGATTGTGCGCGGAGGAGCCGTGAGCGAGGTGCTCACCATTGATTTTGCTGGCAATGGCCTTGCCTGGGGAGCAGCACCTGTGAATTTTGCAACGGTTGTCCCTGCTTCCGTCAATCCTCAGAACGACGGCTGGTTTATAGATTACTACGAAGGTAATTCTGACCCGTCTGTAGCACATGGCAGTGCAGACTGCTATATCCTGCATCACATAGACAAGAACAGCAAAGACAGCTGGCTGGATTTGGTAGGGAATTGGGCGGTTAATCCCAACTGCTTGGACATCAAGACTTTCAACGGAGCCCGATACCTGGCGCTGATGGCGGTCAGCCACTTCCCGGAGTGGGATATCAAGCCTCGTCTGCGGCTGTACGACGCTTCTTCACCTAAGAATACCAGGTTGCTCTTGAAGAACGACGAACCCAAGATTTTCCAGAAAGGAGCCACAAACGCCGATTTCGGTGCGGCCGGAGACATTGCTTTGGTTCCTTCTACTGACGGTTATCGTCTTTACCTTTATTACTACGACCATCATGCTCACGCAATCGGCGCTTATGTAGCTGACTGCTTTGAAATATAGATTTATGAGAAAGCTTCTGTCGATTATAATTCTCCCCGCACTCCTGCTCTGCTCATGCACTGCCGGAAGCGAGGATATTCCTTCTGAATGGCCATGGAACGATCCCGACGCGGATAATAAACCTTGGGTTGAGGTCACAGACGGCCGCTTCGGCGCTCTCCCGGAGGGGGTTAAACTGTATCATTCGCCCGAGGTGCTTAATGCCAAGAAGGCTGAGGCATATATTGCTACGGTAGATTTGGGTAAACATGAGTTCCATGTTTGGAGCATTTACGATCCCGAGCTGGACGGCAGCCAGGACGTGCTGCAGACTCCCAAGCAGATTTACAACGAAAACGGCTCGCCTGTACTGGTGATTAACGGCGGCTTCTTCTATGTAAGCGATGACGTCAACTATCCGGCCAGCCTGGCAGTAGAAAACGGAAAGCTCCTTTCTCCCAATATCAATTATGTATCGGAGGACTGGGTGAGTATCTACAATCCTACCAAGGCGGCATTCATTCAACATGCCAACGGCAGCATTGAAGCGGCGTGGACTTATTTTGCTGATGCTAATAATCACTATGTGTATCAGAATCCTGCCCAGAACGCGTACGGTGCCACACCGTTGCAGGCACCTGATGCTAATTTCCCTGAGCAGGCAACTGCTTTCGAGGCAAAGACGGCCATAGGTGCCGGCCCTGTGCTTCTGAAGAACGGAGAGATTCGCAACACATGGCGCTGGGAATGCCTGCCTGGTGATTACGATGTGAATTGCCTCGGGCTCGCTCCCCGTACCGCCATTGGCGTTACTGCCGACGGCCTGCTGGTGCTATTTGTGTGCGAGGGACGCGAAATGACCGAGGGAGTGCCCGGCTATTCTACGGAAGATGTGGCCAAGCTGATGCTTGAGTTCGGCTGCAAAGATGCTATCAATCTGGACGGCGGCGGTTCTTCCTGCCTGCTGGTCAACGGGCAGGAAACGATTAAACCGTCAGACGGCATGCAACGTTCTGTAGGAAGCTGCGTTTATATTAAGTAAGGTGAGAAAGATCTGGTTATACATAGCTGCAGTCTCCCTCTTGATTGCTGCATGCGTCAAGCCCGTAGTCCCGGATAATCCCGGGACTGATCCCGGCACTGACCCCGGGCCGGAGGAACCGCAGATAGAAATACCTGCCAAACCTTGCTATATTTGGGTTGACGCAGCAGCCAACTTCCCTTGGTTTTGCAACGACGAATCATATATAACGAAAGAGCTGACAAAGCTTGCAGATTGCGGCTTTACAGATGTCGTGGTGGATGTTCGCCCTACAGAGGGCACAGTGCTGTGGAATTCTTCCGTAGCTCCCAGGGCCGGCAGGCTGCCTTCGTGGAATGGAGGCAGGTATCATTATGAGTACAGGACTGCCGATTTCGATTATCTTAAGGCGTTCCTGGATGCCGGCCATGAGCTTGGCTTGAGGGTGCATGCTGCAATCAATACCTTTGTAGGAGGCCACGGAGGCTGGTACGGTCTTGAAAGCGAGGGCCCCTTGTTCTCCGGTGACATTCCTGCAGAGTGGGCTTCTGTAGACAATACGATGTCCGGCCCGCAAAGCAGTTTCTATCCAGGAGTTCAGGGAACGGTCTTCCTCAATCCGGCTAATGACAAAGTTCAGGAATACATACTCTCGCTCATCAAAGAGTTGGCGGCATACCGTCCGGACGGAATAGTTCTCGACCGCTGCCGTTACTCTGATGCCGGACTTCGTGCGGAGTTTTCTGACGAATCCAAGGCTAAGTTTACGGAGTATTTGGGCAGGGAACCTGCTTTCTGGCCGGTGATGGATGCCAGCGGTAATCTTCCTACGCCTGTATCTTCCGAGCAAAAAGCCTGGCTCAGCTTCCGGGTAAAGACAATACATGACTTTGTAGAGAAGACTGCTGCTACTGTGCATGAGCTTAGTCCCGACACAAAGTTCGGTGTCTATGTAGGAGCTTGGTATTCAAGTTATTACCCCTCGGGAGTAAACTGGGCGAGCCCGCGCTATCTTACTCATGCCAAATATGCTAGATGGGCGGACGCCGATTATCATAACTATGGTTTTGCAGACCATTGCGACTTTATGCTTCTAGGCTGCTATGCCGCTTCTTCGAGTATTTACGGAGAAGGGGAGTGGACTATGGAAGGGTTCTGCAAACAGGCTCAGAAGCTGCTTTTGGACGATACTGTTTTTGCTGGAGGACCCGACGTGGGTAACCCCGAAGGATGGCAGTATGGAGGCAAGTCTGCCTACATTCCCCGCACCGTAGATGCCTGTATCAACAATTCTGACGGTTACTTTGTATTTGACCTGTGCCATATCAGGGAGTTTGATTATTGGTCCGATTTCAAGAAAGCATTTGCTCAATATAACAAACCATTAACTCAATAATTATTAATGTTTATGAAAAAAATCTTATCAGTTCTTGCTTTTGCGGCTCTTCTTTTTGCCGCATGTGAACCTCAGCCCGTGCCCGATTCCCTGGTGCTCAATTCCCAGGCCGTCGTTTCCGTAGGTGGTGATTCTGAGATTGTGAACATTTCTTTCACAACCAACAACAACTGGACGGCTCAGTCTAGCGAAGAGTTTATCGTGCTCAATGCCACTTCCGGCGAAGCAGGAGAGATTACCCTCAAGGCAACTGTTCAGTCTCTGCCCGAAGATTTGGACGGCCGATTGGGTCAAGTTACTATCAAGGTGGGTGAACTCGAAGAGACAGTGACAATCTACCAGGGACAGGTATTCATTATTGTTCCCGAATCCACGGAAATCGGTGTTGAGGGTGGTATTGCATTATTTGCTGTCATATCCAACCTGGAATACAAGGTTACCACTTATGATTCCTTCGACTGGGCTCCTGTAACATTCGACGCAGAGAATGGAGCTGGCGCGTTTACTGTTGCTCCCAACACCGGATACGACAGCCGTACCGCTTATGTGAAGTTCACCATTCCTGCCATCCAGGATCCTGTGATCAACGAGGAGACTGGCGAGCCTACCGGTGAGACTAAGGACCATGCTGAACGTGTGTATGTAATTCAGTCTGGTAACAGCAAGCTCGAGTGGTGCACAATGCTTACCTCCGATTTCAATGTGGGTGATGGCGCAACTGCATCCGTTGCTCTGTTTAACGGCAAGCTACTTGTGAGCGACGGCCTCAAGGTCAACATTGTTGATCCTGCTACCGGTAAGTTCGAGGGGGTGCTCAATACCGGTAGCCTTCCTGTTCAGTCGATTGCAAGCGATGATGCTGGCAACCTGCTTCTTGCGAATCTCGGTGCCTATGGCACTTTGTTCGATGTATATGCCGTCAAGGCCGGCGACTCCAAGCTCGCAAGCCCTAAGAACCTCATCCACTGTGTGGTGGAGGCATGGAGCGGCTCTACCGGTGTTGACAAGGTTGCAGCAAGAGGTGACGTCTCCGAGAACGGTGTAGGTATTGTTTCTGCAATTTACGGTGGCGTACCTACTTACGGCGGAGTTCACTATGGTCTTTATTGGGGAATCAGTGGCGGCAAAGCCAAGGAGCAGCCCTACAATGAGTGGAATCCTATCGTAAACCAGCCCGACGGCGGTTGGTTCCAGCTTCCTCTTGGGGGAGACGACCTCTGGCTCTCCAACCGTGCAGCCTTCGTTCCTGCAGGTCCTACTGCAGCTGACGGCTTCTTCTACGGCGGCTATGACGGCGCTTACAACCTCAACTACTATAATGGTTCTGAGTGGAGCGTTGCAGTTCCCGAGGCTGGTAACTGGGGCGGTGGCCCTCAGGGTCTGCATGCTACCGTTTGGAATGGCAAGAAGGTTATTGCTATGGTTCAGATGGGTTACACATGGTGGACTGAAGGCTGGGGAATGCCCGCATATCTCTGGATTGTTGACGTTACCGATCCTGCCAATGCACAGGTCCTCAGCTGCGCAGAGTACAGCGGCACAAGTGAGCAGCTGATCTCCGGCGGTACCGAGAACAGTACTGTTGACGTACTGCCTGTGGTTGACGGCAATGACCTCGTGGTCTATCTGGTAGATACTTCCAAGGGTTGCCTCGCAAAGGCCCGCTTCCCTAAACTCTAATGTTTTAAGTTAATTCAGGCACCGGTTTCTTGTACAGGCACCGGTGCCTGTTTTATTATATGAGAAGAATCGTTCTACTATTTTTGCCCCTGCTGCTTTTGGCTTCTTGCGAACGTGAGGAGCAGCCGAAACCCCGTTTTGTTTGGATAGATGCTGCGGCAAACTTTGCGTATTATGGTGATTCAGAGGAAAATATTGCCGTAGATTGCAAGCGTATAGCAGAGTCGGGCTTTACCGATATAATCGTAGATGTACGTCCCACTAGTGGCGATGTGCTTTTTAAGTCCGCTGTGGCTCCCGAGCTTAAGCAAATTGCACGCTGGAAAGACGGGGCGTTGCGCTTTGTGCAGAGAGAGGCAAGCTTTGATTACCTGCAGGCTTTCATCGACTCCGGACATGCTGCCGGACTCAAGGTTCACGCTGCAGTGAACGTAATGGTAGGTGGATTTTGGTCACCTGGTACTGGCCCTGGAGGTATGGTTTATGATCATCCTGAACTTAAGGACTGGTGTGCCGTTGATTATACATCCGCCGGCCTTGTAAACCATGCTGACGATAGGACGACTATAGGCGGACGTTTCCTGGATCCGGCGAATCCGGCAGTACAGGATTTCCTGCTGCTGATGTTAGCCGATTTAGCGGCCTACAAAGAGCTCGACGGAATCGTGCTCGACCGTTGCCGCTACGACGATTATGCCATGGATGCCGGTTATACCGAGAGCGCCCGCAAGGCTTTCTCTGCTTACATTGGCCGTGAACCTGAGCGTTGGCCTGTGTTCGCAGAACCCGGGCACATTTTTTTGGAAGGCACTCCGGATGAGCTGGAAGTCAGCTGGATGACCTTCCGCTGCAAGGTGATTCACGATTTTGTGGCCCGCGCCCGCGATGCAGTTAAGGCCGTGAATACTTCTCTGCCTTTCGAGATTTACGTAGGTGCCTGGTTCAGCGAGTATTATCGCAGCGGTGTTAACTGGACAAGTCCGGAATACGACATCTTCTGCGAGCCCGCATACGCGCAATGGGTCGCGGAAGATTACCGCAAGACCGGCTTTGCAGACCTCTTCGACTATATGTTCCTGGGGACTTATACCGGAGCGCATTTGGTTCACGGAGATACAGAGAAAACCATGGAGGGTTATGCCCGGCTTGGCCGTCAGAGGCTTGCCGGGGCTGTGCCGTTTGCTGCCGGCCCCGACCTCGGCAACGAGGCGGGATTCCGCGACGGCCCTCAGCATCAGGTAATTCCCGATGTCGTAAACACCATGCTCTCAGAGGCGGACGGTCTCTTTGTTTTCGACCTTTGCCACATACGCATGTACGATTATTGGAAAGACTTTATCAGTCGGGAATAGATACCCAGGTCTCGTTACTCCATCCGATTGAGCGGCCCTGTCCCCGGACTCGGCCGCTTATTCCGTCTTCTTGCAGCTGTTCCGCCTGTGCCGCCGCCAATCACAACTACGTCGTATTCTTTAGTACAACCCAGCGCAATGAGCGCCACAAATATCAAAAGTTTTGATTTCATAAACAGTCAAAAATATTGATTTTTAGCTATATTTGAAAGTTATGGAGAATCTGCAGAAAAGAAATCTGGCAATAGATATGTTCAGGGGATGCACCATGTTCCTCATGGTCATCGTAAACGACTTCTGGAAGGTCGCAAACATGCCCCACTGGCTCGAGCACTTTGACGTAATGGAGGATGGAATGGGCCTCTCGGACATCGTGTACCCGATGTTCCTCTTTGCAATGGGAATGTCCGTGCCCCTGGCCCTGGACAAGCGCGAAGCTAAGGGGTTGCCTATGCTGGATACCATTAAGCATATTCTCAGCCGCACTCTGGCTCTGCTGGTGATGGGCGTATTCATATTGAATTCAGATTTGGGAGTAAGCTCTCCGCTGGGTTATGGCAAGGGTATTTTCTGGTTGCTTATGGTAGTGGGTTTTTTCCTTATCTGGAATCAGTATCCCAAGGAGTCGCGCACGGCAAAGCCTCTCAAACTCTGCGGAATCTTGATACTTGCCTTTCTTGCAATTACATATAAGAACCCCGATGGCGGCCCGTTCAAGACAGGCTGGTGGGGGATTCTCGGGCAGATTGGCTGGATGTATCTGTTCTGCTCGTTGGCCTACTTGATTTGCGGCAGACGAAAGTGGGTTTTGGCGGTGCTGTGGGGAGTTTTCTGCCTTGTGAATTTGAGCGTGACACCCATGCGTGACAGTGCTCAGTTGCTTGGACCCAATGTGCTTCACGATTTTTCCGAGGCCCTTCATCTGGGCCAGGGCCACAGCGTGATAATGGCTCTTGGCGGAATGCTGTTGGTCCTTACCGAGCGCAGGCTTGCGCATAGGAGTACAGTGGCAAAGCTTACTGTTGCTATGACGGTAGCTGCTGCCCTTGCCGGGGCGGGTGTCTTGACACATCGCTGGTGGATTATTTCCAAGGGTCTTGGGACCTTGCCGTGGTGCCTTCTTGTATCTGCGATTTCGGTTGCGTTTTATGCTGTCTTGCGCCTCATGGAGAAGTACGGAATTACTCATTGGTTCACCCCTCTCAAGCCCGCCGGCACGGCTACACTTACAGTTTATATGATACCATATTTCCTTCTGAGTATCTGGGTGTTCGTTAATCCTGTAATTCCTTCCTGGATGAGCGGATGGACCGGGGTGACGGTGTGCTGTCTGTTCGGGTGCTTCGTTATGGCTCTTGCCTGGATTCTGGGCAAGCTTAATATCAAGCTCAAGATATGAAAAGACGTTCATTTTTGAAAGGTGCAGCGCTTGTTGCAGCGTCTGCTTTATTTGATTCGCAGGCGAGCCTGCAGGCGATGGATCGCAGATCCAGGCGCAAGCCCTCCGAAGCTGCAGCGGACTTCAAATTCCGACCGGACGGGAGCTTTAAGCTGATACAGTTCACAGACACTCATTTTATCAGCGGAGATTCCCGCTCTCAGAGAGCTATGGAATGTGTCTGCGAGGCGCTGGATGCAGAGAAGCCAGACCTGGTTATTCATACAGGTGACATTCTGTTCGGCCGCCCCGATATTGAATCGGCCATCGAGATTCTTACGCCAATATCTCAACGTGGAATTCCATTTGCTGTGGCCCTCGGAAATCACGATTCGCAGTTCGGCTCCAGCAGGGAAGATGTGTATGCTGCCATCAGATCTCTTCCGGGCTGTATTAATACTGCGCCCAAGCCGGGCGTTTATGGCTGCTCCAACGATGTGATTACCCTTTCAAGTCCTGCCGGGCCTGAGCGGGCGTTTTATCTTTTTGATTCTATGGATGCAGTTGTGCTCAAAGGGGAGGAAGAGATACATAGTTACGACTATATTAGGCACAGCCAGATAGGATGGTACAGAGCATGGAGCGAGAAGCTCCGGGAGCAGAACGGCGGGGTCCCGTTGCCTTCAATGGCCTTTTTCCATATTCCGCTCTGCGAAATGGCAGAGGGGCTGGCTTCTCAGGAGCGCACTATTGCAGGCAATTGGTGCGAGCCTCCGTGCCCTTCGAGGGTCAACAGCGGCTTGCTGGCCCAGTTCCGCGAGATGGGAGATGTAAGGGCTATAGTCAACGGGCACGATCATGATTGCGACTTTGTGATGAAGTATGGCACGCTTTATTACATCTATGGCCGCTACAGCGGGGGAGATACCGTTTACAATCACCTTGGCGAGAAGGGCTGGGTAGAGCCAAAGTTGTCCGGCTGCAGGATTTTTGAGTTCCGGTGCGGCCACTCAGAAGTGAATACCAAGGTCCGGCTTTACGGCGGCATAGTCCAGCAAGAAATGGCCATATAAGCTACGGGCGTTTGATAATCAGCGAAATTTTACTACTTTTGTTGGTTATTATGTAGAACGCTCTATGGAAGAAGAACGTAAACTGAATTTTCTCGAGGAGATAATCGAGAACGACCTCAAGACCGGAAAGGTAGACAGCATACTTACACGCTTCCCTCCGGAACCCAACGGATACCTGCATCTCGGGCACGCCAAGAGCCTGTGCATCAACTTTGGCCTGGCCCAGAAATACGGAGGCAAGACAAACCTCCGCTACGACGATACCAACCCCACCAAAGAAGACACCGAGTACGTGGACTCCATAAAGGAGGACATCAAGTGGCTCGGATTCAATTGGGAAAAGGAGCTTTACGCCTCCGACTACTTCGACCAGCTCTATGAGTGGGCCGAGCAGCTGATTGAGCGCGGCCTGGCTTATGTAGACGACCAGACCCAGGAAGAAATCAGCAAGGGTCGCGGCACCGTGGAGACTCCCGGCAGGGAGAGCCCCTGGAGGAATCGCAGCGTAGAGGAGAATCTCAAACTCTTCCGGCAGATGCGCGACGGCAAGTACGAAGACGGAGCCAAGGTGCTGCGTGCCAAGATAGACATGGCGCATCCCAACATGTTCTTCAGGGATCCCATCCTGTATCGCATCAAGCACGCTCATCATCACAGGACCGGCGACAAGTGGTGCATCTACCCTATGTACGACTACACCCACGGGCAGTGCGACTCCATCGAGCACATTACACACTCTATATGTACTCTGGAATTCGACGTGCACCGTCCGCTTTACGACTGGTTCATCGAGACCCTGGGCATTTATCCGAGCCATCAGTATGAGTTCGCCCGCCTGAATCTGACCTACACCCTCATGAGCAAGCGCAAGCTTCTGGAGCTCGTGCAGATGGGGCTGGTGTCCGGCTGGGACGACCCTCGTATGCCTACGCTCTGCGGAGTTCGCCGCCGTGGCTACACCCCCGAGGGACTGAAGCTGTTCTGCGACAGGATTGGAGTGAGCAAGCGAGACCAGATGATGGACATCCAGCTGCTCGAATGGTGCGTGCGCCAGGACCTGAACGCCCGCAGCAACCGCTACATGGTGGTGCAGGACCCCGTCAAGCTTACCATTGTAAATTATCCCGAGGGGCAGGTGGAGTGGTTCGACTGTCCGCTCAATCCGGCCGAGCCCGAGGGCGCCAGCCGCAAGGTTCCGTTCAGCCGCGAGCTCTATATAGAGCGCGCCGACTTTATGGAAGATGCGCCCAAGAAGTTCTTCCGCCTCAAGCCCGACGGGGAAGTGCGCCTCAAGTACACCTACATCATCAAGTGCGAGGAGGTGGTCAAGGATGCTGACGGCAATATCGTGGAGCTTAAGTGCAGTTACGACCCTACGACCCGTCCCGGCGGCGGCGAGTGGCGCAGCGTCAAAGGTACCATACATTGGGTGAGCATACCTCATGCAAAGGAACTGGAGATTCGCAATTACGACCGTCTCTTCACCCTCGCAGACATGAGCCAGGTGCCTGAGGATAAGGACTATAAGGATTTCCTGAATCCCGAGTCGCTCGTGCTTGCAAAGGGATTTGCAGAGCCTGCCCTGCTAGACGATGCATCCGGAATAGCGGTTCAGTTCGAGCGCACCGGCTACTACATCAAGGACAAGGACAGTACTCCCGAGCACCCTGTATTTAACCGCACCGCAACACTCAAAGACTCTTATAAGCCCGAGTAATGAACGATTTCTTTATGTCGGCCATGCTCCTCGGAAGCATTCTCGGAGTCCGCTTTACCTTATAGCAGATTATGGAAATCAGCCAGAGAGCCATGAACATGCCGAGCTCGCCTATACGCAAGCTCGCTCCGTTTGCCGATGCGGCAAAGCGCAACGGCGTGCATGTGTACCATCTGAACATCGGCCAGCCAGATATCAAGACTCCCGAATGCGGCCTTAAGGCGCTTAGGGAGATTGATCGCAAGATTCTTGAGTACAGCCCGTCGGACGGATATCTGTCGCTGCGCACCAAGATGGTAAGCTATTATGCCCAGTACGGCATCTACCTCAGCCCGGACGAGATTATCATCACTACCGGCGGCTCAGAGGCAGTGCTTTTTGCTTTCCTTACCTGTCTGGGGCCCGGAGACGAGATTATCGTAACAGACCCTTTCTACGCCAATTACATGGCCTTTGCCATTTCCGTGGGGGCGGTTGTCAAGTCTGTGAAAACCAGCATCGAGGACGGTTTCCGCCTGCCCTCGGTAGAGGAATTCGAGAAACAGATAACTCCACGCACCAAAGCTATCCTTATCTGCAACCCCAACAATCCTACCGGGTATCTTTATACCCGCCAGGAAATGCAGCGCCTGCGCGACTTGGTGTTGAAGTATAATCTTTTCCTCTTCTCCGACGAGGTGTACCGCGAGTTTATCTATACCGGCATGCCCTACATCAGCGCCTTCCATCTGGAGGGCCTGGAAGAGAACGTTATACTGATAGACTCGGTGTCCAAGCGCTACTCCGAGTGCGGAATAAGGATTGGCTGCCTGTGCACCAAGAACAAGAAGGTGCACGACGCAGTTATGAAATTCTGCCAGGCCCGGCTGAGCCCGCCTCTTATCGGACAAATCGTTGCCGAGGCCAGCGTAGATGTAGATAAAGACTACCTGCGTAGTGTTTACGAGGAGTATCTGGACCGCCGCAACTTCTTGATCGACGGCCTGAACAAGATTCCCGGAGTGTACAGCCCCATACCTATGGGCGCCTTCTACACTGTTGCCAAGCTCCCGGTAGATGATGCTGAGAAGTTCTGCATCTGGTGTCTCAGCGAGTTCCGCTATAAGAATTCTACCGTCATGATGGCGCCGGCCGCCGGTTTCTATACCGATCCGGGCGAGGGCCGTCAGGAGGTGCGCATTGCGTACATATTAAACAAAGAAGACCTGGCCAAGGCCCTGGTGTGCCTGGAGAAGGCACTTGAAGCATATCCCGGACGTGTGTTTGATTAATCAAAAGATTCTATACCTATGAATTTCGACCATTTTCTCCAACTCTTTGTGGTGAAGGAAAAGAGTTTCTTCCCCCTCTTCGTGCAGTCTGCAGAGAATATTCAGAAAGCAGCCCAGCTTCTTCTTGAGCAGACAAAAGAGTCTGACCCCGACAAGCGCCGTATACTTGCGCACCGCATCAAGGAATACGAAACCGCTGGAGATGAGATTACAGATAAGATAATCGATGTGCTGATGGACGCTTATGTGACTCCTTTCGACAGGGATGACATTCATGAGCTCGCCGACATTATGGACACATTCCTTGACAATATCCGCGATGCTTCCAAGAAGATAGCCATTTATCAGCCCAAGGACCCTTCCCGCAAGCTTATAGAGATTGCCGAGTATATCTGCAAGGCTGCCGACAAGATGGTAGAAATCACAGGTCACTTCGACACTTTGCGCAAAGACGCCAAGCTGCTCGACCAGCTCTGCGACGACATTAAAGAAATTGAGCATACGGTAGATGACATCTACGAGAGCTATATGTCAACCCTCTTTGAGAAGGAGGCCAACGCAATTGAACTGGTGAAGAAAAAGAATATTGCCCAGGCCCTTGAGGATACCTCCGACGTGGCCAAGGCCGTATCTACGAGCATGCGTAGCATAGTGGTGAAAAACAGCTAGTTATGGTCGTAATAGTAATAATCACGGCCTTAATTGCACTGGCCTTCAGCTTTACCAACGGAATGAACGATGCGGCAAACTGCATCGCATCCGTGGTAGCTACCAAGGCGCTTCCCCCTAAAGTGGCTGTACTATGGGCCGCTTTCTGGATTTTCATTGCTATGTTCATCTTCGATACTACCGTGGCGGCAACCATGGGCAAGGGTATTGTGGATGAGAATTGCATTGATGTATATGTAATCCTTGCTGCTCTGCTTGGCTCGGTGCTCTATATTTTCTTGTGTACAAAGCTCGGCCTTCCGGTTTCGGCCTCGCATGCTCTTGTGGGCGGACTGATAGGGCCCGTCTGGTTTGTTTACGGCGGTCAGTATCTGGTTACAAGCGGCATTTTCAAGATTGTTGCTTTTATCTTTATATCGCCGCTTATAGGAATGGTGATGGGCTTTACGCTCAACTGCCTCATTATGCTCATCTTCCGCAGGACCAATGTTAAGAAGGTAGATAAGACGTTCAGGCGCATGCAACTGGTCTCCAGTGCGGCTTTCTCGCTCGGCTTCGGCGGCAATGACGGGCAGAAGACAATGGGCGTGATTGCAATACTGTTTGCAACCGCCTTTGCTTCCAACCCCGACAATTCCGTGATGCAATTCCTGTATGGAAACGGAGCTATGGCTGCCCAGGCTGCCGGTTTTACCGGTTTCTATGTACCTATGTGGCTCAAGTTTACCTGCTATGGCCTTATTGCCCTAGGTACAATAACCGGCGGATGGTCTGTGATACGCACCTTGAGCGAGGGCCTCTCTAAACTCTTCCCTACGCAGGGCTTCTGTGCCGAGGCTTCCGGTGCCATTACTCTTATACTTACCGCCGTTCTGGGTATCCCCGTAAGTACAACCCACACCATTACCGGCTCAATAATAGGGACCGGCCTCACACGGGGAGTCAAAACTGTAAAGTGGATTACCGCAAAGAATATAGTATGGGCGTGGATACTTACCATCCCTGCCGTGATCGTGGTGAGCGGTACCATTTATTTGATTATGGTGCACTGGCTTGGCTGCCCTGTAAAAACACTATAGTACATTATGAAGGATTTCTGGAGAATAGTCAAGCGTTATGTAAGCCCTTATAAGGCTTATTTAGGAGGCTCGGTGGTGCTTAACATGCTGAGCGGACTCTTCAACGTGTTCTCATTCTCCCTGCTCATACCCATCTTGCAGATATTGTTCAATATCAATGAGATGCATTACGACTTCATCCCCTGGGATACTGCCGGTATGAGCTTCAAGGACATTGCCTTCAATAATCTTTACTGGTCGGTGACGGGTTTGATGGACAAGTGGGGAGCGGGCAACGTGCTTCTTATGCTGTGCCTTGCCCTGTCTCTTATCACTGCAATCAAGACGACTTGCTACTTTGGGTCCACTGCAGTGATGGTGCCTATTCGTACGGGTATTGTCAAGGATCTCCGTATGGAGCTGTACAACAAGATTCTCTCTTTGCCGCTCGGATTCTTCAGCCAGGAACGAAAAGGAGACATAATTGCCCGTATGAGCGGCGACGCGCAGGAAGTAGAAACGTCCATCACCGCTGCGCTTGATATGCTCATCAAGAACCCCATACTCATTACTATATACGTTGCAACGCTCATTGCTATTTCGTGGCAGTTAACGGTATTCGTGCTCATATTCGCCCCTGCGATGATATGGCTCATGGGATTCATTGGCAGGAAGCTGCGCCGCCAGTCCACCGAAGCACAACTGCTCTGGAGCGACACTATGAGCCAGGTAGAGGAAACTCTTGGCGGCCTGCGTATCGTCAAGGCTTTCCTGGCCGAGAAGAAAATGTCGCGCCGCTTTGAGGGCGTTACCGGGGCTATGAAAGACAAGAACAGCCGAGTGGCCACCCGCCAGGCTCTTGCCCACCCGGTGAGCGAGTTCATGGGCACGGTGATGATTGCTATCGTTCTCTGGTTCGGCGGAACGCTTATTCTTGGAGAGAGGGCCGTGATTGATGCTCCCACCTTTATATTCTATATGGTGATGCTGTACAATATCATACAGCCCATAAAAGAATTCTCCAAGGCCGCCTACGGTATCCCCAAGGGACTTGCCAGCATGGCCAGAATAGACGCCATACTCAATACCCCCAACCCCATAGAGGAGCCTGCCGAGCCCAAGGCTCTTAAATCCTTCGAGAAGAGTATCGAGTTCAAGGGAGTAAGCTTCCATTACGAGGACGGCCGCGAGGTGCTTCGCGACATAAACCTTGTGGTACCTAAGGGCAAAACCATTGCTATCGTAGGTGCCTCCGGAGCAGGAAAATCAACCCTGGTAGACCTGTTACCCCGTTTCTACGATGTCTCGGAAGGCAGCGTGTGCATAGACGGCACCGATATTCGCGATGTCTCGATACGCGACCTACGGAGTCTCATAGGCAATGTGAACCAGGAGTCTATTCTGTTCAACGACAGCATCTTCAACAATATTGCCTTCGGAGTAGAGAATGCCAGCAAGGAGGATGTGGAAGCAGCCGCCATGGTGGCCAATGCCCACGAATTCATTATGGAGAAGGAGGATGGTTACGATACCAATATTGGCGACAGGGGAGTGAAGCTCAGCGGCGGCCAGCGCCAGAGGCTCAGCATTGCCCGCGCCATTCTCAAGAATCCTCCCATTCTCATTCTGGACGAGGCAACGGCCTCGCTTGACACTGAGTCTGAACGCAGCGTTCAGGATGCCCTCGAGCGCCTCATGGCATCCCGGACAACCATAGCTATTGCCCACAGGCTCAGCACTATAAAGGGCGCCGATGAAATCATCGTCCTGAACGAAGGACGTATCGTAGAGAGAGGCCGTCACGAGGAGCTTCTGGCGTTGGGCGGTTACTATAAGAAACTTCACGAAATGCAGTCGTTATGATGGCACGCACTAACATACTTCGAATACTTACCGTGTTGTATCTGTGCACCCTGGCTGTGCTGTGCTTTGCCAACTTCAATAACGTGCAGCAGGAGCAGCATACGTTGTGGGGTATCCCTCTCGATAAGATTGTGCACTTTTTGATGTTCATGCCTTTCCCGGCGCTGGCCTTCTGGTCTCTTACCATGAAACGCCTGAGCTTGCCCAAGACCTTCTTGGCCTTTGCCGTCATATTTGCTGTAGGTTGTCTGATTGCTTGGGGGACAGAATATGTGCAGGGGCTCTTGCCGTACCGCCAGATGGATACTGAAGACTTTCGGGCAGACCGGATAGGCCTTGCCTGCGGCACCCTTATAGCATTCGTCGTTTTGGCGTTCTCCAGAAATAAAGCAAATGCGTAGCCTCATTCTGTCTATAGCCGCTTTGCTTTCTTCGCTGTGCCTGTATGCAGTACCTCCCGTGCCCCGTGCGGCAGATTTCTCCGTTGTATGTGACAGCCTTACTGCCCGTTGCAACCGCCGCTTCGGCGTGCGGTCTATGGTGTCTTTAGAAAAAGTGAAATTGAATAACGGAGCGCTCGACTTGTACTTCGGCCGTTCGCTATCCGATTATCCCTGGCACAAAGAAGATATCCTCTGGTTCCTCCGGGAACTTAATTACGAGAGCAGTGAGATTCTGGGCGAATATACCGTTGCCTCCTGCCGTGTATCAGGCTGCAGGCTGGAAGAACTCGAGACTCCGCATCTTAGCCGCGACGGCAGCTCGCCGGATTATTCTCTCACGGCCCGTCGCGCTCCTGCACGCCCTCTGGTTAGGCGTCTTGGAGCCCGTGAGTTTACTAACGGCTTGAGGGGCAGGCATATAGTCCTTTGGCAGAGCCATGGCTTGTATTATAATGAGTCGCAGGACGAGTGGAGCTGGCAAAGGGCGACTCTCCATCGCACGGTAGAAGATTTGTACACCCAGAGCTATGTACTGCAGGGTGTGATTCCAATGCTGGAGAATGCCGGAGCTTATGTGATGACACCGCGCGAGAGGGACGTGCAACGTTGCGAGATTATCTGCGACAATGATCCTGGCTTTGTGCCGCAGGGGGACGGCTTGCTCAGAACCCGTGGCGCCTATTCAGAAAAGGGTCTCTGGAGCGAGGCCGACGTTCCTGGCTTTGCCGACCTCAAGCAGGAGTACGCCATTAGCGACAATCCCTTCCGCATGGGCTCGGCAAGAGTGGCCCGTTGCAGCGTGACTCCTGCAAGTATTGCCCGCTGGACGCCTGAGATTCCCCAGAGAGGGGAGTATGCGGTCTATGTGAGCTATGCTTCATTTCCTTCGAGCTGCCAGAATGCGCATTATACGCTGCATCACCTTGGCGGCACTACCGAATTCCTTGTAGATCAGCGCAAGGGCGGCAGCACCTGGATTTATCTGGGTACATTTGAATTTGCTGCAGGCATCCAGGCATATCTGGAGCTGGACAATAAAGGAAAAGGTGGGGAGGTAGTGAGCGCAGACGCAGTGCGGTTTGGCGGAGGCATGGGAAAGATTGCCCGGGGCGGGCGTGTTTCCGGCATGCCGGCGTTTGCCGAGGGGTCTTCTTACTGGATGCCCTGGGCCGGTGCCGACAGTACGCTGCGCAAGTGGGAGAGCGATTATACCAACGATTACGCCACCCGAGGCGCCTGGGTGCGCATGATGATGGAGGAGAAGGGTATTCCCTTCGATTGTTCCCTGGCCTTCCATACCGACGCCGGTTCTACGCCCAACGACAGCATCGTGGGAACCCTTGCGATTTATACACTCCGTGATGACGAAGGGCGCAAGTTCGCCGACGGAACCGACCGTATGACGGCACGCACATACGCAGACTTTGTGCAGACCCAGATAGTAGAAGACCTGCGTTCGGAGTTCGAGCCGCGATGGTCGCGCCGTCAGCTCTGGGACCGTTCCTATAGCGAGTCGCGCACTACAGGAGTGCCGGCGCTTCTTCTGGAACTGCTCTCGCATCAGAATTTTGCTGACATGAAGTACGGGCTGGATCCGTCGTTCCGGTTTACAGTGAGCCGCGCCGTATATAAGGGGATTCTGAAGTATCTGGCATGCCGGTATGCGGTCAATTATGTAGTGCAGCCCCTTCCTGTTAATTCTTTCTCGGCCGTGCTGGTGGGTGAGCATCAGGTGCATCTGCAATGGAAACCCACCACAGACAAGCTTGAGGCCACTGCCGCTCCTGCTGGTTACACTCTGTTTACCCGTGTCGATGACGGGGCCTTCGACGACGGCGTGCCGGTGATGTATCCCGATGTTACAATAAGCATTAAGCCAGGCCATATTTACACATGGAAGGTATGCGCATGGAACGATGGTGGCGTGAGCTTCCCGTCCGAACTCTTGTCTGCCGGGATTCCGCTGGAATCGTCGCCGGAGGACGCCGTGCTGGTTGTTAATAATTTCGATCGCGTAGCAGCTCCCGCTTGGGTGGATACTCCCAACTATGCGGGGTTTGAGACGCTGTTCGATCCCGGGATGCCCTACGTACGCGACATCAATTATATTGGGGAGAATTACGAGTTCCGCCGGGGAATAGCGTGGGACAGCGACGACGGCCCGGGATTCGGCGCTTCGTACTCAGACTGGGCTGCCAATGTGGTTGCCGGCAACAGCTTCGATTACCCGTCTGTGCATGGAGCTTCGCTTATGCGCTTGGGACGGCGTTTCTGCTCCATGTCCAGGGATGCCTTTACCGCAGATACCAGCCTGATCTCTGCTTTTAAGCATCTGGATTTGATTTGCGGCGCCCAACTTACTACCAAAATCGGCAGCGGGGCCTATCTGGAACGCTATTCTGTTTTTCCTGAAAGGCTGCAGACAGCACTGCGCAAGTGGACTTCTGCCGGCGGAAACATCCTGGTATCCGGCTCTCGCATTGCAACGGATATCTGGGCTACGGTCTATGATTATAAACCCGATTCGCTGTCTGTGGTTCGCGGCAAGGAGTTCGCGAAAGATGTTCTTGGCTACCGCTGGGCTTCGTCGCACGGCACCAACAAGGGAACGATAGGCGGAATGCCTTTCTACGACAGCTTTAACTCTGAGTGCTATGCGGTTCCGAATACTGACGGCATTAAGCCCGGGCACGCGGGCGCTACTTTGTGGATGCGTTACGATGGCTCAAAAGTACCTGCTGCGGTGCGCTATAAAGCAAAAACTCACCGTGCGCTTGCTTTAGGCGTGCCGGTGGAGTGCCTTAAGAACGAATCGGACCGCGACCGCGTATTCCGGGAGGCCCTCGAGTTCTTTAAGTAGGGTATTATTCCGACAGAATGTAGAATTGCGACGGAGTCTGGCGGGGGAGAGGCGTGAGTGGAATGCCGGCAGCTGCCTCCAGACTCTCTTTGTATGCCAGCTCAGGGGTATTGTTGTGCTCGCTCAGGTGGCAGAGAAAGATGTGCCTCAGGCCCTCGTGCCGGAATGCGGCAATCGCCTCGGCGCATTCCGGGTTGGACAGATGCCCGTGGCCTCCGCGTATACGGGCCTGGAGCTCAAGGGGGTAGGGTCCCAGGCGGAGCATCTCAGGGTCGTAGTTGCTCTCAATCACCACTGCGTCGGCCTGGCGTGCAAGACTCAGGGCCTCGCTCGTCATTGCTCCTATGTCGGTCATTATCACGAACTTGAAGTCGTCGAGCTGAATCGCATAACCGCAGGTTTCGCTCGCATCGTGGGGGACTATGAAGGGCCTTACACTGATGCGGCCGGGGATGATTTCGTTCCACCGGTCTGTGCTAAGTTCCATCCTGTAGTCGTTTATCTGGAACTTGGTCATCATGTGGCGAGACAAGGCACGGTGCAGGTTCTCCGTGGCCCATACAGGCTTGCGCACATGTTTGCAGAACGAGCCGAGGGAGCGTATGTGGTCCATGTGGTCGTGCGTAACCAGCACGGCGCTGAAGTCGTCGAAGCACAGCCCGTCGCTCTGCAACTCCTTCTTGAGGCGTCGGGGACTAACGCCCGCATCTATAATGACTCCGGCCTCGCAACGGCGGCTCTCCTCGGGGAAAAGACCTACGAAGTAGCAGTTGCCGCAGCTGCCGGAAGAAAAAGATTTGAACTTAACGCAGCTCATCGTTCGTACAATATTTGTCTATGACGCTGTATGCGTCGCGCATTCCGAGCTCTCCGGCGCGAGACAGGTCGATGCAGCCTTTCTCTTTGTCTTTGAGGTAGATAAGCACGAGGCCACGGTTGAAGTAGGCGTCTCCCATAGCAGGATACAGGCGCAAGGCCTGAGAGTAACTGTCTATTGCGTTAACCATCTCGCTGCTCAGGCAGTAGAGATTGCCCAGGTTAAAAAAGAGCTGCGGAATATCCGGCACAAGTTCCGTCGCTGCCTGCATGTCTTCTATGGCCTCGGTATAGTCGTAGTTGCGCGCAACCCTGTCTGCAACGCGAGCCCGAGTGGCGCCCTTGTCGTCCATCGATAAAGTCTGCACGTTCCCCTCCAGGGAGGCGATAAAGTCTATCATCTCAGCTCTCAGTACGCCTCTGTTCATTAGGTAAAATGCTTTGTAATAGCGGCTGTAGCGGTCTTTTTCTTCGTCGCCCGACGCAGCGTTCACGGCCTTGTCGAACCAATTGAGAGCCGCCTGGTAGTTCTTCTGCTGCACATCGTAGATGCCCCTTATGAAGAAAGTCTCTGAAGGGGTGAGCTGTACCTTGCCGGCGCCGCTGCTGCCGTCTCCGGCGAGCACCGAGCTTAGCGAGCGCACGAGCTTGAGCGTCACCAAGCTGTCGCTGTTGGAGACCACCACTGGCACAGGAACTGAATCGATGAAACGGTCTATCAGCACATGCTCGAAACGGTTGCTGAGCGCAAGGTTACGCTGCTCGCGCTCTGCTGCCAGCTGGAACTTGTAGAGCGGCCGCAGGCGTATGTCTATATCGCGGTGCTGCAGGAGCTCGTTGTCGAAGTCTTTCTTGGCAAAGTCGGCATCGAGCGCCAGCAGGGAGTTATATTTTTTTGTGGTATCTGCGAACGAAGCTTCTCCGCCGGCACTCTTGGCCCTGTATTCTCCGACCTTGTGCTGCGCGGTTTTGTAGTCGGCCTTGGACTCCTTGGTCATACCCAGCATGTTCTCTACGTAGGAGCGGTTAAGGTAGGCCTTGGCAAAGTCGGGATAGAGCTCGATGGCCCTGTCGTAGTCTGATAGAGCATCTCGCCAGCGCCCCATCTCCATAAAGAATGCCGCACGGTTAAAGTAGGCCAGTACATTTCGGGGATTGATGTTGAGCACCCTGTCCATATCTTCCAGCGCACTGTCGTAATCGCCAACCTGGGCGTAAATGAGTGAACGGTTGTAAAGCGTGAGGGCGTTCCCGGGCTCGTCTTTGAGCACACGGTTCAGGTCGCGCATGGCGGAATTGTAGTCGTGCAGCTCGTAGTACAGCAGGGCCCGGTTGAAGTAGGCGAAGGTGTTTGTGGAGTCTAATTCTACCGCCTTGCTCATGTCGGCTACGGCCTCAAGGTACTTCTCCTGAGCGGCAAGCACTCGCCCCCGGCGAACATAACACTCGGGCTCGAAGCGGTCTAGCTTGATGGCCTTGTTGTAGTCGTTCATGGCCTTGAGAGTATCGCCGAGGAAGAGGTAGGAGGCACCACGGTTAAGGTAGGCCGAGGGATCTTTTGGCTCCTTGCGAATGTAGCGGTCGAAGTCTTCTACAGCCTCGGGGAAGCGCTGCGCCAGGAAGTTGGTGACTCCACGGCTGTAGTACAGTCCGATGAACCCCGGACGCAGGCTTATGGCTTTGTCGAAGTCGTCGAAGGCCTTTTCGTATTCGCCGTTGCGGCTCTCCGTGATGGCGCGGTAGTGATATCCGTTGGTGAAGACCGGGTTCAGGCGCACAGAAGTGTTGAAGTCTTTCTGAGCTCCGCGAATGTCTCCAAGGTTATATTTTGCAATGCCCCTGTAGAAAAAGCACCAATAATCCGTGGTATCCAGTCTGGCCAGAATGTTGAAGTGCTCTATGGCCTGGGAGTATTTGCCATCCTGAAGGGCAAGACGACCCCTCATGCTGAATACGTCTTTGTCGTACTGAGCATGCATCTGGAGTGCTGCAAATAGCAAAATCGATATTGAAAGGAGAAACTTTTTCACTACATTTGCAAAGATAATCATTTATCGTGCCGTTTTGAAGGGAATTTGCAAATTTCTTGTGGCTCTGGGCTATTTGATGATGCTGGCTGCTCCTCTGAGGGCCGGCATCAAAGATGATGTGCTGTGCCTTGCCGATTCGCTTATGGAGGGCAGGGGACATGCAAGCCGTGGCGCGGTAGAGGCAGCCTCATATATATGCAGGCGCATGAAGCAGATTGGCTATGATCCGTCTATTCAGAGCTTTGCAACAGATAAGGGCGTGGGACGCAATATAGTGGCCGTTTGGAGAGGAAACCTTCGTTCCGACAAATACACTCTTGTGTGTGCACATTACGACGGTCTTGGACTTATTGGCGGTAACATTTACCCTGGTGCAGACAGTAATGCCTCAGGTGTGTCTGTGCTTCTGTATCTTGCAGAAAAGCTCAGGGACAGCGGAAAGAATTTTATATTCGTAGCGCTCGATGCCTATAGCCAGGGGCTTGCCGGAGCCGAGGCTTTTGCTGCAGTTCCGTGGAAACTCTCTATGGTTGTGAATCTGGATACTATAGGGAGCATACTCGCTCCGCCCAATAAGTACAGACCCGATTACTTGATTGCTCTTGGGGGTAAAAAGTTTGAGAAGTCGATGGAAGCGGCTAATGCCGAGACACGGCTTAGAATCTATTACGATTACTACGGCAGCAAATCGTTTACTGAGTATTTTTATACTAAGATATCAGATCAGGCTCCTTTCCTTAAAAAGAAGATTCCTTCTGTGATGTTCACTTCCGGCATCACTATGAATACCAACAAAACCACCGACTGTGCGGCTTCTGTTGATTTTACTATGCTCGAACGTCGGGCTGAATTTATAAAAAATTGGTTTTTAAAAAATTAGAATATGGCAAAGCATGGTTTTAAAGAGTGGCTGGCGGTTACCCGCTACTGGTCTTTTCCGGTTTCTACGATGCCGGTCCTGGCATCTTTTGCATATTTGTTCAGTAAAGGCTTGGTGCACTGCGGCGTGATGCCCTGGGTGATTTTTGCCTTGTGTATTCTGGGGGTGGTGCTCCTGCACTCGGCTGGCAATGTGCTGAGTGACTACTTCGACTACAAGAGCGGGGTAGATAACGAAAATGCGTTTGCCGTCCCTAACCTGGTTTTTCATAAGTTCGAGCCGGCAGAGTATCTGCGTTTCAGCGTGCTGCTATTCGTTCTCGGCAGTGCTGTGGGTATAACCATAGCATTGCTTAGCGGCCCTACGCTGTGGATTATAGGAGGTGTCGGGGTTCTGCTAACAGCTTTGTACTCCTTCTTTAAATTCCATGCCCTGGGAGATGCCGATATCTTTGTGATTTTTGGCGTTCTGACTGTGCTTGGTACTGCCTGTGCTGTGACCGGCGAGCTCCTTTGGGAACCCCTGATACTCAGCGTGCCCATAGGAATAATAACGGTCTCTGTTCTGCATGCCAATAATACCTTCGACACACAGACAGACAAAGCTGCAGGCATCAAGACCTTCGCTATGCTTATCGGTCTAAAGGCGTCCAGCATACTATATTGTATATATATGGTAGTGCCTTTTGCGTGGGTTATTGTTGCCGTTGCTACTGGCCAGTTACATTATTTGTCGCTTTTGTGCCTTGTTGCTGTTATTCCTGCATTCAAGAATCTCAAGCAGGCTTCGCAGTACAATAAACTTGGGCTGGACGCAATGAAGGGGCTTGATCAGGCCTCGGCAAAGCTTCAGATGGCTTTCTCGCTGCCGCTCTCGCTCGGACTCTTCCTCTCCGTGCTCTTATGAGGAAACTCTGCATTGCGGTAGGCGTTGCGGCCCTGCTGTGGTTCTACATGTTTAGCCCGTGGACTCACGGGGCGCCTAATTTTTGGCTTGTGATGTCTTTCTCAGCCGTCGTGCTTTCCGGCATGGGCTTGGCTTTTCAAGATGAATGGGCGTTATTGTCCAGGGTAGAAAAGCCTGTGCTTCAGCTATTTGCCGGAGTAACACTGGCCTTTGCCCTGTGGGGCATATTCTGGGTCGGGGACTATCTTTCCAGCCGCTGGTTCGACTTTGCAAGACCGGGAGTGGATGCCGTCTATTCTATGAAAGACGGCATGTCTCCGTCTTTGATTGCCGTGCTCCTTTTGGTGTTGATTGGCCCGGCAGAAGAGTTCTTTTGGAGAGGATATGTGCAGCGTACTCTGGCCAGGAGTTTTACTGGCTGCAAAGCCGGGGCGTTCATTGCATTTGTGATAACTACAGCCATCTATGCCCTGGTGCACATCTGGTCTTTTAACTTTATGCTGATTATGGCAGCCCTCGTAGCCGGTGCAGTCTGGGGCTTTATCTATTTTCTCTGCCCCAAGGCACTGCCGGCTCTTATCGTCAGCCACGCCCTCTGGGACGCCCTGGTATTTGTGTGGATGCCGATATAATCGTTACTATACCATGGCCCAGAAAACCAATGCTGCAAGATTGCTGGATGCTGCAGGCATCAATTATTCTCTCGTCGAGTATCAGGTTGACGAGGATCATCTTGAGGCGTCTCACGTGGCCGAGCAACTAGGCGAGGACTTGGACTGCGTGTTCAAGACGCTTGTGCTGCGCGGCGACAAGACGGGGCCTTTTGTATGTGTAATCCCCGGTTCGCTGGAAGTGGACCTGAAGCTGGCCGCCCGCATCTCCGGAAACAAGAATTGTGAAATGCTCCACGTTAAGGAACTTCTTCCTCTTACCGGCTACATTCGCGGCGGTTGCTCGCCCATTGGAATGAAGAAAGTTTTCCCAACCTTTCTTCACGAGAGCGCCCTGCTTCATGATTTCATCTATATAAGTGCCGGCGTTAGAGGCATGCAAATAAGAATTAATCCGGAAGACCTCATAAAATTCACAGAATCAAGTATATATCCTATATGAAAAAGTTAGCACTTCTCACTGTTTTGCTGCTCGTTGCAGCTGTCAAGGCAAATGCCGACGACATCATTACCAAAACCAACGGAGAGCAGATTAAAGCCAAGGTATTGGAGGTTGGGGACAATACCGTTAAATTTATGCGTTTGGACAACCCCAACGGACCTACCTATTTTTTGAATTTCTCGGAGATTCAATCCATCGCTTACGAAAACGGCTTTGTAGAGAATTATAGCGAACCCGCGCCGGAGCCTCAGCACTATTACGCAGAGCGCCACGACATCAGCTACCGCGACATAGCTAACATCTACAATCCAAGAGCCTACGTCGAGCAATTTGACGATCCTTACTCTCCGGCAGGTGCAGGTGTCGCATCTTTCTTTATCCCCGGCCTTGGCCAGTGCATTGACGGAGAATGGGGGCGAGGAATAGGAATCTTTGCCGGGCATCTTGGATTCAGCCTTCTGGAGGCGACAGAAGTATCGCTCATGTTCTATTCGGCGGCGGACGGCAGTTACTATTTCAGGGATAACGGTTTGCCATCTACCAGCTCCAACGCACTCTTTGGCGCATCTTTATGTGCTGCCCTGATAACCTCGGCTGCTCATTTCGCCTACACTATCTGGAACATTTGCGATGCAGTCAATGTGGCAAAAGTCAAGAATATGTACTTCCAAGACTTGCGAATGACTCCTAACATTGCTTTTACTCCATCTGTCGGTAACGGGCTTCACCCCACAGTAGGTCTTGGTGTTTCACTCTCTTTCTAATTTGCCATGATTCGCCGCACGACTTTTCTATCCGCCCTTGTATTGCTGTGCTCTTGCGACAATGCGCAACTTCAAGATATCAACTCTTGCGTGCCGCAAAATGCCGTAATGGCCCACCGGGGTTCCACTTACTGGGCTCCGGAAGAGACTGAGAGCGCCTGGCGCTGGGCCCGGGAGATGGGTGCAGATTATCTGGAATCAGACCTTCAATGCACTAAGGACGGAGTGATTCTGGCCAACCATGACGAGAATCTTACACGCACCACCAATATTGAGGCGGTATTTGGTTCTACTGTTCCGGAATCCCGCCTTGGCCTCTACCTGTCGCTTGGCTTCAGCGAAGAAGATGCTGCCGCCCAGCTACAACGAGATGCCGAGTCATTCAAGCCATATTACGCCGCATCTTATTATTACGCAGAGTTGCTTCAGCTCGATGCCGGTGCTTGGTTTAACGAAGCCCGTCCCGAGCAGGCCCGCCCCGCTTTTGCCGGCAGTCAATACGTTTCTGCACTGCAAGACCAAATTGCTTATGCTGAGGGATTTATGCTCAAGCGCGACGCAGAAGGCAGGCGCGTGTTGCCGTGGAGACTAAAGTCTGATTGCGAAGGCAAAACTCTCGCTCAGATAAGCGCAGAGGCAAAGGAGGGAGGCAAGTATATGGAGCTTCTGGACTACGATTTCTCCGGGGCTTATGTGCCGGACCCGGCAGATGCTGGTCACCGCCCCGGAATCTATATTGAATTCAAAGAACCCGAAGTCAATCCTGAGGATATGGAGCAAAGGGTATATGATATTCTGGATGCATGCGGATGGAATATTATTACCTCAAAGCCCACATCAAGCGAATTCTACAAGGACGGTCTAGTGCAGGTTGGCAAAACCCCTGGCAAGGTTATTCTTCAAACCTTCTCGCCCGAGTCTCTTGTAAGAGCCAATGCTGTATTTAAAGGCAAGCTGCCCATGTGCTTCCTTCTCTGGCCTCCGTGCCCCAAGGAGATTCCCGGCGGTGACCTGGAGACGGAAGACGGATTCCGGGCTATATTGAATTGGGCAATGAGCAACGGGGCAAACATCAGCGGGCCCTCAATCTCCGGAGAGCCAAATAACTACGCAGAGCTCAACCACTCCTGGCAAGCCGATCTTGTGCACGAAGCCGGAATGCTCAACCATCCATATTCATTCGATTCTCTGGAGCAGATGGAAGAGCAGACCTCACGCTCCGACGGATTCTTTACCAACCGTTCAGACCTTACACTTCAGTACCTGATAGACAAAGGTCTTCGCACTGGAACTACTGTAGTTCCGGATCCAGTGGAGACTCTTGTGCGTCTGGGGTACTGAAATCTGTGGAGTATTATCAATCAGCACCTTGCAAGTATTGAGTTAACCACGATTTGAGTTCAGGTAAATCTTTTTGGATTATATTCCAAATCATTTTCAGGTTTACGCTGTAATAGTCATGCACCAAAACATGACGGAGTCCTTCAATTGATTCCCAATCGATGTCCGGATGTAAGGTGACAAAATCTCGGCTAAGTTTATAGGAACTCTCTCCAATGCATTGCAAGTTATAAACTACTGCGTGACATAGAATCTTGTTTGATGTGAAACTGTCACACGAATCAACGTTATGCATAAATTCTTCGATGCTTGCCATGGCTTCAAGCATCGAATCCAAACGGCGTTTATCGTTCAATTTATCTCTCATAGATTAAGTATTTGTCTTTGTTTGCGGAGGGGAGGGCGAATGACTTAAGGAATCCGTTCTCAACTAAATCTACTTCTCGCCCAATAATGTTCTCCAGGCCTTTTTTGAATTTAATAGTATCCAGAAGAGAAAGAGTGTTTCCTTTTACATAGTCAACAAGTAAGTCTAGATCACTTGACTGAGTTTCTTCACCCCTTGCAAAAGAGCCAAATACCCAAGCGCGTTCAACAGGAATCGTTGAAAGATACTTCTGCGTTGCAGAGAACAATCTTATACGCTCTTGATTGACATAGGATAAACACTCTGATAATTCTTCGGTAACACCTCGTCTTGAAGCGTAGCGGCGAAGACGATTAATGTTCACAGGATAGATTTCCATGGCTCTTTGGAATTCCATCAAATTCATTTTTTTTCTGCAGATATTGTCTACAAGTTGTTTTTCTAAACTTGGACAGCATATGCCTTCCGATTCTAAAACAGGTGCGTCAGAGACTAATACGCAAAGTATGATAAAGCCCTCTAAGTCTACAGGGAATAACTTCGCATCTTTATAAAAAACAACTTTGGAGGTACGAAGTAAAAGCTGTGTGTGTACTTTGTTTATATCTTTTTTAGATACATCTACATACAAATTGCTTCCCTTTTGTGATATGCAGAAATTAATACCATCACATTTATTAATAAGGTATTTATTGATGTCCCTCATCCAGTCTGTGATAACAACTGGGTATTCGGGCTTATGGATAGCTTGATATTGTCCTTTTCCTACCATGGATAAACGACCGCTTTTTAGCAATGCTCTGATTCTTGAATAAACAGAAGCTTTGGGCGAATCTGGCCAGAATGAAACGAAGTCCGGGACGGATAATACCCCTTCATTATTCAACAGCTCATCTACAGAGTGATTATGAAGTTTTTTATTCATAAAATCAGTATTATAATGCGCAATATAAGAATAATACGGCAAAATACAATAATAATTGACGAATTATTAAAATATCTCATAAAAAACAGGGCTGGCCCGAAGGTCAGCCCTGATTGTGGTTCGCCCAGCACGAACGTACTCTAACGGGTGGAAGTCCCCAAACCGCCCTGAT